>CAYOKQ010000048.1:0-12634 GCA_964404595.1 uncultured Methanosarcinales archaeon | reverse complement strand
ATATCCCACCAACATTAGGAAAGCGGCCACGCCTCCCGTCGTTAATTTGCTGCCGGTAAGATTGAATATCGCCAAAGTGATGACAATATCGGAAAAAGCAACTAAAATAACTGATAAAGAAGGCACCAACATGCGAAAATATATGAAAACAACCAGTGCCATCAGCACAAAGGCAATAAGCAGCGCCCACGCCGTCTGCAGAAAAAAACTGGCACCCAAAGAAGAATCGATAACTTCGGTGCTATATTCTCCCTCAACTAATTCCACTTTGTTGCCAAGAAAGTCCAGAAACAATTCGATGTCAGCTTTTTCCTGTAAATTAGTTTCGATGGTATAACCCACTATATCATTCGTGGAGGTGATGGTTCGTATGCTCACATCGGAGTCGGGAAATTGCTGTTGTAATTCTTCTTCGAGCAGAGCAGGTGAAATTGATGCCTGGTAATTAATAGTCACCGTTGAGCCGCCCTTGAGCGAGATGCCTTTATGCACAAAATCGCCAGTAGTAGAATATTGATAGCCTATTTGGGCCAGCGATACAAAGAGGAGCAGTAAAGGGATAATAAGGAGGATTTTATATTTTTGTTCGTAGATCTGCTTGATTTTTTCTTTGAGCATTATATTTTGTAAAGAAAGAAGGTGTTTTATAAAGATTGCGGGGGCGGATTTGCCGTTTCTAGATAAACAAAAAGCATAAAATCATTTTTCTTTACAGTTATCCCACATAAATTGAAATAATTTTCTATATCCGTCAGCCAAGAGTTTGCTTTTGATAACAAATTGCAAGGGCTCTTCGTAGAGTTCTCCAGGCTTTACGCCGACAAATGTAACCACATAATCACCAAAAATATCTACAGCGGTGGCACTAGAATATTTTTTGGGCAGGAATCTGTAGGGTTTTCCAACCAATTCGAGAATCTCCGGTTTTTTTTCTTTTACTTCATAATCAAATAAGTGCATAAATTGTATTCCTCCCTTTTTTCGCTCTTCATCAAAATGCCGAAGATAATGTTTAAGCCGTGAATCAAGCCAGAAAGCTTTGGCACCGATAAAATAGACCGTTTGTTTTTGCTCTAAGATGAGTTGGAGATAATTTTTGAAGCCCTCAACTCCTCTAAAGAAATATGCTTCTGCATCCGACTCTACGGACTTATACAGCTTTTTCATCTCTGGTAGGAAGGAGTCTAAAGCTGTTTCTTTTTCTTTGATAATTTCTTTTAACCGTTCCGGATCAATAGCTTTAAATAACTTCTCGCCTTTGACAAATGTCTCGGAAGCAAGGCCTTTCTCGATAAGCTTATTCAGAGAATCGTATACGTTTCTTCTGTGGACTTTGGACTTTACAGAGATTTTGTTTACATTTACTTCCCCTAAATGCAGTAAAGCTTCGTACACTCTTGCTTCATTAAGGGAAAGCCCTATTTTTTGGAGGAGTTCTTGGTACATTTTGGTTATGGATTATTCTGTTAATTATAAAGTTTTCTGTTTGGGGTGGTGTTAGCCACCCTTAAGATTTATATACTCAGCATTATAACTACTTGTAAGTTAAAACAAATGACAAAATGAGGAGGAGAATTAAAAATGATGCCAAAAAAACAAACATATAAATTTAGCGAAGAACAGTTTACTCACACTTACAATCCAGTTAGATGGAACGATGGAAAGACAGTTTATTTTCCAGGAAAGGAAACTAATGAAGCAAAAACCGCAATAGATACCGTGGTTGGACTTTCTGAACCATCACCCCATGGATTTAATTGGAATGAAACAAAATTTTTGGTTCGCTTTGACCTAGACGAAAGTGGTTCAAGAATAGAAGGTTACGCTCCAATGACTTCTTTAAGAAAAACCCAGGATTACGTTAGATTGGATGATGAAATTGGAGAACAACTATCAGAAGCATTTCCTGGCAAAAATGTTTCATTGGAAGTAACTATCCATACTCAAAAATCTCAATATGATGATATCTTCCTATTGGCTAACGAAATATATGGTTCTTTGGCTTTGAATACTGCAAGAAAAGCAATAGAGAAAGTAAAAAGAGGTTATGAATCAGAATGAAAATAGGAGAGAAAGTGGCCAAAAAACCAACTGAATGCATGACCGTAGGGGAAATGCTTGTCAAGATAGGCAGTACTCTCGGTGAGATTAGTCGGTATTATGCCGAAAGAATTGGTCTAATCAATCCTAATGCAAATTATCCACAACTTTCGAAGAATACTTCCCTCTATATAAACTGTAAACCGTATTCTGTGAGGAGAATTAGGAAAGATGGTGAACAGGATTTAGTTCGTTTAGCCCACGAAATTCCATACGAGGGATCCTGGTTTTACACACCACAAGATTCTCGATGGTATCATATTTCAGAAGACCATACAGAAGAATTTGGTGAGCATGGGAAATTTAGATTCTCCAGCATTCAAAGATTCGGCAGTTTAAAAATATCTGGCAAGGAGATTGTCCATTATCACACCCACCCTAAGAGAGCAGTAGAACATGTGGCTTCTTGGGCAGGAAGTGAGCTTGAGAAGATGGAAAGAGTTGATGCAAAGGTAATAAAAGATTTTCTTACCGCAACCATGTACTTGTACATGGCGTTTCCTTCTGATGGTGATGTGGAAGCCTATGTTGATTGGTCACAGTCTTTGCAGAAACAGGGTGTAACATTCCTTGGAAAAATTGCTTCGCCAATAGGTACTACTACGATAGCAATTAAAGATGTAAGTAAAGATACTGTTAGAGGGTATGATGAGATTCATAGAGACATGTATAGAAGAATGAATGAAGGGAAATATGTCCAATTTGAAGAAAGAGATGGTAAACCTAACATAGCTATCGCCTTAGAGGATATGTTTGATAATATTAATACAGAGATGCAAAGCAGATTACATTTGACTTTCAAGCAAGTGAGTTGTGGCATTCCTTTATTAGGTTAAAAAAAGTACACTTTCATTCCCACCGTTAGTTTAGCCCCGATGTTTCTGGTTTATTTCCAGAATTCCCCGATTTTTCCGGTTAAAGAATAGAACCCTAATTAATTTTTTATTTCTTTCTTCTTTCCATCGCTGCTCTCACCAATCCCATATACAGCGGATGTGGCTGCAATGGACGCGACAAATATTCAGGATGAAATTGCACTCCACAGAAGAAAGGATGCATTTCCTTGGACAATTCCAAAATCTGCATGATCTCCTTTCCCGGCGCCTTCCCAGAAAAAATAATCCCGTGATCTTCAAACGTCTTAATGTACTCCGGATTGCATTCCCAGCGGTGTCTGAATCGCTCGCGCACCAATAAGGAACCATACCACTGTGCCGCAGCTGTTCCAGCTTTAATTTCCACCTCATGGCCACCCAAACGCATATTGCCTCCAAGTTTGGAAATGGCTTTCTGTTCCGGTAAAATATCAATCACTGGATGGACGCAATCTTTATCAATTTCAGTGCTGTTTGCTCCAGTGAGTCCACATACATTCCTGGCATACTCGATCAAAGCCATCTGAAAGCCGAAACACAAACCCAAATAAGGAATTTTATTTTCTCTGGCAAAGGCGATGCATTGTATTTTTCCTTCTGCTCCCCGGCTGCCAAAGGCACCCGGCACAATAATGCCATCGACGCCAGCTAAGGCGCCGGCAATGGTCTGCGGCGTTACATCAGTCGTATCGATCCATTTCAAATGGACCTTGGCACCCAGATGCGTTCCTGCGTGTTCTAATGCTTTAATGATGGAAGCATACGAATCGCGCAAGGCAGTGTATTTTCCGGTGACACCGATAGTAATTTCATGCTCGGAAGAGACTGTTTTCTGAATATAGAAATCCCACTGTTGTGCTTTTTCTGCCTGAGGGTGAATCCGTGACTTTAACCCCAATAAGGCAATGGTATGCTCATCTAATTTGGCTTCACGCAGCAAGGAAGGGATAACATAAATACTATCACAATCATGGATGCTTACGACGCGCTCAACCGGAACATTTGAGGCAATACTTATTTTCTCTCTTGTTTTCGAAATAACTGGCTGTTCGCAGCGGCAGGCAATAATATCTGGCTGTAATCCCAACCCCATCAATGTTTTTAACCCAAGCTGTGCGGCTTTACTTTTTTGTTCTCCGAGAAAATTGGGATGGAGCACGTATGTAACTGCAACCATCACCACGTTGCCAGGCCCCTCTTCATATTTTAATTCCCTCATCGCTTCCAAGAAATAACTGTTTTCAATATCTCCGGTAGTGCCTCCTACTTCAACAAAAACCACGTCGGCATCGGAAGAAACAGCCAATTGCCTTACAAAACGCTTAATTTCGGCAGTAACGTGCGGAATGAACTGGACATCCCGGCCCAAATAACTGCCTTGGCGCTCCCGGCTTAAAATTTGAGAGAATAATTTTCCTCCCGTAAGATAATTATCTTTGGTAATATCAGCATGGAGATATCGCTCGTACGTGCCCAAATCCATGTCGCTTTCGGTGCCATCATCCAAGACAAATACTTCTCCATGACGGTAAGGGTTCAGCGTACCAGCATCCACATTCAGATAACCATCAAATTTCATCAAGGTAACTTTCAACCCCTGAAGTTGCAACAGCGATGCTAGTGATGCGGCAAAAATACCTTTTCCTAAACCGCTCATTACCGTGCCGGCAACCACCACATATTTGGTTTTTCCTTTTTGGTATCCAGGCGGCAGGTCATTATAGAATTCGTGCTCTTCGGTCTTATGGGCGACGCTTTCTAAAATTTCATTCATGTCAACACCAAAGTTTTCTTTTTGGAAGAGCCGTCTTATTTAATAATGTTGCCATACGACTAAGCGGGGATGAAAAATGACAAACTGCCCAAACCTTTATATATCAAAAACCATTCATAACTACCGTGCCCTTACTGCAACTAAAAGAGGTGAGCAAGGAGTTTGCTAATTCCACCGTCCTTGATCAGATAGATATGACTATCGAGGAAGGAGAGATCATCGGCATCGTCGGCGAATCGGGAAGCGGGAAAACCACCTTACTCAATCTGCTCACCGGCTTTATAGAACCAACAAAAGGAGAAGTGCTTTATTATTCCAAGGTAACTCATGAGCCTAAAAATTTGCATGATAATTTACATAAAATTAAAAAATTCATTGGCTTTGCCCCCCAGCACAATTCTTTTTATCCCAAGCTGACGGTCAAAGAAAATTTATTTCATTTCGGACAGATGTACGGACTTAAGCAGGATGTGCTGGTGAATAACATTAAGTCATTGCTGATATTTACCGGCTTGTTCGAAGATCGAAATAAACTTGCCGAACATCTCTCGGGCGGTATGCAAAAGCGCCTGAATATTTCCTGCGGCTTAGTACACAAGCCGAAAATTTTAATATTAGACGAGCCTACTGCAGATTTAGATCCTTTAATCCAGAAAGAAATCCTGCTCTTGCTCGAAGAAGCCAACCAGCAGGGAATTACCGTAATTCTGGCATCACACCATCTTGACAGCGTCGAACACCTGTGCAACAAAGTGGCAGTAATCCATAAAGGAAAAGTTAGAAGCTTTGGATCCATGGAGGAAGTCAAAAAGCCATTTCTACGGGATTATTTCACCATCAACCTGCGTCCAGGGGATAGTAAAGAAAAAGTTTTGTCCACTCTTAAAGCCTTGCCCGTTAAGAAAATTGTTGATGAAGGAAAGCGCCTGGTAATCTATCCGGCAGACATTCAAAAGACACTGCAAGGAATCCTGGCGGTCATTAAAGAAGAAAATTTATATTTGCACGATTTAGATTTACGCAAACCATCGCTGCATGAAGTATTTGAGACTATTGCAACGGGGAAATAAATAGAGAATCAATGCCAATTAAGTATTCATAAAAAAGAGGAATGGACTATGCAATCATTGTGGCTGTTAACAAAAAAGAATCTTAAATTATTATTTCGATCTAAAATTTCATCGTTAATCGTGTTCTTTGCACCCCTGCTCACAATTCTCATTTTAGGACTTTCCTATAACAATTCGCCCCAGTATGGATTAAATATAGGGGTGGTAGCGGCTTCGGTTAGCACGGATGTGGATGCAATTATAAAAGCGTTGCAAGAGCAGGAATTTAGGGTAATCACCTACGACAGTAATATAGAAGAGTGTATCGATGATATTAAAACCGGAGCGGTGCATACGTGCATGGTGCTGCCCGAAAGTTTCCAAGTGGAAGGAAATACTCCTAAAGAAGTGGTATTTCATCTTGATCCAAGTAAAATAAATCTGGTATGGATGATCCAGGAAACATTAAGTGCCCACATTGATTTCAAAGCACAGGCTGTTTCTCAGTCGTTAGCAGGTGAATTGATTACGACATTACAATCAACTAAAAGTAGTCTTGCCGACAATAATAATCAGCTTAGCAGTATCAAAGAGAAAAGTTCTTCTGCTTCTTCCTCAGTGCAGTTGGCGCAAAGCAGTTTAGGCGGAGTTGATCTCATAATTCCGGAGTCAAGTTATGATACCACCATCATCACAACAACATCGGCTGAAATAGACCAGGCGCTCACTAAAATTACCCAAGCTCGAACAGAATTAAGTCAAGCCAATATGACTGCCGCCAATAGAGCAGGAGTAGAAGCAGCTCTCGATGAAGCAGAAACACAACTTGATCTGGCCTATACTTCCATGAATACAAGCGTCCTAACATTAATAACTTCTTTGCAAAATGATATCACCAGCGCAAAAACAAAACTTGCGAGTGCTGCCATCGCTATTACGGATAGTTCCACCGGACTTTCAGCCGCCAGCACCAGCTTACAGGAAACTACCACGGCACTAGATTCCGTGCAAGCAGCTTTAGGAACCCTTCAAAGCAACCTGGAATCACAGAGAGTCACTGAACCTGGCACGGTGGCAAACCCCATTGTCACCAGGATCGAGAAAGTGGCCAAAGACAGTACTTTCTTAAATTATTCTTTTCCAACCCTCCTGGTGCTAGTAGTCATGTTTACTTCTTTATTATTAGGAACAATTTTAGTGATGATGGAGAAAAATAGTCCGGCTTTTGTACGGAATTATTTCCTGCCGATCAAGAAAACGACTTTTATCATTTCTATTTACCTGACCAATTTGGCACTCATACTGGTGCAGATTATTATCTTGCTGGGAATTTCGCTGATTTTCCTTCCCGAAAATTGGGCTATGATGCCCTCGATTGCCATCGTACTCTTTGTGGCTTCGTCCGTATTTACTTTCTTGGGCATGGCTATCGGCTATCTTTTTTCATCCGAAGAAACCGGAGTGCTCGGATCGATATCGGCGGGAAGTATTTTACTGTTCATATCGGGAGTGGTGTTGCCCATTGAAGCCATTTCTCCTATGCTACGAAACCTTGCATCATTCAATCCCTTTGTTATTTCAGAAAAAATCATTAGGGAGATTTTTATCTTTGGCTCTTCAATAACGAACGTAGGAGTGGATTTAGTAATGTTGGTAGGGTATGCCATAGTGTTGTTTTTAATAATTTTGATTATCGAGTCGGTCTTGCATAAGCAATTGGTACACAGGTTCTTGAAACGGCATCATGAAGTGCATCTGCAGCAGGATAAGATGAATAAGAATGAAGTTTGATAAAGTTTTTATAGTAACTCTGGCCTTAAAACAGGATGGATAATGATGCAGTATTGGAAGCACGCGGCATTCAGAAAATTTCTATCGCTGATTTGTTGGAAAAAGAATTGAAGTGTAGAAAACTTCCCCCAAATTGGAAAATATACCCTGAAAATGATGAGAGGAGCTATTTGATCTCAGGGAACTGTCTATATACGGAATTAACATCGCCCTATCAGAAAATAGACCTCCCGAGGCCGGGGCTGGGATTTTGGGGTGCAACTATAGGAAAATTTACTCTCGGCGGCGTCATACAACAAGACAAAAATGTATTGGCTTTTCAATATGCAGCTCATGATCGTTTGCCTTCTGGAGTGAGTTATACTAAGAAAGTAAAAGAAGATGTTAGTGGTTTTATCGAAAGCCAGCGACAACAAGCATTTGCAAACTATCTTCATCTTAAGTCCCTGCTCCGACAAGAAAATTCAACCATAACCATGGTTGGAAAAGTACAAAATATTCATCCTCGATTATTTTTACCTTATGGCATAGCAGTCAAAGCAGGAGAATTCCAAGCCGTGCATGGATCCATGTCAGCAGGAGAGCAAGATATTCCAGTTGAAAGATAGAATAGATTCCAGAGAATAGAAATCATTAAAAATTTTATGAGGAGTTACCATCGTATGAACTACCTTCGATCATTTGCGTTGGCCTTCGGATTAGCTGCTGTACCAACGACCTGTTCTGAGACCAAAGAACGGCAACCTTCCGTTGACATTTCTAAATTAGAAACTCTCAGTGGGGAAATTGTGAAAGTGGAATCTCGTCAAGTGCAAGCGTATCATTCTTTTGGGGATCCTGAGAGTAGAGCCATCACCAAAGATGTTCCTAACACCTATGCTTTAATTACCGTACAACAACAATATGGCAATTTAACGGATTTGCAAGAAGTAGTAAAAACAGTTGCCATCCACCCTCATCGAAATGAAGGAACTGGACTCGAAGCAATGACACCACCGCTGGCAGTAGGAACCTGGGTCAATGGCATGAAATATTACCCTTCCAAAAATGGCAAAGTTCACGAAAAAGATATTGCTGCAATTGTATTTCATGCTTTAGGCACACGAGCCACAGCACAAGAAATCCAAGCTGATGGGATTGTGCATCCGTTGTATTAAGAGATACCTATTTATATCTTCTTTATATTCTTCTGCTGTGAAGCCAAAACTCATTATTATTACCGGAACTCCGGGAACAGGTAAGTCAACCCTCGCAAAAAGATTGGCCAAGAAACTCGGATACCAGCGGTTAAATTTACATAAACACTACCGCGTCATCTCTTCTGGCTACAACCTGGCAAAGCAATCCTACGACGTCGATCGGCGAAAATTCCTTACCCTGATCAAAAAAAAATATGCAGACGCACAAAGAGGATTGGTTGTGGATTCGCATATAAGCCATTACCTTCCGCCAAAAATGGTTAATGTATGTATTGTGCTCACCTGCTCAAATCTTAAAGTATTAAAGAAAAGACTGCAGCGGCGTAAATATCTGCAACATAAGATACGCGAGAATCTGGATGCCGAACTATTTCAGGTGTGCCTTATGGAAGCAAGGGAACAAGGCCATCTACCTTTGGTATTCGATACTGCCACTATCTCTATACAGCAAACGCAAGATGCAGTAAAACACTATTTGCTTAAAAAAGATAGGCGAGTGTAGCTAAAAGATCAGGAGTGTCACTGGTGGGCATCATCATGTTACGGCACAGATTATGTAATCCTTGGTGTGGATTTATATTTTTCTCCAAATTGTGGCACGTGATGTCATTATAAAGACCATCATTATAGACATGATGGATATTTTCACGTTTTCCCTGATGCAAATTAAATTGATGCACTGCCCCAGTCAATCGTACATCACGAAGACCAACCCTTTCGATGATAAACTCTGCATCGGGTTCTTGGGTAGCTAAAATGGACTGTGGAATAACCACGTCTGATAAAAAATAGCGCATGGTGCATTCAAAAATTCTCGCAGAAGGGACGGCCACACTATATCCTATTTGAAACAGCGCACAATACCCTCGAGGAAAGCTGAGATATTTATCCATTTCTACATCAATATAGCACTTGCCACTGGATTCATCGTACATAGTTTCTAGTTTACGCGGTCCAATAACAAAGTCACCCCAGAGAACCAATGGCTTACCTGAAGGTACAGATTTCCATTGCAGCAGCGAGGTTGGTTCAATTTTTTTAGACCTAAAATCGTAAATAATCTCACGAATATCAACTGAGGGATTAATCTCCACAAATTCAAAGGTAGCAAGTGACCCATCACTATAGAAAGGCAATAAGATAGGCAGACCTGCCGGCGTTACATGGAACTGTATCTGCGTTTTCTTGGCACCTACACATCGAAGAATATCTCTTTCCGTAAACGGCGTAGGCAACTGCAGTAAACTTTGGTAGCTAAAGCAGTGGCGCGGCAGTGTATGGTAGGAAGATGGATCCACCGTTCTTTGCGCTAGATTGATCTCCAAGTAATCAGACAGCTCCATGTCCAGTCTTTTGTGCAAAAATATTTATAAATTTTATCATTCAAAAATAGCAAATGAATTCCGGCAAATCTTTATAAATCAACCGGCTTCTTTCTAGCGTATGGAGAAAGATAAAACTATGACCGTGCAGCAGAAGCTGCATCTGAAGAAATTAATCCGTGAATTAAAAAGTTATAAAGCTCCCCATACTGAATTTGTCACGGTGTACGTGCCAGCTGGCTACGAGTTGTTTAAGATTACCCAACATTTGGCCGAAGAGCAAGGTACGGCTTCAAATATTAAATCAGCGAGCACCCGAAAAAACGTGCAGGGCGCGCTGGAAAAGATGATTCAGCATCTGCGTACTATCGGTAAAACTCCTCCTCATGGACTGGCAGTCTTTTGTGGTAATGTGGCTGCTGCTGAGGGCAAACAGGATTTTCGGGTATGGAGCATGGAGCCGCCGCTTCCGCTCAACACCCGCATCTATCGCTGTGATAAAAATTTCGTGACAGATATTTTAGAAGAGATGATGGTGGAACATACCGTCTATGGCCTGGTGGTTCTTGATCGTCGTGATGCCATCTTAGCGCTGCTCAAAGGAAAAACGATCGTGCCGCTGCAAAAAACCCATTCGGAAGTTCCGGGGAAATTTCGTGCCGGCGGACAAAGTGCAGCCAGATTCAGTCGCATCCGCGAAGGTTCCTTAAAAGAGCATTACAAAAAGATTTGTGAATATATGAAAGACCAGTTCCTGCCTTTGGGAAATAATCTGAAAGGCATTATTGTCGGCGGTCCTGGAACAACCATCAATGATTTTCTCAACCACGAATATTTAACCGGTGATTTAAAGAAAAAAATATTGGGTACCAAGGATTTGTCCTATACGGAAGAATTTGGGCTGCAGGAATTGCTTGATAAATGTGGTGATCTGCTCGCAGAAGAAGAAGTGGCCCGGGAAAAGAAAATTATGGAACGATTTTTCAAGCAATTTATGGAAAATCCCAAGAAAATTTCATATGGTGAGAAGGAAGTTATGAAAGCATTGGAGATGAATGCGGTAGGAGAATTGTTGCTGTCAGAAAGTTTATCAGAGGATAGAATCTTCGAGTTGGAAGAGCAGGCGCAAAAAGGCGGAGCAGAGGTGAAGATTATTTCGGTTGAGACCCGGGAAGGGGTGCAGCTGCAGAATCTGGGCGGAATTGCGGCTATTTTAAGGTATGAGATTGAGTAAGAGGTAATTAGATGCTAGCTAAAGAAGAATACGAATTATACGTCAAAAGACCCTATCCACCGTTTCCATCATCTATGATTCTAACTAGCTGGGCCAGTGAAAAGCAGCACCAACCATTTTTGCCAGTGCCCTTTGCCGAAAAAAACAATGTATTTTGTGAAGGAGATTGGTATTTTTGCAAAGAAGATGTTCAAAAAGGCATTTCACTTATTTTTCAACATTGGAGCAACCCTGCGCACTTCAAAACTGGAAAAAAATTATTACAAGAGCGGGAGAAAGTATTACTACGATCCCACCGGAATTTTCAACAATTTTGTGCTGCCTTTGAAGCGTATATTCCGGCGATGCATTTCATTTGGTTTTGCGAAAAACCAGTTGGTGAGAAAGTGCGCATGCTATTGCAAGAAAAGATTTCTGCATCAGAAACAGAAGAACTCTTAGATTATTTAAATCGACCTCTGCAAGATAATTTTTACAAAAAAGAAGAATTTGATCTTGCCAGGTGCACCAATCTTGCCCGGCACGTTCAAAAATATAGATGGTTATTATCTCGTTACGGAGACAATAGACTTTATACTGAAAAAGAGGCGCGCTCGCGCAAAGAAAAAATCCCGGCAAATTTTCTAGAAATATCCCACGAAGAAAAAAGGAAAATAAATGAGAGATGTGCATATGTCCGGAAAATTGTGGGGAAAAAGAATAGCCACTTCATTACCTGGATGCAGTTTATTATTTTTTATCGCACGCACCGCACCGATGTTCTTAATCGATCTTTATTTCAAGCAATTCCCATGTTAGAAAAATATGCTATGACCAAAGGGATAAGCTATAGGGAATTGCTGCATTGCACAAAGGAAGAATTGATTTCCCAGATTCCAAGTAAAGAAATTATTCAAGAGCGCATGAAAAGCTTTGCCATGCTTACCGAAGACAGTAAGCTTCGCTGTGTACAAGGAAAAGAAATACAGACAATCAAGAATTACTTAAAAGAGGAAATTCATCAAGATACTGAAATAAAAGGGGCTAGGGCCTGCTCCGGCAAGATTATAGGAAAAGTTACAGTAATTCACGGCGTGGCTGATTTTTCCAAAATAAAAGTTGGTGATGTGCTTGTGACCAGCATGACCACACCAAATATGGTGCCAATTATGCAAAAAGCAGCCGCCTTTGTAACCGACGAAGGAGGCATCACCTGCCACGCCGCCATTGTTGCGCGGGAGATGAAAAAGCCCTGCGTGATCGGCACTAAAATAGCTACCAAGATATTCAAAGATGGTGATGTGGTGGAAG
>CAYOKQ010000047.1:1945-12930 GCA_964404595.1 uncultured Methanosarcinales archaeon | reverse complement strand
GTGTTTTCCCCTTTTTTCTTAGAATTTAGCCTAAAACTTCAATCGGATGTACTGCTTAAATCTATGTTCTGAGAAAGCCCCTAAATTTTAGTCTCCCTTCGGTCGAATTGATTAGAAAACTCAAATTCTACTTCTGCGGTTAATATTCCCTGCGGAAATTTAAACCTTGACCACGCTCCGGCTTCGCCTCAGGGCATTTAACAGCTATTATCATCTCTATACTCACTGATTCTAATGATCCTAAGCAATATATCAACAAAATGAGGCAGAGAGATGAACAATTATCTCAAGGGTGGGTACAAATTGTACATACCCTTCCTATCTCTACAACAGGTGGAGCTCAAAATATGAATTGTACCAATACGGAAGGGCCTTTCCGACTTATTCAATCAGTACCTTCATCTAAAGCAGAACCATTCAAACTCTGGCTGGCTAAAACCGGAATTGCCAGAAAGGAACTTGAACGAAGAACTATTCAAAAGGTTTCCACTCCTAAAAATTATATCACCGAACCTGAAAAGAAGAAAAAGCTATCTAATCAAAGAAATTAATCACAACACCATCTTCCCTACAATCAATATAATCCCAATTCCCACCGTATGCAGAATATATGCTATGATGATGAATTTCTTGATGGAAATATTCTTGAGGCTGGCCATGAGCGATACCCCTATTTCCGATGGCAAGGGTGAGGCTATCAGAAAACCGGCAAAGGTGGCCAGAAGATATTTCTGGTAATGCCCGAAAATTTTTTTCTCTTCTTTCTCGATGGTTCGTACTATTTTCTCACGCTTAAATCGGCTGATCTCATCGGAAAAGGAATATTGAATGAACAGGAAAATAAAAATATCGCTGATAAGAGCACCTAAACCGCCTAGCAGGCTGGCTATAATTATATTTTGTTCCTTAGCCAAAATAAGTAACGTGGCAGTCGCAGGAGCTGCGGTGAAACCATAAGCGTAGAAAATACCGCTCAAGAAAGTGCCCGCGTAGCTTAAAGAGAGGATGAGCTCGTTGAGCGGGGGATAGGTTGTTCCTTCATAGAAAAAGAATACCGAAATACTGATAATAAGCACAAGTGCCAATAATTTAGGATATTTGAAGATTCGCACATGGAAATGAAACTAAACCGATTTATATATATTGCGGGAGGAGTTTAATCAAAAGCAGGCCCTGTTTATGGCACTATAAAGCTTTATATAATATAGGTTTCTTCTTATTAGCATGGTAGGTGTGGAAGGAGGAGACATATTCCTCCAATTGGGAATGGTGGTGATAGTAGCTGCATGTGCTGCTTTCCTATTGCGATTGCTCAAACAACCCCAGATTCTTGCGTATGTACTCACAGGAATTCTGCTCACTCCCGTCTTTCATCTGGTCACCGATATCAGCATCATTCAATCGATGTCTATCATCGGCATCGCCTTCTTATTATTTCTGGTGGGTTTGGAAGTGGACCTTAAATCGCTGCAGAATGTAGCCTGGGCGGCGAGCATTGGGGCGATAATACCAATTGCTATCCTTACTTCCACCGGGTATCTCATTGCCTTACTGCTCGGATACCTGCCCATGGAAGCTGCCTATATCGGCTTTATGCTTTCTTTTTCGTCTGCTATGATGGTGATGAAGCTGCTCTCGGACAAGCGCGAGTTACAGACGCTGCATGGAAGAATTATAGTTGGAATATTGCTGGTTGAAGATATGATCGCCATCTTTGCGCTCTCTATTTTAAGCTCTCTGAATGAACTGAGCGTGGCGCTGCTGGGTGTAGCCTTGCTTAAATTTCTTTGCTTGTTTATGATCGCCTACTTGCTGAGTAAATTTGTGCTTCCTTCTATTTTTCGGTTTTCAGCCTATCATCAGGAATTACTGCTTATTATGTCTTTGGCTCTTTGTTTTATGTTTGCACTGATCTTTCAATATTTGGGATTTTCCATTGCCATCGGGGCTTTTTTGGCAGGATTAGCGCTGGGAAATTTAGAATATCGTGAAGAGATCATTGGAAAGGTCAAGAGCCTGCGCGATTTTTTTGCTTTACTTTTTTTTGTGTCTTTGGGGATGGGATTATCACTTGCCGTTATTCAAAAGTCCTGGCTCACGCTGCTTATCTTGTTGATGCTGGTGCTGATTGTTAAACCCATCATCACGATCACCATCTGTTCATTATGCAAATATACTCCAAAGACATCTTTTTTGACTGCAAATTCACTGGCGCAGGTCGGAGAATTTTCCTTGATTATTGCAGCGCAAGGGTTAGTGCTGGGACATATTACGCAGGATATTTTTTCTTTGGTCGTTTTGGTTGCGCTGGTTACCATCACCAGCACGTCTTACTTCATTCAGTATGAATATTCCATCTACAAATTCTTTCGAATTCCATTGCGTCTATTTAATTTCTTTCAGATACAGCCGCAGACTG
The DNA here is from genome assembly GCA_964404595.1 of uncultured Methanosarcinales archaeon. Taxonomy (GTDB): domain Archaea; phylum Nanobdellota; class Nanobdellia; order Woesearchaeales; family GW2011-AR9; genus CAYJXA01. The sequence goes on along the minus strand of CAYOKQ010000047.1, from coordinate 10,511 downwards.
CATCAGTGCAAATTAAACCTTCCATTGTACTGTGTGGGTATAACCGTATTGGCTATAGCATTCTGCGGGATTTAGGGAAAGTTAAATCGTTAGTGCTGGTGGTTGATTACAACCCGGAAATCATTGAGGATTTATCCAGGGAAGGTTTTCATTGTTTGTATGGGGATGTTGCCGATGAGGAAATTGTGCAAAATATGAACCTCAAGAATATTACCCTCTTGATCTCCACCGTCCCGCAGCTTAAAGACAATCTATATCTGATTCGCAAATTGAAAACAGTGAATAAAAAAGCAAAAATAATTGTCACTGCTTCCGATATTGATGAGACTCTTGCTTTGTATGATCGCGGTGCTGATTACGTTATTATGCCGCACTTTCTTGGCGGAGAGCATGGATCGGCAATGATTTCTCGATGGCGTGAGCAGAAAATTGATCTGAGTAAGGAAAAGGAAAAACATATTGCGCACTTGCATATGCGCAAAAGATTAGGGCAGAAGCATCCGAAGCATTAGGTCTTTCTATTTTGTAATTCTTCTGTCAGGCCACTTAGAAAATCCTGTATTTCCTGCAGAAAATTATCAAATCCACTATCTAAAGGGCGTAGCAGCAGTTTTTGTTCTTCTCCCAGCATTAGATGCTTCAAGTTAAACTCTTTCAGATTTTGAACATATTTATCATATCGTAGCATGAAGGCGGTTTTACGTATTATCTCTGGCCGTATGGTCTGAAGATTGATTTTATTTTTCCGTATAATTATAAAAACATCCACAAAATCTCTTGCTTTAATCACTTTTCTGGTAAGAATTGCCCGGAATTTTTCTACCAATATTTCTGATAGGGAATAACAATTCACTTTGGGCATATCCAATAAGGAAGCAGCTTCTTCCGGAAACAAAAAAGTAAATTCTTTCTCTGATATTCCAAGAAGGATGGATTTCGCCGGTAACTCTTTAAAAGGATATACAAATAATTCGACAAAATTAATCTGTACTTTGATAAATTGTTCCATTCCAGACATTTTCGAGGTATACCATAATTTAAACGTTGAAAACTTATTGCTTCCGCCCAATTCGATATATTTTTTATCGGTCTTGTCAGGATTAAAATCAAGATGCAATTTTTGGGCTATCTTTTGCAGCAGCTGGAGTATTGTGGTGATTTTCGTTGATAAAGCCTTTCTGATCTCTTTTTGGCTTTGGGCAGAAAAAAGATGCTGATCTTTCCAGGTGAAGTCTAAATCCTCAGAAAAAAGATAATATCCCAAATAGCATTTAGTCAGGCAAGTTCCTCCTTTGAAAACAAAATTTTCATGGAAGAAACGGTCTTGGATTAACTCTTGCAGTAATTGATGGAGAATAATATCTTTTTCAAGAAGAGCTTTATTATCTATGTCGAGTTTTACTGAAAGATAATCAATTACTTTTTTCATTTTCTATAAATTGTTGTATTGTTTGGTTATAATTTTTAGCATACCTTTTTAACTTTTCTCTTGAACATGATTTTATGAGATCTGATACTTTTGCGTTGGCTTCTTCTTCGGTCAGGCCGGCATATTTGGAAAGATAGATCAGGTCCAAAACAGTCTTTTCCGGATCAGAAAAATTCCCCTTGGTATGAATGATGCCAAATGTAAAGAGTTTTTTCTTTAATTTAATAAATTTAATTTTATGCCCCAACACCATTATGGGCTTGGCCCGAAAAATAGTATCATTCACTATAAAGTCAGTGGTAAAAAACTCATGGGTAAGATGATTGAACTTCAGCGCAGTTTCTAGGCCAAAATACCAGTTATGCACCTTCTTTATCTTTAAGGCCTTAGCGATCGCATCGACGTAATTGATATCAATTCTTTTTGATTTTCTTTCTTCGATGCCAGGCAAGTAGAATATCCCTTTGAGTATTCTATGAACATACTTCCAGTGGATAAGATAGCCTATAGCGGAGTAATAGTTGAGGTGGAGCTTTTTGCAGTAATCCTTGATCGTAGCACTGGTGATTATCTTTATCTCATCGAGGTACAGTTTTTTCACTAATAAAGCATATGTCATTTTATATCATAATAATACATAAAGTATATTAATATAATATATAAACATTATGGTGGAAAAAGCTAAAATAATTGTTACGGCTTCCGATATTGATGAGACTCTTGCTTTGTATGATCGCGGTGCTGATTACGTTATTATGCCGCACTTTCTTGGCGCAGAGCATGGATCGGCAATGATTTCGCGATGGCGTGAGCAGAAAATTGATCTTGGTAAGGAAAAGGAAAAACATATTGCGCACTTGCATATACGCAAAAGATTAGGGCAGAAGCATCCGAAGCATTGAGAAAAAATTAATTTCTTATTATATAGCCAAGAGCGTAGCCAATGCCATAGCCAAACATTGTTTGAATGCTGCCAGTAACTACTCCTCTAACTCCTTCACTAAGGGAAGTACATGCATCGTCTATGCTTCTTGGAGCATTTGTTCGCATCATTCCCATTCCGCCTTGGATCACAGCTGGTGCCAACAGAGCCCAATCTTCTAGGTTGCTGGGAAGGCCTTGCGCATTTATGTATCCGAAACATAATCCTATGCCCACCGAGGGTATGCTTGTTAATTTGTCTAAAGTACTTGCTGGTAGAGCATCGCGACCAGTACGTATTACAATGCTAAATTTCATTTCCTTCTTAAAACGGCGCTATTATTTAAATCTTTTGTCTCTTTTCAGTGAAAACACACTACTTGCACGAATCATCTTTGCCTCATTGTCCATCCTTCTTGAGAATCTGCTTTAAATTCCACCTACCTTTTATAAAACACGCCTCTTTTTATCGTACCATGAACTTCCAAGCCCTCCAGCCCCTTCCTCGCAGCAAGCAACTGCTCGATACTGCCTTCAAGAAAGCACGAGAGAAAGCCAAGCAGCCGAATGCCAAAGACTGGCTCGAGCGAATCAAACGAAAAGAAAGCAGCAAGCTTGACATCATCCGGGATTATCTGGTGAGTGAACTTACTAAAATTCTAGAGAGCTGGCCAAAAAAAGAAGAGCTTAATGCATTTTATCTTAAATTAATGCACCTCACTTTAGATTATTCTGCCTATAAGAAAACCTTTGGAGCATTAGCCTGGGCAGTTACACGAATAAAAGCATTACATAAAGAATATATCAGCAAACTCAACAAGGCAGAAGAAAAGCAGAAAATAAGTGATATTGCCAAGCAGTTTTATGGGCGAGTCTCTTCCATGATAAAACAAATGGATGTGTCTTTGGAATATCTTGATGAATGCCGGAAAATCTTGAAAACCTATCCGGATGTGAAGGAAATGTTTACTGTCTGCGTCTATGGCTTTCCCAATGTGGGCAAAACGACACTTTTGAACAAGCTCACCGGTTCCAAAGCAAAAGTCGCGGCCTATGCCTTTACGACGACCACGATCAACTCTGGTTTTTTTAAGCTCGAGGATATCACTATCCAGGTTCTTGATGTTCCGGGCACCTTAGCCCGAAAGGAACGTATGAATCTGATCGAATTACAGGCAGAATTAGTGCTCGAAGACCTGGCAAATATTATCATTTATGTGTTTGATTTAAGTGGATACGGCTTTCCGGTGGAAAAGCAGCTCGAATTATATGAACGAGTGAAAGAGAAGAAAAATGTGCTTATTTATGTGTCTAAACAAGATGTGACTGACAAAGAAGTACTGGCAGAATTTGAGTATGAGCATTATTCTATAGAAGAATTGAAGGAAAAGATCGTGGAAATTGCGCAGGAGGAGATGGAGAAGAAACGCGAGAGTAACATTTAAAAGCTCGGCAAAAATCATCATTATATGGATACAAGTAATGCATCAACCAAAGAACATCTTTTATTAGGGCTTATGATCATTCTCGCCTTTTTTATACTTACAACCCAATATAATCCCACCATGCTGCCTGATCTTAATGGAGGGCTTACCCCCACGGGAGCGGCTATTGCCGCAAAAGCTTCATTTGGTTCCATGGCAGTTCTCATTATCCTGATGCTCATTATCGTGGTAGGCGTTATTGCAGGCATTATTTTGTGGTGGAAAAGAAATAAACATAGAGCAGCACAGCAAAATCGACTGCAGCAGGAAGTAGACACCATTATTTCCGATGCGCAACAGAAATCGGGAGCAGGGCTTGACCCTTTAGCTAAAAAACTTTACAAAGTAGAGCATGAACTGCAAAGTGTTCCCATCAGATCGGCCACCAAAGGGCATATCATCAATAGGATGCCTTCTGAGCATACGCTGCAAGCTCCTCGTAAAAAATCATCCTGGCGCCACCTGCTGCCCAAAAAACATCGAAGGAGCCGTGTAGAAAAAAAAGCAGTGCAGGAAGTGAAAAGAATCTCTAGAAAATTACAACAGCGACACAAGCGCGAATCTCTTGAAGACAAGATGCTCAAGATTAAGAAAGAGATCAACAGGATTAAGACAAAATAGTAGTTGTTACTTTTTAGGAGTAATATTTATAAATCGGGCTTGCTTTTAACTCTAAATGAACCAAAAATTGCAAACCGCAGGTGTAATTGGCTTACCTCTAGCTATATTAGGGGCATTCTATGGGATTCTAGGTGCTCCTTTCTATACAGTTGATGTAAATGGTCGCTATACTTTTGCACCAGTACGAGATGAACTGGTAGAATATGGATTCAAAGATCCACAGGGTGTTTCATCAGTGCCCGAAAAGGAAGAGGGTGCGTGGACAAAAATTCCGCTCAAAGGTCCACTTCCTGCAATCTATACCCCCACAGCCGAATTAACAGCACTGTATAAGCATGCAAGGAACAAACAACACTCGCCTCGCTTGAATTTTGTTCGTCATGGACAAATTAAGCCAATTGCAGATAAATTACAAGAAGGCACGCAAGGAAATCAATTAAAATATATTCAAAGAGTATTGCGATTTGTCGATAATAATGTAACTTATGCTAAGGACACTACAGAATACTATGAGCCTACTCTTTTTGGCAAGCCTAATCCTAGGCCTACTGATTTTACAAAATTTCCACTGCAAACTTTATATGATACAAAAGGTGACTGTGATGAATACGCGGTTTTAGTTGCCTCATTTCTTGCATCTGGCGGGATAGAAACAGGCTTAGCATATTCAGAAAAGCATGCTGCTACCGGTTTTGCAGTGGAAGATGTTGAAGGAATTGACCGAATCGTAATAGAAGCAGTAAGCAAAGCCTTAGGGAACAAACTTATCTCTGTGACTGCCAAAGTTGATAGGAATAAAATATCTGTAATTCAGGCAAGAAAAGAAACAAAGATGGCTGAATTAGAAAAGATTCTTGCTAAGGCGCCGGTAGTAGTTGGGAAGCGTTTTTCATACGATATAGAAGTGCCAAATCAAAAGCGTAAAGAATGGCCGGCTACTGCCCCCTGCAATCAGTTATATTGGGCGGGCGATTTTGATTTAACGTTTAGTGAAGTTTCTCAACCCTCACCAACAGATTTTGTAGCAACTACTGCCGATATAAATTCTATTGAAGATGTGCTTTTTGATGCCTCTCTACGAAAAAAAGCAGATCCAGCCCTGCCTCGTATTTTGTATAAGCTTCCTCAATTGGAAGGCTATATTGTTGCTACACCGTCGCTTAAGCTAAATAATGGCAGTTCTTGTAAGTCAACGCTCAGAACATTCTCATTTGTACCTATTAGTGAAGTTCGCTCCCCCACGCAATTCAAGCGAAAAAAGATATTTTATCTTGAACCGCAAAAAAGAGGATTTGCACTTCATTCAGAAATTCCAGCTACTGTTGTTTGGGAGCCACTGCCACAGGAAGCTTATCCACTAAAGCAAGAATAATAAAAAATGCGGACGGCAGGACTTTCGAACAAAGGTTAACTTGCTTTCGAACCTGCGTAGGCACTAAGCCAATAGGTCCTAAGCCTATCTCGTTTGGCCACTCCGACACGTCCGCGATAAGAATAAACTTTGTCAATTCTTTTTTATATCTTTCTATGACAAATGACTATTTGAATCATATCTCTAAAACATATCCATTGCTTTTCCATAATACTTAAAAGCCAGTGAATCGCAGTTCTTCTCATGAAACTGTTGATGATAGGACTATTTCTTTCTCTAAGCATCATTCTATCAGCCTGCACTATTACCAATCCAGCACAGGATGTATGCAAAAGCTTGGAAAGCTCGGCTAAAGATGATTGCTACCAGGAGAATCTTAAATGCAGTAAAATAAAAAACCGTGATACCCGCGATAGCTGCGTAGCCCAGTTAGCCAAAATCAAGAATGACGCCGCCATATGTAATCTTATTGTAGGCGAACGAACCCAAGCCTATTGTCAGGAACAAATTGCTGTTTTACAAAATAATCATGCCCTGTGTTCCGGCATTGAAGACCAATACTGGAAAGATAACTGTAATTTACACCTTGCTGTCAACAATAGTAAAGATATATATTGCTCCTTGATAGGGAATGAAGAACAGAAAGCAATCTGTTTCACTGAAATTGCTTTTAAAACGAATAATACCCTGCTCTGTGAATTTCTCGATGACGAAGCACAGCAGCGCTGTATTTTCAGCATCGCCGTAAATCTCCAAGATATCAACATCTGTGAACAGCTGCAAGAATCTTTGAATCGAGATACCTGCCGGCTGAAGATAGCCAAAGAGAAAGGAGCTGTTTCCCTTTGTAATACTATAAGATCAAACACGGTCAAGCAGCTTTGCGAAGAACATTTTAAGAATTAAAAATTTAAAGTTAAAAAAATTTTATTTTTTCATCCAGCCATAACTTCTTATCTTGGCCGTCTCACCAAAGCCGCAGGAAGAACAGCGCTTTTTCTGGGTATGGTATGATCGCTCTCCACAGCGCCTGCAGATGATGTGAGACTTTTTTCCCGATTTTCGTCCATGGCTTGCGGTTCCTTTCATAAAGCACCTTATGCTGGAGAGATAATTGTGATGGTGTCACCACGGATAAAGACAGTCCCTAATTTTCTCTTGACTTCTCCGTTGTGGTATTCGTCAGCATCAGCCAAAACAACGTTGATGTGAATATCGAATGCTTTGAGCTTGCCCACATAGCGATAGCCATTCTTCAAGTCAACCATAACATTTTTATTTCTAGAAGCGTTTAAAGCATCTAACGGTCGTGATTCTTCATTCATAATATCAAACCTCCATAAATATGGAATACATTTTAATTATATGGTTGATATATAAAGGTTGCGTCTGAAATTTAAAAATGTTGCATAAAGTATTAAAAGGAATCAATAAAAAAAGCACTATGACTCATTTAGTAAGCATCAAGCGTGGAGATGTAACCATCAATGCAGACTATGATAAATTGGTGTTGCCTTCTTCTGCTCCTATGAAAGATATTGAGCAAACTATTCTGGAAATTACGCTAGGGGAATACAAAGTGCGCCCAAATACTCGGCTTTTGGGAAGGGACGGAGATTTTATAGAAGTGCCAAGCTTGCTCAAAAAAAAATATGGAGAAATTACCGCTTTCCGGCAGCTTCCTCTTCGAATTGCCCATTCAGATTCAGTGGCTTCCTTCAGAGGTTATCTTTCCAGAAACGAAACATTAGAGCTGGCACGGTCCATCTATGATCACGGAGATATTTCCTATGGTGATGAACTGACTAAATTTTTATATTGCGTCCTGACTCACGTTGGCGCACAAGGCCCCATGCTTGGAATTTTCGAACAACACCTTATTTCAGTGAGCAATAGAGAAGATCCATTACGAAATTCGCATGCAATGGTATTATATGCTGATGGAGAAATGTTAAGCAAACAGCGGCTATCAGAACTGGGCTTTCCTGAATCTGATCCTTTTAAAGGGTTTCTGGCTCTTAAACTTCCTTATCTGGTCGGCCAGCGTCCGGAAATTATAGCCCTTTCCAACAAAATAAACAGAGAAGAATATCGTGATTCGGCAAAACTGCGCGCATCTTTGGAAACTGCTTTACAACGCGGTGAGGGCCTCTTCCTAACGGAAACGAGTTCTTCGGGATTATATATCGCCAAAAAAGTATCTAACTCCACTCTTTCTCTTTTAGATAGTCTTGACAGGACAATGGACTTAGTTCAAGGCATATTGCAATTAGCAAATAGGTATAAAGATAAATAGAGCCAAGCTTCTGTCGAAAACATTATAAACTAACCCACAGATTCAAGCACCATGATTAACTTTTCCAAACTGCAAGAAGAAATTAAAGCATATGATACGGAGCGCGAACGCCTGATCCTCAAAAGCAGGGAAGTATTGAAATTAAGCAAGCTGCTCATCTATGCCGTGCACCGCGACGAGCTCAAAAATGCAGCGCAATTGCTCAAGGAAATTGAACAGAAAAAGAAAGAATTAGATAAGATTGCTACCCATAGCAATAAAATGGAAACCGAAGGCAGCTACAAGATAGCCGTGCAGGAGTATGTTGAAGCCGTGTTATATCTTTCCTTTGTCCAAAAAGGAGAATTGGTAGAAATAGATTGTTCACCCGAGCATTTTGTATTGGGGCTAGCAGATTTACCAGGAGAACTTACTCGCCGGGCAGTATTTCTGGCAGGCAAAGG
>CAYOKQ010000047.1:0-1935 GCA_964404595.1 uncultured Methanosarcinales archaeon | reverse complement strand
GTAAAATTAGGGATGCAGTGGACAAGATTTATGGCGAATTATTGAAGTTTGATTTTCGTGATAATGAGATTCGGCGCAAAGTAGATGCAGTCAAATATGAACTGCGCAAGCTGGAAGATTTGGTATTGGATCTGAAGCTGAAAGGACGATAAAGGTTATTTAAAAAAATTATGCTCTTAGAATTGCCACTTTTTTCTCTAAGTCACCCATCTTTGTTCTCGGTTCCCGACCTAACTCTTGTGATAATTTTTGTATTCTTCTTTCTCTATCTTGTGGAGTAAGACTTTGATATTCTGTAAGTATTCCCTTACTTTTCTATACTTGAGAATACATCTTAGACTTTGAAGAAAAAAGCAGCAGAAAGTTATATAAATTAGTTAGTTTTATAGAGTAATATGAACGCAGAAGCACAGCAGATTATGGAAAAATTAAATCACATACAGTCAGACTTAAATTTCATCAAAGAACATATTAATGATGTAGATTTAGTTTTAATGGATGATGATATAGAATCGCTTCAAAAAGCAGAAGAAGATTTGAAGGCTGGCAAAACCACGAGGCAGGTTTAAAGTGTATGAAGTTCACACTTCAGTAATGTCTCAACAATTTCTCAATAAACTTGATAACCATATTAAAGACCGTATTGAAAACCGATTAAAGAAATTAGGAGAAAATCCCATTCCTACCGATAGTAAATTCATAAACCGAGACGAACAAGGCGATAAGATTTTCCATTACCGCATTGGAGATTATCGAGCACTCTATAAAGTAAAAGTCAAAGAAAAGATAGTTCTTATTGCAAAAATTGATAAAAGACCAAGAGTCTACGATTAGAGAGAAGAAGTGAACGTAGTGCGCAAGTTGGATTTGTTTTATCTGAAATTGAAGGGGAGATGAATCTTAATCAGGAATATAATTTAACATATGAAACGTAGAAAATCCAAAATATTCCACATCATCAATAACACTTTTAAATTCTTGTTTTAATTGATCAATAACTTCTAACAATTCCTGTTGGTCTTTCACAATTATTTCCATTTCAAAGTTAGCTCCGCCAATAGATTTGTTGATTTGATAGATGTTTTTATGCTGCTTGCAATATTCAAAAAGTCTGGAGTTTTCTTTGGTTGAGGTTAATTCAATATCAACACGATAGGACTCATATCCTAATTTATCCAGATTTAATCCGATTTTATACCCGCAAATAACTTTCTTCTGCTCTAACTTCTTAATCCGGTTACGGATTGTATCAGCAGTTACTCCTAATTTTTTTCCGATTTCTAAGCTCGATTTCCGGACATGAGGAGCATATTCCTGAATTATTTTCCAATCCAAATCATCAATTTCAGCAAGGGTCCCTTCTCCATATATCCTGGCTATGCGTTGTTCCCTCGTCTCCATAAAGAAGCGGCGGTTAAAATTATAGATGGGAGCGTATACCCCTAGATTGTATTTTTTGATTTTTTGTTTGTATTCAAGCATAATCCCATCCCAAATTTGATGAAGTTCCAGGATGTTTTTAACGCCCAAAAATAAAGCATAATCCCATTTGCCGTGCATGGACGTGATAGTCCAAACTTGCGGATAATTCTTTTTGATAAAGTGTACAAACTCCTGCCCGTCCGCTCCGGTCATCTGATGCATATCAAAATAAATACGAAACGAAAAATAACCCAGTTTCGTCATGTCTACGATAGCATTATAGCCCGTAATGACCCCTTCGTGTTCCAACCGGCTTATACGATAAAGAACAAAGGGTTTAGAACGCTGAAGCTTTTTTGCAAGTTCGCTTAAAGAGAGATTAGAATGTTTGTCCAATTCAAAGAGTATTTTCCGATCGTGCCGCGTTAATTTGAACATTTTTTAATAATTACTAATTTACTCAGCTTTTGCGGTTATGAGCAAATAGCCTGCTAACGGCTCCTGTTATATCTT
>CAYOKQ010000046.1:0-13593 GCA_964404595.1 uncultured Methanosarcinales archaeon | reverse complement strand
TCCACAATTTACAGAGGCTTATCATGTACCTATTGGAGGAAGAATGATTTATGCTGACAGGCAGACAGATAATCCTCCTCCTCCTCTTTGGCAATTCGCACAGCGCCAAATAACAACAGGAGACTATGGTATTAAGTAAAGTTAATAAGATACAACAAAAAAAATGACAATTACAATGGAGGAACAAAGTGTATCAATGGTGAAATGCGTTAAGCGAGTATGGAAAAGTGTCACTAACTCTCCACGAAGTGGAGAAATAAATAGCTTTTCCAGACGAGTAGCATTTCCTTTGATTAAACTTTCCTAAAGTTTATGGCAAAAGAATTCAGATGGATGGGAAAAACGGAAGAAGAAATAAAAAAGATGGACCTCAAGGAATTCATGCAAGTGACCACTGCCCGCACCAGACGATCCCTTCAGCGAGGTTTTAATGATTATCAAAAAGTATTGCTCAAAAAAGTAGCCGCAGGCGACAAAAATATTAAAACCCACTGCCGGGACATGGTCATTGTGCCGGCAATGCTTGGAACAATTATACGCATTTATAACGGCAAGGAATATTTACCTGTCACCATCAGCGGTGAAATGCTCGGCCACCGCCTGGGAGAATTTGCCCAGACTCGTAAATCAGTTACTCACAGCGCAGCTGGTATTGGAGCTACCAGATCAAGTAAGGCTGTTTCCGCACGATAAACATGACAAAACCAATTGAATCTAAACCGGAACATCGTGCCTATGCCTCTATGAAAAATCTCCCTATCTCGTGGAAGCATGGGATAGAGATCAGCAATACCTTGCGCTATAGAAGCACTGCCTATGCCAAAAAGTTTCTGGAAGAGGTGGTGGCATTGAAGCGGCCAGTTTCATTTACCAGATTCACTTTAGATGTTGGCCACAAGCCAGGGATGGCCTCCGGGCGCTATCCGCAAAAAGCGGCAAGTGCATTTTTAAAATTGATAAAGTCAGTCGAAGCGAATGCGCAAGTGAAAGGCTTAAATACTGCCAGCTTAAAAATCACCAAACTGATCACGAATCGGGCACCAAAAGCCCCTTCCGCCGGACGAAGAAGGCACGACGGCAAGCAATCGCATCTGGAAATTGAAGTGCAAGAAGGGACGTTCAAGAAAGCGGGCGAACAAAAATCAAAATCAGCGACCAAATCAGCACCGAAAATCCCACCCCTGGGTGAACAACAATGATAGAACGAGACTTTATAGCTCAGAAAACAAAAGAGTACTACATCAAACAGTATGTTAAAAATAGATTAAGCAATGTAGGCATATCTAATATCAAACTCAAAAAAATTCCTTTGGGCGAAAAAATAATTGTGTATACCAACAAGCCAAGCTTGGTGGTCGGTTCAAAAGGAGCGAACATTAAAGATTTGACCAAGATACTTAAAACCAAATTCAATTTAGAAAATCCTCAGATTGAAATAGGCGAAATTAAAGACCTGTTTTTGGATGCCCAATTGGTTGCTGAGAAAGTTGCCAGCTCTTTAGAACGATTTGGATCGGCGCGTTTTAAAGGTGTGGGCCATAAATTGATGACCAATGTGATGAACTCCGGAGCACTCGGGGTAGAAATTATTATTTCGGGAAAAATTCCCAGTGCGCGAGCAAAAAGCTGGCGTTTTTATATGGGGTATCTTAAAAAATGCGGTGACATTTCCGTTGCCGGTGTGCGTAGAGCGCAGGCCAGCGCGTTACTTAAAAGCGGAATTATCGGTATTAAAGTGGCGATTATGCCCCCTGATGTAATACTGCCTGACCGTATTGAAGTCCTCACCGAAGCAATTCAGGTAGTGGAAACAGTCCCTACCGAAGCAGATAAAGAAGAGGTAGCAAAGAAAAAGAAAACTGCTGAGAAGAAGAAAGCACCGCGCAAAAAAGCAACGAAGAAAGAAAGAATACTGCCGGAAGAAACAGTTAAAGAAGCGGCACCAGTTCCTGCCGGAAATGATCTGCCTAGCGAGGGATCGGCATGAAAGCAGCCAAAGATTTACGCAATCTTTCCCAAGACGAATTAAATAATCGCCTTCGTGAGTCGAAGAAAGAGCTATTCAAGCTGCATTCGTCATCAACGGGGGCGGGCACGGGCAAAATAAAGAAAAATAAAAAAAATATTGCCCGCATCCTCACCATATTGCATGAGAAAAGGGGGCTGCAGAAATAAATGGTCGGTGTATGTAATCAATGTGGATTACCACAAGATCTATGTGTCTGCGAGACTATCGCTCGCGAGCAACAAAAAATTATAATCCAAGTAGAAAAGAGAAAGTTTGGCAAGAAATATACGGTGATTGGCGGTATCGGCAAAGAAGCTAACGTCGATGAAGTGCTCAAAAAACTCAAAGTCAAACTCGCCTGCGGCGGCACGGCCAAAAGCGGCAACATTGAGCTGCAAGGCGACCACAAGAATCGGGCCAAAGAGATCCTCTTGGATCTTGGGTTTCCGGAGGAAACGGTTGAGATTCAACCATAACCATGGCCGCGGCAACATTTCCCGATGAGCTCATCGGGGAAGAGATTGAGGTGATCGGTTCCAAGAATAAACATAATCTTGGCATGAGAGGAATAATAGTTGATGAGACTAAAATGACGCTGGTGCTTTCGAGCAAGGGTGTCAGAAAAGTGCTGCTCAAGTCACCTATCACTATTAAAGTGCAAAAAACCGGCAAGGTAATCGTCGGAGCAAACATAGTACGAAGATCGGAGGAAAGGATCAAGAAATAAGGCAATCAAAAATATAAAACAAATAAAGGAAACCAAACATGAAAACAGAATTACTTGGATTCAAAGCGCCGGAAAAGGGATGCCTGGATAAGAAATGTCCTTTCCACGGAGAAATTACGGTAAAAGAAGAATCATTTACCGGAAAAGTAGTCCGGAAGGATATTAATCGCTCTGCAACTATAGAATGGGAAAAATCAAGCTATGTCCCTAAATATGAACGATACGAAGTGCGAAGACGGCGCCTTCGTGTGCACAATCCTGCCTGTATTAACGCCCAGCCAGGGGACGTAGTTATCGCTGCAAAAACCAGGCCGCTGAGCAAAACAAAACATCACGTTATTATTCAAAAAATAGGGTCGGTGGTAGAAGTGCAATCGGTGGATGTGGCTGCTGAAAGAAAAACCAAGCCTGTCAAAACTCCCAAAGGTGAAGAAGCATGAAAGCATTGCGAAGCAGAATTCCCAAAGCTTTTCCTTTACAGGCTGCCATAGAAACCTGTGATAATTCGGGAGCAAAACTGATTAAGATAGTTTCCGTGAAAGGGCATAAAACTGTTCGTGGCCGAGTGCCTGCGGCCGGTATCGGCGATATGGTGATGGCATCAGTCAAAAAAGGAAAACTTGAAATGAGAAAAACAGTCGTTCCTGCCGTTATCGTGCGGCAACGCAAAGAATTTCGACGTCCCGATGGCATGCGCATCAAATTTGAAGATAACGCGGCAGTCGTATTAAAAGATGACAAAGGGAATCCCAAAGGCACGTTATTCAAAGGCCCCATCCCTAAAGAAGTAGTCGATAGGTGGCCGGCGGTCGGCAAGATTGCCAGCATAGTTGTATAGGTAAACAAAATGACTCAAAAAAAATTTTCCACTGCCTGGAAAGCAAGTACTCAACCTCGGAAACAGCGTAAGTATACCCATGCTGCTCCCCTGCATTTGAAGCAAAAAGATCTTCATGCCCACTTAACCCCTGAACTTCGAAAGAAATATGGAACTCGCAATGCCCGGGTTCGCCAGGGAGATAAAGTCAAAATACTTCGTGGCCAATTTGCCAAAAAAGAAGGCAAAGTGGAACGGGTTGAAATTAAAAGAACCCGGTTATTTATCACCGGTGCAGAGATAATAAAAAAAGATGGTGCTAAAGTACTTTACCCTATCCATCCTTCCAATATTTTGATTATGGAACTTGATCTAGGCGATAAGAAGCGAAAAAGAAAATTAGAATCCACATCACCTGCATCAGCACGGAAAGCAGAGGTTACAAAATGAGCGGTCACTTAAAACGATTAGCGGCACCAAAAACATGGAAGATCCTGCGCCAAGGCGGTGCATTTATTACTAAGCCTCAGCCAGGGCCCCATGCCCAGAGCTTAGCCCTGCCTTTAGGAAATATACTTCGTGATAAATTGGGGTTTGCCAATACTGCGGCTGAAGTTAAAAAATTGCTTCATAACAAAGAAATACTTGTCGATGGTATAAGGCGGCATGATCTACATTTTGGTGTTGGTTTATTTGATGTAATTGCACTGAAAAATGCCAACAAGAATTACCGCATTATCCTGGATAAGAAAGGCCGTTTAGATATTCGGGAAATTCCTGCAAGTGAAGCTGCAATTAAATTGTGTAAAGTCACCGGAAAAACAATGTTGACAAAAGGAAAAATTCAATATCATCTTCATGATGGAAAAAATATAATCTCAACGAAAACAGCCCGGGTAGGAGACACATTGGTGCTTACGCTTCCTGCACTTGAAGTAAAAGAAGTCCTGCCTTTACAATCGGGAATGGCCGTCTTCTTGGTTCGGGGAAAACACAGTGCTGATGTTGGACAATTAAAGGCGATAACTGCCAAAGAAGCAACATATATGCTTGGCCCGGAAGAAATTGGCACGGCACGTGATTATATTTTTGTAATCGGAGAGAAAAAACCAGTAATTACACTTGCATAAAAATGACAGCACTAAAATCAAATGAAAATGTAATGCGGGAAATCAAAATCGCTAAAATAACTCTTAATATCGGAGCTGGCAAAAATGAAGACCTTCTTAAAAAAGGGTTAAAGCTGCTTCAAAGGTTAGCCCCCTCTGCTCCGGTCAAAACCATGACTAGCAAAAGAATTCCTGGCTGGGGTTTACGTCCAGGGTTGGTTATTGGATGCAAAGTTACTGTTCGCAAAAACACTCCAGCTTTATTACAAAGATTACTGGCCGCAAAAAAAAACACTTTAGCCGCAAAAAATTTTGACAATCAGGGTAATTTTTCATTTGGAATCCCCGAATATATCGATATCGCCGGGCTCGAATATGATCCTGACCTTAAGATTCTTGGGCTTGAGGCAGCAGTAACTCTGGAGAGGCCCGGCTTTAGAATAAAGCGCAAAAGAATTAATGCCAAATCAATTGGAAAACACCATAGCATAAGTAAATCTGATGCAATAGCTTTTGTTAAAAAGTTAGGAGTAGAGGTACAATAAAATGACGTACAGCGAACATATCAAAGTCTTTAAGCAACTGGATGCTAAACCGGTTAAGAAAAATAAGTTCCTCAAGTTTAATCAGCCTAAAGAGCGCAGTTGCGGCCGTTCTTTACGACGGTGCAAAAATTGCCGCCGTATTCGTGGGCACATTAATAAATATGGATTGCACCTATGCCGGCAGTGCTTCCGCGAAATGGCGCTGAGCCTCGGCTTTAAAAAATTCGGTTAGGGAGATAAAAATGCAAAATGACCCATTAGCAGCATGTTTAGCCAAGCTCTTTAATGCAGAGCGCGTAGGCAAGCGTGACGTAATTGTAAAACCCGCTTCGAAAATGGTTAAAACCATTCTTACTATCATGAATGATCATAAATATGTTGGAGTATTTGAAGAAACTGCTGATGATAAAGGGGGATGGCTTAAAATTAATTTACTTGGAAATATCAATAAATGCGGTGTTATCAAGCCCCGCTTTGCCACCAAAAACACCGATTATAAAAAGTGGGAAAAAAGGTATCTTCCGGCCAATGATTTTGGCATATTGGTCATATCGACTCCGCAAGGAATCATGACTCATAATCAGGCTAAAGAAAAGAAATTGGGGGGGCGCCTTGTAGCGTACTGTTATTAATATGAAAAATGATTTGCGTAAAGAAATAGTGTTACCCGCAGGAGTTGTAGCACGCCTGGAAGGAGTCATTTTACATATTAAAGGGCCCAAAGGTGAAGCTACCCGGGAATTTAAGCATCCTAAAGTTGTTCTTACACTTGAAGGAAATAAACTAGTATTTATGGCGGCTAAAGCAACCAAACGAGAAAAGACTATAGTTGGCGCTTTTTGGTCCCATGCCCGAAATTTAGTAAAAGGAGTCCAAGAGCTCCATATTTATAATTTAAAAATTTGTTCCGGCCATTTTCCGATGAATGTATCAGTCTCGGGCCAGGAATTTGTCATCAAGAATTTTTTAGGGGAAACTGTTCCTCGCAAAGTTACTTTACCAAAAGGGGCTGAGGTTAAAATTACCGGCACTGACATTCTGGTGAGCAGTCCTGACCGAGAAGTTGCCGGCCTGGCTGCAGCCAAGATCGAAAATTTGTGCCGTATTACAAATCGTGACCTTCGTATTTTCCAGGATGGATGTTATATTACACATAAAGTGGGGAAAGCAGTTGCATGAAATCGACTAAACATTTGCTTCAAGTACGTGCTAAAATGAAAGCACATCAGCCGCTATTTGTGGTTAAGGAATCGCATAAATCAGCCCGGGTAGGCCGCCGCTGGCGAGCTAATCGGGGGATCCATTCCGGGCAAAGACAAATGCATCGTGGCAAACCATCCATGCCTACGCCTGGCTTTGGAGTTCCTAGACTCATTAAAGGTTTACACTCTAGCGGATTACAATTTGTCATTGTCCATACTCTTTCACAACTGGAAACAATCAATCCCCAAACTCAGGGAGTACTTATTGGATCTACCGTGGGACAGCGTAAAAAACTGCAGATTCTCGATGCGGCTGTCAAGAAAAAAATCACGCTTTTTCAAACTAAAGATGCAAATAAAACTATTGAATCAATCCGTTCCTCGTTTGCGGTTCGGATTAAAGTCAAGAAAGATCGGCAGAGCCTCAAGAGTAAAAAAGAAGCCGAGAGAAAGAAAAAAGCAGGGGATAAGAAAAAGAAAGAAGAAGCTAAAACGGCTCCTTCGGAACAGGGGCAGGACTCTATCGAAGATGCAGTTAAAGAAGAAAAAGACCAAGAGAAAGACCACGAACACAAAGAAGCAGAAAAAACATTAATTAAACCACAATGAACAGCAAAAAATTATTAGCAGCAAAAATATTGAAAACCTCACCAGGTAAAATTCGTTTTGATGATGGGGCTTTAGGGGATATCCAAAAGGCGATCACCAGGTCAGATATGCGGGGCCTTATTGCGGTTGGGAAAATCACTGTTTCAGGAAAAAATTTTCACTCACGCGCCAGGGCCAGGGCCATTTTGGTACAAAAACGCAAAGGCCGGCAACGCGGAAAAGGATCGCACAAAGGAAGCAAGTATTCCATTGTGCCTAAGAAAGACCAATGGATGGCACGTATACGCGTGCAGCGCGCTTTTCTGGAGCAATTGAAAGAGAAGTCATCATTAGGGCCGAAAGAATATCGGCAGTTGTATCTCATGAGCAAAGGCGGTTATTTTAGAAATATCCGCCACATCAAATTATATCTGACTGAACATAATTTATTAAAGGTGAAACAATAATGGCAAAAAACTCGCCCCGAACCGTCCCTTACCGAAGAGTCAGGGAGCAAAAGACAAATTACAAGAAACGCCTGGCGTTGTTACTTTCTGGCAAGCCCAGGCTCGTGGTGCGAACAACAAACTCACGAGTAATCGGCCAGCTTATAACTTTTCAGGTTCAAGGAGATAAAGTAATTGCCGCGGCAGATTCTTTTTCATTGCGCAAGTTGGGCTGGAGCGGCTCCACGATGAACCTGCCTGCAGCCTATCTAACCGGATTACTGCTCGGAACAAAAGGGCTGGCCCAGAAATGTTTTGGGGCAATAGTGGATACTGGTTTTCGATCTCCCGCGAAAAAGGGCCGGATCTATGCATTTATCAAAGGCGTCGTAGATGCTGGAATTTCTATCCCTCATGATCCGGGCATTTTTCCTGAAAAAGACCGCCTCGAAGGCAAACATTTAAAAAGCACTGCCAGCGCCGAATTTAAGCCGGTGCAACAAAAAATTATGCAAAACAAATCAAAATAAATCAAAATAAATTCAAGTAATAACTGAAAAAAACCATGGCTAAAGAACAATTACCTAAGAAAATGGACGATGTGCCCATTGAAGAAGTTCCACAGGTACAGAAAGAATGGCATCCTAAAACTTCTGTCGGGCAACTGGTCAAGGAAGGAAAAATAAGTGACATTGAACAGCTTTTTGAACAGGGCCATAAAGTCATGGAATCGGGAATCATCGATGCTTTGCTTCCTGGAGTCGAAGAAGATTTATTGTTAATTGGCCAAGCCAAAGGAAAATTTGGTGGCGGGCAGAGACGAATTTTTCGCCAGACCCAAAAGAAAACCAAAGAAGGGAATAAAATTCATTTTACAACCTATGCGTTAATCGGCAATCGCGATGGATATATCGGTGTAGGTAAAGGAAAAAGTAAAGAAACCGTGCCTTCCCGAGACAAAGCCAAACATAATGCCCGCTTAGAAATCATCCGTATCCGCCGGGGATGCGGCAGCTGGCAATGCGGCTGCAAAGAACCTCATTCGATCCCTTTTGCAGTCGAAGGACGCTGTGGCTCATCCCGAATCAAATTAATGCCCGCGCCTAAAGGAAAGGGGCTGTGTGTTGAAAAAGAATGCGCCAAGATACTAGCGTTTGCCGGCGTTAAAGATGTATGGAGTAAGACCTTTGGCCAGACGAAAACGAAAATCAATCTGATTGCTGCTCTTTTAGATGCATTACGTAAATTATCACAAATAAAATGCCAACCTGAAAATATTGAAAAGCTGGGGATCACAGAAGGACGATTAAAATCACGGGAGCAGTAAGATGGCTAAAGCACAGAACGCAAAAGATACAAAAAAAATTGCAGTCGTACTCGTGCGCGGGGTAACTCGGGCTCCTCATTTTGTTCGTTTGACTTTAGAGGCACTTAATTTACATCGCGTCAATCATGCTATCGTAATTGACAATACGGATGCTTTGCTGGGCATGATCTTTAAAGTAAAAGATTATGTTACCTGGGGAGAGATTAGCGATGAAACTTTTGCCGCCTTGCTGAGTAAGCGAGGAGAATTGTATAAAGGCCGATTGGAAGACAGCAAAAAGAAATACCATTATCGTGTTTTAAAAGTGAATGGTAAAGCATACAAGCAGTATTTTCGTCTCAATCCCCCGCACCAAGGATTTGGCCGCAAAGGAACAAAAGTGTCTTATACTGCCAGAGGCGGCTTGGGATATCGGGCCGAGGCAATTAATGATTTAGTGAAGAGGATGTTATAATGGTTGTTCGCAAACGCCGAAAAGTTGGACGCTATCGTGGTCATAGTACTCATGGTGGGGGGCATCGCAAGAAACGACGCGGGGCCGGAAGCAGGGGGGGCCGGGGACTTGCCGGAACAGGAAAAAAATCAGGTCATCTTAAAATTCGGCATCGCTTAGGACGAACCGGATTTACCAGCAAGCGTCGAGCAGCAGCTCCTGTTACTGTCAATGTTGGATTTTTTACCAAGCAAATGGGGGAAAGATTAGTACAGGAAGGAAAAGCCATCAAAGAAAAAGAGGTCTATGTGATTAATTTGGCTCAATTAGGATATGGGAAGCTGCTTGGAACCGGTATTACTTCATTGAAATTAAAATTAATTGTACCTGCCTGGAGTGCCCAGGCCGAGCAGAAAGTAGTGGCAGCCGGCGGGAGCATTGCCGCAGTGTAATAGGCAAAATTTATATATAATCTCATAACGGTTTATACCATGTCATTCCTTGATTCACTTTTAGCAAACTTACCGGAAGTAAAAAGTCCACAGCATAAAAAACTTCCATTCAAGGAGAAATTAAAGTGGACTTTAATCATTTTAATTATTTTTTTTGTGATGGGACTTATCCCTTTATTTGGCTTAGGAGAAAATGCCCTGCAGCAGTTTGAATTTTTGTCAATCATTTTGGGTGCATCTTTTGGCAGTATTATTTCGCTGGGCATAGGTCCATTAGTAACTTCATCCATCGTATTGCAATTACTGGCAGGAACTGGAATTTTAAAATTAGATTTAACCACCTCGGAAGGCAAGCAGCGTTTTCAGGGTTTGCAGAAGATGGGGGCTATCTTCTTTATTGTTTTTGAAGCTTGTATTTATGTGTTCATGGGAGGCCTGGCGCCAAACCCGGCGCTGCAAGGAACGGCACTTTTTTTGCAACTCGAATTATTATTGATATTCCAATTAATTTTGGGCGGCATCTTGATTATGTTTATGGATGAGGTCATCAGTAAATGGGGCTTTGGGTCCGGAATCAGTTTATTTATTGCGGCAGGGGTTGCCCAGCAAATATTTATACGTGCGTTTAATTTTTTGCCTTCACCTACAAATCCTGATATCGCAGCAGGCGCGATTCCAGCTTTTTTCCAGGCCTTATCAGGCGGGGATATTATCACGGCCAGTCTGCAAATCGCCGCGGTGGTGTCCACGATAGCGGTGTTTTTAATTTCTGTGTATGGGCAGGCCATGAAAGTGGAGATTCCGCTTACCTTTGGACGCGTGCGCGGTTATGGCATCAAATGGCCGCTTAACTTCTTTTATACTTCGAACATTCCGGTTATTTTGGTAGCGGCGCTTATGGCGAATATCCAATTGTTTGCTACTTTATTTGAGCGATGGGGATATCCGATCTTAGGAACTTTTTCTGGAAATACACCCGTGAGCGGGCTGGTGTATTGGCTTACCTCTCCCAATTTGGTGCAGAATTTAATTCAAGGAAGTTTTACGTGGACCATGCTGGTGCAGTCACTCATTTATGTGGTGGTATTTATTGTGGGAGCCATTATTTTTTCTATCTTCTGGATGCAGACGGCAAATATGGATGCTGCTTCCCAAGCTAAACAAATTGTCAATTCAGGCTTGCAGATTTCGGGATTTCGGCGGGATGAGAGGGTGCTGGAGAGAATTTTAAGCCGGTATATTTGGCCCCTGACAATCGTTGGTGCAGCCGCAGTAGGATTATTAGCGGCGATGGCGGATTTGACGGGAGCTTTGTCGCAGGGAACTGGCATTTTATTGACGGTGATGATCGTGTATAAGCTGTACGAGGAGATTGGCAAGCAGCACATGATGGACATGCATCCGGCATTGAAGAAGTTTATGGAATAGGTCGTGGGGTCGAACGAAGTGAGTGCCCTACTTGAATGAATTTCGATCAAACATTTGCCGAACGAAGTGAGCGCAAAGGTTTGTGACCTGGACATGCATCCGGCATTGAAGAAGTTTATGGAATAGCAATAGTCCAACAGTCATATCAAAATCTCTAAATCTTTTTAAAGATCTCTTCTTTATTCTAAAATATGGTTCATGAACGCAATGCCATCAAAACCGAATTGGGCAGAGTTTCGTACGATTTTGGCAGTGCTTTCTTAAAAAAAGCCGGCATTGATGCGAGGTTAAACCAGAACGAGTATGCCTGTGTTAATGAACATTCCTTTCAGGTATCATTTGATCTGAGGGATATTTCTCGGCCAACGACGGCGCTCTTTGCTGCACAAGCTGGCTCCGCAATTATAGATTATCGCTGTGAAATAGAATGCGGAGATCGGATTTTAGAGTATGCTAATTTGTGGTTGGTGATGGAAAAAGTAGTTAAAAATGCGGGATATAATTGCAGAAGGCTTGGAGCAGCAGCCCAGCCAGTGGAACGCTGGATATTTCAGGCTTTAAGTTCTCGGATTAGCACTGGGCATTACAACGATGCAGCTCGCAACTTTGGCGCAATTCATAGGGTTTTATCATTGTATTTACAACAATAAACAATAATTTTAATTCAACTTTATCGGCACCTTTTATTTCGCCAAACTATTAAAGAAGATTTATTGAAGAATTAAAACTCATTCTTTCTTTTCTACTCTTGCCACAATAATGGTCGTATCATCTCCTGCTTTCCAGGCTTCACTCATCAACGTGTGAGCGGCATAAGGCACTTCAAATCCTGGTGGCGCTTGCTGATACATCTTAGGAATTTGTGGGAGAAATTCTCTGGCTCGGCCTTCGAGCAATAAGGAATCACTGAACAAGACATACGTGTCTCCTTCTTTAATTGATTGGGACATAACTAATCGTTGTTGGTTTGGCCTACTTACGGTGGCAATGAGGTTGCCCTGAAAATTATCTGGAAATGCAAGTGCCTGATATGGCTCATTCGCTGGAATATATGCCAAACATGAATCTCCCTGATGATACCAAATTATTTTTCCAGCATGAAATTCTGCAGCAACCACTGTACTATCAATCCCGCGTCCTTCTGGCGGCGATATTTCATTTAAGATGGCACGGGCACTGCCTACCACACCTGTGCAGACGGAATCTATATTCCAACCCATCTTAATTCCTCTGATGAGGGTCTCCATATCTTTGTCGACATTTAACACTTTTTCGGCCAGTATACCTTGTGCTCGCAAGTACTGCATTAGCGCTTGTTTTCTATCCTCAAATGGAAATAATTCAGAGGTGCGCTGTCCATACCAATATAAACAATCCGTAACGACTCTACTCCCAATATCTCCTCGAAAATGCCCACCCAATCCATCGGCGATTGCCAGTAGAGAGCCAACAACTACATAATTATCTTCATTGACTTCTTCTTCGTGCCCGATTCCTTTTTTTGTACCTCCGGCTACTTTCAATAACAAGGCATCATCTAAAGGAATTTCATAACTGATTTTATAAATCTTTCACTACTATTTAGAAGATACCTGCCCATAGCATAACTTTTATAAATCCGACCAAGTCCTACACGTTCATGGCCTTTTTAGACCCTGTCTTTAACCCGGTACTCTTGCCTTTGCTCAATAAAAGCCCTTTCCTGGGCATTGTCATTCTCTCTTTAATACTTTCATTAATCGTTGTTTTAGTCTATAAATATTTTACCAATCAGCAGGAAATGAAGCGGCTTAAAGAGCAGCAGAAAGAATACCAGCAGAAATTCAAGGAATTGAAAGACAAGCCCGATGAAATGATGAAGCTGCAAAAGGAAGCCATGGGCAAGAATTTTGAATATATGAAGCATTCCTTGAAAGCGACGCTCATCACTATGCTTCCTATCATATTAGTCTTTGGCTGGATGAATGCGCATTTAGCCTTTGAGCCTATTTATCCGGGGGAAATGTATAGTATTACCGCCCAATTTAAAGAAGGGCTGACGGGGGACGCAGAATTGATAGTCGATGAAGGAACAGAGCTCGTATCTCCTGCCCTGCAACCGATTGCCAATACCGTGACTTGGAATCTGAAAAGCACGGAAGGAGAACACTTTGTGACGGTCAGAGCAGGGAATATTGAACAGAGTAAAAAAGTGTTCATTACGACCGAATTAAAATCAGAAATGCCTCTTTCAGCGTACAAACATTCTGATATCGAACAGATTAGAATCAACTATAATAAATTGCGGCCTTTGGCTGATTTTTCACTCTTTGGCTGGCAGCCAGGATGGTTGGGATTGTATATTATTTTCTCAATTGTGTTTAGTATTGTATTGAGGAAGGTTATGAAGGTGTACTAAAATTATATTTAATCTCTTCTCATCTTTTTGTACGAAAAGATTGAGGTTTTAATACTTTATTACTTCAGAAATATTTGACTTCATAAAAACAATTTGCAAAGGCATAGAACAAA
>CAYOKQ010000045.1:5621-13599 GCA_964404595.1 uncultured Methanosarcinales archaeon | reverse complement strand
CTATAAAGTCCAAAATTCCATTGGGACTACGACTATCTTAATCTAGCACGGCCGGTGCATATTTTATTCTTTTTGCAAAAATTTGACAAAAAGCCCCGGTAAAAGACCATTCACTTCCTGCTCGCGACAAAAAGATTTATATATTCCCTGATGTTTTTCTTCTTTTCATGGCTAGAATAGAAAGTTCTTCAAATTCCGCTTTAGATCAGGAAATCCAGATCCGCATCAGGCCGCGAAGTGTTCTCAAAGGCTCGATTTCAGTCATTATTCTACTCCTGGTTTTTTTCCTAGGAAGATGGAGTGTTGACACCACTTCTCTTGAGCCTGCAGCAGTGGTGGAAATAGAAGAAGCTGAAGAACTGGAAGTGGCAGAGGAAGAAAATTCAAGTTCCGATTCGGGGATTACAGGCTGGTTTGCCAAACTTTTTACAAGTTCTGATGAGGATGAGGTCACGAATGCAGCTGTGGCTGAAACATCTAACACGGCCAATACAACGCAGGATGGGACAGAAGCTGTCAACACTGCCGAAAATACCACCCCAGAAATACCAGCCGCAGCAGAAGAAGCTATTATCACTACCTATACCAAAGTTGCTCTTGCTATCAATGATGTTGATATCGAATGGAAAGAAACCTGGGGAAAAATTACTAAAGTAGATTATACTATTAAAAATAAGGAAGATGGAACTATTAAAGTAGATCATTTAGGTATGCTGGTTGAAGGGTACGATGATTTTGAAAAGAAAATACCTCTTCCACTCTCTTCCAAAACGATAAAAGCAGGAGAAACCGCAAGCTCGAAGGTAATGGTGCCACAAGGATTTAGCTATAGTGAAGTTACCGCCGGCGATCTAAGCGCAGTAGAGATTACTTTCACTTTATACGATGCCGACAATAAAGCTATAACTTCATTTAAGACCGCGTATAATTTAAAAGGGTAGAAAACTACTTAAACCCATAAATTTTTGTTCTATCATGCCTACAAAAAGAGATACGGTTCTTATCCTGAGTGCTCATTCCGATGATTTTGTGCTGGGGGCCGGCGGAACAATAGCCCAATATGTGCAGCAAAAGAAAAAAGTAAAAGTAATCATTTTCTCATATGGTGAAAAATCCCATCCTTGGCTAAAAAGAAATGTCACTAAGAAAATGAGATCACGGGAAGCTTTTTTGGCCAGCAAAATTCTACGATGCAGTATTTCATTCCTGGATTTACGTGAATTTAAATTTTATGAAGATTATCAGAAAATAAGCCCAAAGCTTCTGCATCTCATTAAAAAAGAAAATCCAAGAAAAATATTTACCCATAGCCACGAAGATCCTCACCCGGACCATCAAGCCGTGCATAAAATTACCCTGGAACTCTATGACCAGCTCATGCAAAAACCAGAAGTGTATATGTATTCGGTATGGAATCCGGTCTCTTTTCGGACGCTCTATCCGGCCCTCTATGTTGACGTCACTAAAACTTTCTCTATTAAACTTAAAGCTCTTAAACAGTTTACCAGCCAGCGTATTCACATTGCCTACCCTTTTGTATTACTTTTGTACAGGGCAATCAAAGACGGATTCCATATCCGCAAACGATTCGGAGAACATTTTTTTAAAATACGATGAAGCCAAAACTACTTATTGTTGCCGACACCTATTATCCGAAAGTAGATGGAATACTGCGTTTTATGAATGAGTTTCTGAGCCGCTGCGCAGATACTTTCTCGATCTCCTTGCTGGTTCCTTACTTAGGCCAAAAAAAGGGGGGTAATGTCACGTACGTATTTCCTTCTAATCTGGTCTCTCTCTCAGGATATCCAAATATGAAATTATCTTGGGCAAATTTTCAAAGAATTAAAGATGCGGTGAGAAAAAGTGACCTTATTTTTATTCAGGGGCCTGCCTTCATAAGTATACTGGCAATGTACTATGGCCATAAGTTCAATAAAAAAACCATTTCCTATATTCATGTTATAGGCTGGACCTTGTTTGAGAAATTTCTGCCTTCTTTCATTCGACATTTTTTTACTTTATTCTTTAAGCGTTTTTCCATCATGTTATACAACCTATGTGATGTAATTATCGTCCCCTATCCCAGCTTAAAAGAATATTTGCATGCTGAGGGAGTAAAAGCGAACATTTCTGTGGCCCGCCTGGGTGTGAATATCGAAACATTTTCAATGACTTCGGACAAGAGAAAAAGTAAAGAAAAAATGGGAATCCCTGCCCATAAAAAAGTAATTGGGTATGTCGGCCGTATTTCCAAGGAGAAAAATGTACAGGCACTTTTAAATGCATTTAAGAAACTTCACCACAAAGATGTTATTTTACTCATAGTGGGAGATGGCCCACCAGAGCAGAAAAAGCCTTTTTTAGAAACACAAAATTGTCGTGTGACCGGATTTGTAAATAATGTGGAAGAATATCTAAAAGCCATGGACATTTTTGTGATGCCCAGCCATACTGAAACAACATCTCTGGCCACTTTGGAGGCCATGGCGGCCGGGCTTCCGGTCATAGTCACTAAAGTGGGCTTCATGAAGAGTTATATCACGAAAGATTACAACGGCATCTTTGCTCCCCGTAATAGCCCCGCCGTCCTGGCCGCTAAAATTGATAAATTGCTTCGAAACAAGGATTTGCAGGCACAATTGGGAATGAATGCCCGTAAAACCATCGCGTATTCTTTTTCTTGGGAAAGATCTATAAATAAGATCAAGCGGATATTACTTAATAGTTATAACTAAAAAGAGCTTGTTTTTAAAAGATTTAAATGGGGTTGGAAAAAATGACCGCATAAAACATATACTGTATAAACCAAACCTTTAAGAATACTTACTAAAAAACCTGCTTTTAGAGAGGGACATAATCATGGAAGAAGACGAAACATTTGATGAAGATACGCCGGTTGAAGATGATAAAGATGTTGCGGACGAGGACGAAGAAGACGAAGCGTTTACCCGCGGATATGCTAATGAGGATGATATAGATGAATGTTCTGAATGCGGCATCGCTTTGCGCAAGAAAAAAATTACTAAAGTCATAGAAAGCGAAGAATATGCATTCTGTTCTGAGGAGTGTGCGAAAGATTTTGAAGAGAGCATGGCCAAGAGTGAGGAATAGATGTGGGCGTAGATGACGGAATGGGCGGTAATTGGGGTGTTGATGACCACGGAAAAGCACATACTAATCAGCAAGAGCAGTCTCTTAGAGATTCCTTTGCTGCATCTGTTTGGCATGGGCAATATGTAGACATTTTAGATGAGTTATATGCTTGTTTTGATACGGTATCTGGTTTAAGACATACCCAAAATCAGGATGGCGCTCGTTATGTTCTGCGTGAGATAGGTAGTCTTACCCAAAGAGTTTTACCTGGTTTTCCCACTTCACTGAATGGAATAAATCCCCAGAAGCTATTTGAAATGTATACAGAAACATATGAAATGCAGCTGAAACTAATGGTATACTAAATTCGCAAGATACCGAATATTTAGCTAAAATGCTTTTGTTTTTATAATGTATTCACTAAAGAGAGACAAAAGATTTAAATAGTAGTGCCGCTTTTAAGATATAAATTAACAAAAGCAAACAAAATTGAGGTAAATAAAATGGCAGATTCCAGATTAGAATACCAACTTGAAAAATCAACATTAGGAAAAGCTACCAGAGTGGCAGCCAATACATTAGCATTCCCATCGGTACTTTTAGGACCAACTGCTCTTACATCATTAGGAGTAGGAGGAACTTTCGAACATGTGGGTTGGGAAGGAATTACAACCAATCTAGGGAATTTAGTAAATTCACCAGCCGTGGGAGAGGCAGTATATCAATTTGGAGCTTGGGGATTTGGTTTAGGATCAGTAGCAGCAATTTTAGCTTCTGTTGGTGTCGGTTTTAGTTTGGGAATGGGTTATGTTGCTGAAGGCAAGGTTGATAAAAATGTTATTGACTTTCTAAGAGGTATTGAAAACAGAAAGAAGAATAAAGATATTGAATTATCTGATGCTGTGAGAGATGCTCATGGAAGAGTGGGTTCTTCTTTACTACAAAGAGCTGTTAGAACACGTTATGGAAATCCACATTTTACAAATCAAACTGAAGAAGGAACTTTAGTACAAACACGAAGAGGAGTTGCTTTGCTTAATGATGAACAAGTTACGGCGTATGGAGAAACAAAAAGCCCATTTTGTTATGAACATGGTCAGGCTGTAGCTGATGGGGATAAAGTTCATGTTTTCTATGTTGCTGATCAGCATGGGTCTGATGGGGGATGGGCAACTCGAGAATTTAGATTGCTTTCTGCTGACAGGAGCAAAGGAACGTTAGAAGATAATCCAGTTGTTAAAATTAGTTTCAAATATGATGCTCCTCGTCTTACGCGTGAAGAAATCGATGGAAAAGCAGTTTTAGTTCTAAATGAATATTTTTCTGTTGGTTCAAGCGGCGCATATGCTGCCGGATTTGATAAATTTGTTCTTAATCCAGAAACAAGAGAATTTACAAAACAGGGTATTCAGTTAGTAAGTTCGGACACCTCAGGAATAACCAATCCTCGATGTAAAGTATTGCTCGATGGGTTGGTTGGTGCAGAAGTTCCGGAAGGATATAATCCAAATATAAAATAGTAATGTAAGCTTATACACAAAGCGGAGATAAAAATGTCATTAAACCTGGCAAAGAAAATCACTGTTTATTTTAAAGCTAATCAATTGGCGGAAGGAGAAAGCTTTTTGTTTGAAGTAGATCAAGCAGACTTGCCATATGGTGTTTTTGGAAAAGATTGTGTAGAAGTAGCAAGAATAGTAAGCCCAGAACATAATACAGGGAGATGGGATGCAGTTCCATATAGGCGTAGAGAAAGTAATGGAGAATTGGTTCCAGCTACTGTTGATGTAAGAAAAGAACTTTACGACATTCTAAAGACAGTACCGCCAACCATTGCGGAAGACGGAAGCATCAAATTTGGAGACAGAGATGCTAATGATTTATTTCCAAGAGTTACAGGAGTAGCAGTTCAAGATTCTAATGTTGCCCAGAGGGTTGCTCAACTTTTTGAAGAAAGAGGGTATGAGCTAACAAAAGCGTACAGATAATTTTTTCTGATGATGCCAAAGGCTTTACCTTTGTGCCCTCCAGTGCTTTTACAATATTACCCCGGAACAAGTCCACTAAACTAACAGCATTAAGGCCAATTTGCATGCTGTAGCTGCGGTCGCACAGCAAATCCCGCAAAGCAGATTGTTCTCGTAAAAACATTTGTTTTTGCCACGACTGAAATGTATGCGTATCTTTCACCTGCTGATATACTTCTTTATACCGACTTTCCGTTTCTAAACCACACCAGTGCCATCCTTCTCGCTCTTGTATGCATTTATTTTCCCATCACTTTCTCAATTTTTTTCACATCCCAGCAATTGACTACATCTTTCTTTTCTAGCCACCCTCGCCGTGCCATGAGAACCCCATACGGATATCCGGCCAAATGATCTGCAGCATGCGCATCGGTACCAAGTGCGAACTGGCACCCTGCCTTGAGAGCAGCTTTGACTTTAGTGCCATCCAAATCCATGCGAGCCGGTGATGCATTAATTTCCATAAATACCTGCTTACGCGCCGCAATTTCAAATACTTTATCTAAATTCAGCGCCAGAGAATCACGCACATTGATAATTCTGTCCGTAGGATGTCCAAGAATGTTAATAGGATACTGCTGCAGCGCATTGCACACCCGTTGAGTCATCTCACGCTCGCTCATCTTCAGCGCTACATGCACTGATGCGACCACCACGTCAAGTTCTTTCAATGTTGCCACAGGCAGCGGCAGAGATCCATCCTTGAGAATATCAATTTCAATACCTGAAAAAACTCTAATGTTCACTTTTTTACGCACTTTTTCAATCTCATTCAGATATCTTTGCAATCGTTTTTCATTTAAAGGGTTGGTAATCCCAACATGCCCATAATGGTCGTTAAAGGAAATGAATTTAAATCCCAGCAGCTGCGCTTGCTGCGCCATTTCCAGCAGAGAATTATGCCCGTCACTCCACAAACTATGGTTATGAAACGTGCCATTAATATCCTTTACCATTACCAACTGGGGCAATTTTCTCTGTTGCGCTGCCGCTATTTCTCCGGTATTTTCCCTCAATTCAGGTTCGATGTATTCCATCCCTAATTTTGCATAGATCTCTTTTTCAGACTTTCCAGCCACCCGCTTCTTATCTTTAACCATTGATAATCCATATTCGTTGAGGGTATAGCTTTTGCTCAGTGCTAATTTACGCAACTCCACGTTATGCTCTTTGCTCCCGATGAAATAAAGCAACGCTGCGCCAAATTCATGTTCCTGCACCACACGCAGGTCAATTTGCATCCCATTACTCATACGAATAGAACTTTTGGCTGGCCCTTTTACCAATATCTCTTTCACGTCAGGCAAGCCAACGAATGCTTCCATTACTTTCTCTGGTTCTTTTGAGACTGCCAGAAAATCCAAATCTCCCACTGTTTCTTTACCTCGACGAAATGAACCGGCTACTTCTATTTTCTGCACTGCCGGAATTTTTGAGAGCTGCTCTTGAATATTTTTGACAATCGGCCAGGCATGGGCATATAAGAATCGCGGTGGTTTTCCTCTGGCAAAGGCGATCCCTTGCAGCAGGTTTTTGGCTGTTTCCTCTCCAAAACCGCGCAGCTTTTGCACCCTACCATCTTTAATTGCCTTTTCCAACTCTTCTAAATTTCTAATTTTCAGCTGCTGATACAAAGCTCTAATCTTTTTAGGGCCAAGCCCGGGAATTGAATTCATTTCTTCAAGATTTATTTTAATGTCTTTCTTCAGTTTCTCAAAATAATCTAATTTTCCAGTGGTGAGAATTTCCTCTATCTTTTGCGCAATTTTTTCTCCCACGCCGGGAATATTTTTCAGTTCTCCCCTATCATAGACTTCCTGAATATCTTCCGCGAGCCCTTCTACCGACAAAGCTGCTTTCCGGTATGCCTGGGGCTTGAATTTGATCTCTTGTAATTCCAAAATGTCAGCGATACTGTTCAGGATTTTAGCGATGTCAAGGTTTTTCATCTTTGTAATAACTCTTCTTTTTTTAGTGAATCACTTCTTTTTTTGGAGTTGCTGGTTGTTTCCATCTCTTTTTCTATCAGAAGGAAGAAAGAAGAGTTTATAAAAATTGGGGAAAGAGATTTAGTTCTGGCTTTAGTAATACAATATCGGCAGCTCTCCCGATGGTCCTTTCTGAACAAAGAAAAGAAGCGCATGCTCACGCAGCGAATCGTGATGCTGAATGAAACTAGTTACTTCTTTGATCGCATTTCCAACGAGATATGCCTCTTTTCTATACGTGCGCGTGCGGGGCATAAGCATTCGATTGCGAATTTCAGTACATAGATTCTGATCTGGTGTGTTGCAAGTATACAGATTTATGGTAGGCTCGATAACACAAAATGAAGTGTCTTCTGGTTTACGCCTCGCTTCCTTTGCAATGACTTTATATCGTACATCAAAAGCCATCGCATATGGTCCTGCATGCTCCTCTAAACCTTTACTGATAAGAAGCCCTACATTTTGAGCAAATTCACAACTCTTATTCCATTGATATACCGCAGTTTGAACTGGCTTGTCGTGCTCTATCAGAGGGACGCGAATGAATCCCAAAGACTGGAGAGCTTCTTCTTCTAAAGTTTGTGGAGTAGCTGTTCCCAGTGTAGCTGGTTTTTGGAGAGACTCTGCAATCATTTCAAAGTATAAATCTGCATATAGTTTAAAAGATTTATGCAAAAATACCACCTGCAATCTAACCAAGCCACTATATAGTGATAACATCAGTAATGTTTATAAAGTACAGAAGATTTTAGGAAAATATGGCACAAAAGGGTTTGTCAGATACTGAATTGATAGCACTGGGTGATATACATAGCTCCTCGCATCCCTTCACTCAAGCGGTGCAAGATACCCTTCCAACATTAGATT
>CAYOKQ010000045.1:0-5611 GCA_964404595.1 uncultured Methanosarcinales archaeon | reverse complement strand
AATGGCAGGGGATCGTTACGCAGAAGCTATGAAAAATATACAACCGCTCCTTCGAAGCATCCAAAGAAGTGAAATAGCTACTTCCCCAAGAGGTTTTGGGTATCTGGCATCGTCGCTCAGGCATGATGCAGAGCGCGAAGTTGCGTGGACTGCCTTTATCCATCGATTATTTTCAGATAACGGATGCCATCCATTAATAATTCCCATAGATACATTTCTACAATACGTTCCTTTTCAGGGGTTTGTGGGAAAAGCAGGAGTGTTTACTTTGCGGCAAATTAGAGACGATACGGGCAAGCCTTACGTGTTACTGCTTTCAGATTTTAGCTCAAGTAAAATTTTTGATGCGTATACGCTTAACCGGATACCTTCGCAGAAAAATGCCGGCTTAGACGTCTATAAAACAATGTCGCTAGGCGACCGTCTGCTCTGTTTTTCGTCAACGGGCCAAAGAGACGGCCTGCCGGCAATCATGGATTATGTAGATGGTGACATTACCAAAGTATTTGAACATTATTCTCGTATTACAGGAGATGATCCTCGCATTACACTTGCAGATCAAAAGCTGCTGACCGCCACTGCGTTATTGCTCGGCGATAGGCAAACCTGGCAGAACTTGTGGTACGAACAAAAAGAAGGTGTACCTCTATACATTGTTGCCCCGACAAATTTTCATGATGCGATGAATAGACTCAATCAACGCTGGGGACATGGAATTCATGATTACTCTTACAGAGCCAGCTGTTCTTTGGGAGCGCGTGACACTCCTATATTTGACAATGTTGAAGGAACTGTGTTAACCAAAGATGAAATTAAGCGACCAAACTATGCAGATATGGGCATTTCACAAGCAGAATTTGAAGCCAGAGTTGGGCCGCTTCTTGAGAAAATAACAGGTAGAGAATAAAATTTTAAGAACCTTTAAAAATCACCCGGCAATCTCCCTGATCATGACTCTCAATTGGTCCAATATTCAGCAAAAGTGGCAGCAAAAATGGGAAGAAGCCGAACTTGGCAAGGCTACCGCCCATAAAAACAAAGATAAATTCTTCATGATCTTCGCCTATCCTGGCATTTCCGGCTTTCTGCATGTGGGTCATATGCGGGGCTTTTCCTATACCGATGCCATCTGCCGCTATGAACGATTGCAAGGCAAGGAAGTATTATTTCCGGTAGGAACGCATGCCTCAGGTAACCAAGCAATTGCTTTTGCCAAAAAAGTAGTTAATAAAGATAAAGAGTGGATAGATTATCTTACGCGAAACGGCTGCCCACCCGATGTAGTAAGTGAACTTAGCGATGCGCGTAAAGTAGTGGAATATTTTAACGGTGTGTATGTTAATGATTACTGGAAAAAGTTTGGCTTTCTGTGCGACTGGGAAAGGTTTACCTGCACCATCTATCCCGATTATGAAAAATTTATCCAGTGGCAATTTAAAAAATTACAGCATAAAAATCTTCTGGTGCAAAAACCGTACTTTGCCGCCGCCTGCCCTGAGCATGGACCGGTTGCCGTCGATCCGAGTGAAACGGATATTTCCAAAGGGGGCAACGCTGAAAAGGTTGAATACACCTTACTCAAATTCAAGATAGGAAATGAGTATCTCGTTGCTGCCACCTTGCGTCCTGAAACTGTCTTTGGCCAAACTAACTTATGGGTAAATCCCAATGCAAAGCATGTGCGCGTTGAAGTTGATGGTGAGAACTGGATCTTAAGTGAAGATGCCGCTGAGAAATTAAAATATCAAAAAGATGAAGTACTGCTCAAAGAGGATATAGACATAGCCGCATACATTGGAAAAAAAGCACTAGCTCCTGGAGCAAATAGAGAAATTATCATTTTGCCAGCCCCTTTTTGTGATCCCAAGATTGGAACGGGTATTGTCACCAGTGTTCCTAGCCATGCTCCATATGATTGGATTGCCCTTCAAGATCTTAAGGAAAACAGGCAAGAATGCGAGAAATACGGGCTTGATGTCATTCAAATACGGGCGATTGATCCCATTGCTCTCATAAAGCTGGAGGGATGGGGTACGCATCCTGCGCAATATATCTGTGAACGTGAAAAGATCACCTCACAAAAGCAAGCGGAAAAGCTAGAAGAGGCAAAAAAGGAAATTTACAAAGAAGAGCATCATAAAGGCATTATGCTGGAGATCAGCGGCAAGTATGCCGGCAAAAAAGTCGAGGAAGCCAAAGAATTAGTGAAAGCAGAATTAATAGAGGAAGGAACAGCAGATATTTTTCATGACTTAAGTGAAGAAGTCTTGTGCCGCTGTGGGCAAAAAGTGAGCATCAAGCGAATCGATGACCAATGGTTTATCAAATATTCCGATCCAGAATTAACCGAACGAAGCAAAGAACAAGCCAAAGAAATGAATATCTATCCACCAGAATATCGGGAAAATTTGCCTACCGTGCTGGATTGGTTTGGTGATCGGGCCTGCGCGCGCCTGGGAAATTGGCTGGGAAGCAAGCTGCCTTTTGATAAAAAATGGACTGTCGAGCCCATTAGTGACTCTACTCTCTACCCAGCATATTATATTGTATCAAAATTTGTGAATAACGGGAAAGTAAAAACAGAAGACTTAACGGAACAATTCTTTGATTATGTATTTCTTGGCAAAGCCACTGGAAAAGAAAAAGAAGAATGGAAGGAAATCAGGCAGGAGTTTGATTATTTTTATCCGCTGGACTTGAATTTAGGCGGCAAGGAGCATAAGACGGTACACTTCCCGGTATTTCTGATGAATCATGTGGCAATATTGCCGGAAGAGAAATGGCCGCGAGGTATTTTGGTAAATTGGTGGGTTACCGGCAAAGGCAGTAAAATATCCAAGAGTAAAGGTGGAGCTGAGCCCATTCCTGATGCGATTGAAAAATATGGCGTGGATGCGATGAGATTATACTATGCCCATATAGGATCACCCCATACTGATATCGTGTGGGAAGAAGAAGTTGTTCTTCATTACAAAAATGCGCTGGAGCGGATTTATGCTTTAGTCGGGTCCTTGCGGGAATGTAAAGACAAGAGCAGTTTTGTCGACCAATGGCTCGAATCACGGCTGCATCAGCATATAAAGCAGACACATCAATCAATGCAGCAATATGAACTGCGGGAACTGGCTTCGATAGCCTATTTTGCATTGTATGAAGATGTGCGCTGGTATGTACGACGCGGCGGCCAAAATATGAAATTACTTGACCAAGTCATCCGGGCCTGGTGTGTTTTGATGAATCCACTTACTCCCCACCTGAGCGAGGAATTGAATTCTGGAAAGGAATTAATTTCTGTGTCGGCCTGGCCAATACCAGAAGAGAAAAAAATAAGCCTGAAAGCAGAAGCTGCAGAGGACCTAGTCAAAGAAACTCTGGGCAGCATGCGCAATGTAGTAAAACTTGCAAAAATGGAGCAGCCCCATACTTTTACTTTATTTATTTCAGAGAAATGGAAATACGAGTTATTTGAACTAATATCCAAAGAGATTAAAGTGACCAGAAATATGGGAGAGATCATGAAAAAAGTGCTGGAAGTTGAAGAGATGAAAATAAAAGGGAAAGATGTGAGCGGGATTGTGACAAGTGTCTTGAAGGACCCCTCTAAATTACCACGAATGGTCTTATCCCAGGAAAAAGAATTGGCGGTTTTGGATGATGCCAAGGAATTTTTAGCGAAGGAATTTGGCTGTAAAGTGGAGATCATAATTGCCGAAGAGAGCCAGCTGGCGAAAGCAAAATCGGCCATGCCCGGGAAAGTGGGAATATTGGTGGAATAATGACTATGCTTCCATCTCTTTCTGTTTTTCTTCCTCTGGTGATTTTGTGAGCAAATCTGTAACAATCCTTTCATCAACGGTAATCGTATCTCTTCGCGTAAAGGATTCTGGCTCAAAGAGAATCTCGCTGAACAATTTACTACAGATGGAACGCAGCGCCCTGGCTCCAGTCTCTGGTGGACATTCTTGAGCAATGCAACGCAGGGCATCTCGCTGTACCTCCAAATTCAGACCCCTGAGCTTAAATAAAGTCACATATTGTGCTAAGATGGACTGCTTTGCATCAGTGAGAATCTTCACTTTATCATCGACAGTCAAGGGCAGAACCGTTGCGTGAAAAGGAATTCTGCCCACTAGTTCCGGCAAAAGCCCATAAGTAATCAGATCTGCCGGCTGCAAAAATTCCAATAGAGATGATGAACAGATTGGCTGCTGCGCTCCAAAGCCAATGTGCCGCTGATTCACTCCATACCTTTGGGCAATGATCGACTCCAGGGCTAATTCTTTCGTGCCGGCAAAAGCACCAGTCATTATGAATAAAAGATTCTTTGTATCAAGCCACTCTTCTGATTTTGAGCCACTTTGCGTGTATGAGGTGAGCTGAATGCGATCACCTTCCATCCATCCAATTAATTCGTGCTGCATTTTTGTTCCAAAGAAATCTTTTTCATTTTTATGAACAAATGCAAGTTTATCCAATTCATCCATGATAATAACTCCATAGGGTGCTTCCTCCTTGCTTTTCTGCCTAATCAATTTGAACAGGGTGGAAAGATTCTGTCCATGGTATCCTTCACTGGACTTGCTAGTACATGTGCCTTTGCTTACCACTAAGTTCGCCTTGTCTGAAAGAAGATGTACCATATAGGTTTTTCCTGTGCCGGTGGGGCCGGCAAGCAAGGTATGCGGCTTGGGAAAACCAGCATTTTGTGTCCTCACCAGCGTGGTGTAGATTGAAAAAGCGACTGCCAGTGTTTTTTTCGCCTGTTCCTGCCCAACGACGTATTCATTCAAGTAAGAAGTGATAGATTTAGGAACTTCCCAATTAATGTCAGGACAAACTTGATTGGACACAACTGCAGGAGCAGGAAATTCTATATTTTTACTTACAATAACTGGTTTAGGACATCTCTTTACATATGGGAAAGAATATTTACCTAAGATTATCTCTTTTAATACGGCACTCCATGCAGGATCTTGTTTCAGGGGACTAAATCCCACTATTTTATTATCAATACTATAAAATCCTTCTAATTCTACCTGTTTATCAGTCTCACCAATAAAAAAGAACGGTAAACTTTGGTGGGGAAGACCTTCGAGCGTAAGAATTCGAAAAGGAGAGCCTTCTATGTATCGGCTGTTGCCATGCCCGATATTCGTTTTAACGTCTGTTTGCAATAAAGGAAGGTATACAACATCTTTGGTTGGAGAATCACTTTGCATCCAAGCTCCATTAATATAGTCGTTATAAACAGTTGAATAACCAGCTGATCGGGAAAGCCCGACACGTACATACCGTAGCGGATTTGATTGTTTCTCATAATAAAGCCCAATATGAAAATCACCGCCAATAACGCGTCCTGGAGCCACATATGCTGCTATGTTTACTTCATTTCTCTCTCCAGCCTCAGTTACGGTGAGTTTAACCTCCACTTTGGTGGATAATGGGATATGCACAAGTAGACTCTCCAATGATTCAAATTCTTCTGGCTTGAGAATATATGGCTCGGAAATCATTGTCAGTTTAGACTGGCATCCATACTTAAATTTTATGGAGTAAGGGCTCTGTAGAAACCCTCTGACGCAAAGTTTTTGAGTAAGTTTGCTTTCCTTCT
>CAYOKQ010000044.1:10899-13830 GCA_964404595.1 uncultured Methanosarcinales archaeon | reverse complement strand
GTTACTCCTTCCCTTCCCCACGGTTTTCGTTTCATTTTAATTTCTTATATGTTTTTCCGTTATGTAATACTTCGGTGACGCGATGGATGGGCACAAATAATTCCTTGCCTCCTTTTTCTAATAATACTAGAAATCCTTTCTCAAGGCGATGCAATTGCTCTCCTCCAATTAAAACTTCCTTTTTGTTCATTTTATCAAAATATTTTACATGGAACTCCTGCTTTTGCGGGTGATGATGTACTTCTTTGAGAACATTATGCGCCAGAAGTTCCTGCTGGTCTGCATTATCTGTTTTGCGGATGATGCCTCCGATAAAGAGCAGGATAAGGCCAATGATTAAACTCAACAAAGGATTTTTCAAAAAGGCGATATTGCCAACCCCATCCCACACTCCAGCCCAGAACAAGACTACGCCTAGTACGCCAAAAAAGTACCAGAAATAGCGCTGCATATCTTCGCGAGTGGGCATTTAGAGCCTCCAAAACATTTTACCGTTCTGCTTTATTTCTTTTAATCGATGAATGGGTACAAACAATTCCATTTTTTTAATAGGATCTTCAATAACCAGCACTCCTTTCTCCATGCCCTTTAAATGTTCTGCATTGACAGTAACGTCCTTCTTTTGATTTTTATCATGATAGGTGATGTCAAACTCTTTTTTCCGAGGATGATTCTGCACGAAATGTATTACTTTGTTCACTGCCGCCTCAACTCCTCCCAGCGGATCAAATTCTTTAAAGATTGCTCCTGATAAAGTCAGCATGGTAAATCCGATGAAGAGAAATACAAAGGGGTCGCAAAGATGGTAATCACAAACATATGGAAGAGCATATGCACCTTCCCACAACCCTTTCCATACAAAGATAATCCCTACGACGGCGTACAAAGACCATAGAAAATGTTTGTCTTGTTCCCGTAACATCATATCTCCTCTCTTTTGCTTTCTTTATCCTTATCAAGTTCTATGTGCATTTAAATGTTTCCTCTTCTGGGCTTCACCAAAAAAGTGTTAAATTAATCATTACTTCAAAGTGATATCTTCCGAAATGTTTATAAACTAGCAATCGCAACCTCTAAAAAAGGTGCCCCTATGGATTTCATAGAACTTAAAAAAGAGCAATTGAAATTAGCAGCAAAAGTCCTGCTTAAAGATGACTCTTCTAGAATTAAAACCATTGGAGGCATTGACTGCACCTCTCGTGGAAATGAACTTATCGCCTGCGTAGTTGTGTGTGAGTTTCCTTCCCTGAAACTGCTGGAAAAAAAGACATATGCACTGCATGATCCGCTGCCCTATCTGGCCGGATTTTTGGCATATCGGGAAATGCCGGCCATGATTGAAGCATACAATCAGCTTACACAAGAGCCCGATCTTCTGCTGGTAAGTGGGGAAGGCATTGCCCATCCTCGAAAAATAGGCATAGCCTCTCATTTGGGGTTAAATTTGAATAAACCCACTATTGGGGTTGCTGATACGCTGGCAGTTGGCAAAGTTGAAAATGGCAAGATTATTTTTAACAATGAAATTGTGGGCTTTGAGATTAAAACCCGGGAGCATTCAAATCCTATTTATGTTTCTCCGGGACATCTGGTCTCATTGGGTACCACATTAAGTTTGATTCCACGAACTCTGCACTTTCCTCATAAATTGCCCGAGCCACTCCATGTAGCAAGGAAGGCGGCAAAAAAGTACACTAAAAGCATTGCAGTGAAACTTGAACAGGTGGAGTCCTAAAATGACAGGGATTTAACTTTATGGAGCTGCCAAGATGACTTTCCACGTAGTCCCTGATTGGAACGCGCCAATTATCGATAGAGCCCGAGCACATTCGGTTAAAAAACTAAATCTTCAGTTAGCTCCTTTGGATTCTATTATTGAATTTTTGGGAGGACATACTTCCGCAGTATATTATTGCCGGATTGTTGAATTTGAGGGAACAAAAAGTCTTAAAATATGGTATAATCCGAAAGCGCAATGTATTGCTGCTCCGGTTAGCTCCATTGAG
This sequence comes from uncultured Methanosarcinales archaeon, assembly GCA_964404595.1. Lineage (GTDB taxonomy): Archaea > Nanobdellota > Nanobdellia > Woesearchaeales > GW2011-AR9 > CAYJXA01. The sequence goes on along the minus strand of CAYOKQ010000044.1, from coordinate 11,824 downwards.
TGCTCTCCTCCTGGCGATTTTTTTGCAATGAGGCCAGCATATATGCATGTTGGCTGGGGTTATTTAATTCCAACATTTCGATATGGAGAGGAAAACGGCAAACGAATAACAACTATTGATGAGCCTGACTGTCGGGCCGATGTGTACAAGGAAATAATTTTTCAAGGGCCAGTAAGATGACCGACTACTATCTTCAAGACAAATCGCGGTTGAACGGACAACCCAAACGAACTATTGGAGATTATGTTGAATCACAAGGAATACCTGTACCTCGAAGATTTGATACTCTTAATGAAGCCCGTACATCAGGATTACCTATACTGTGTCGAAGTGAGGACGCACAGGAATACGAAGGAGTCAGCGGTTTAATTTTTTCGCCTCGTTTAGAGAAGTATGCTGATGCTCGCAATATCTTGGAATTGGTCCAAATGATTACCAAGGAAGAGGAAGTATTTGCTCAAAAAGCAGGAATTGAAACAAACTTACAAATGTACAGTGGTCTTACTGGCGTTCCCATCGACACGCTAAAAGCAGAACTACGTTTTTCCTTCTGGCACCACTTACCTGGACAGCGACGTGTGGTCACAGCCGACTCTGCAATTGCCAGAAAGTATCACGTTTTCACCAAAGATTACCACGGTTCAAACTATTGCATCATTGATAGTGGCAGAATCATAAGCCCCTCTATTAATCTCAATGCCACTTTGCAAACACATCTGAAGCAAGGAGTACCACAATTAATTGAACTATATGAGAAAATAAGAAATTTACCTCACTTTGACTCTTTCCATTGTCCTATTATGGAGTTCGTTACATCAAATGGAAAAGATTACTTTCTTCAATATCACCGTGGGCGGGATTTCCATTCGGCAGATTTTTGCCTGGAAAAATCTAAACATAAGACCGAAATAAAGGCAATTGCAGT
>CAYOKQ010000044.1:0-10889 GCA_964404595.1 uncultured Methanosarcinales archaeon | reverse complement strand
CATCAGGTATGACCATTCCTCTTACCGTGCAATACAGTGCAAACACTCTCGGATTACCGCCATCGCATTGGTCCTTGTCCAATTCTGAAATGGGTTCGTGTGATTTTCACTCGAATGGCCTATTCTCGGAACTAATGGTTCGTCGAAGGAAACTGCAATGGGTTGATACTCCCACACGAGCAAGATTTTGGGGAGCTGCAGCACAAAGCATCGACCATTTGTATCTCTCTAAATATTTTAAGCCGCAAGTAACACTATTTGCAGACCTGAGTGCCATTGTTTCAGAAGACGAGCGACAGAGGCTTCTACAGGACGCAAGAATAACTAGTACGAATCAATTTATCACGGTCCACGTTGTCTCTGATGGTTGTAAAGCTTATCTGCGGAGAATAGCATGAGTTATAGAAATATTTCTGTCATTATTCCTGCGCGAAACTATGGAGCGCAGGAGGCGCAGGGCAACAGATTGGTATTTAATGATGCAGATACCATGGCCGTGCTATCCAAACCTTTATAAACCAAAACTTTAATCTTCTTTCCTATAAACTATGACGAAAATTAATCGTATCTCTATTCATGGCTTTAAGAGCTTTGCCAATAAAATTGAGATCCCTTTTGACAACAAGTTTAATGTAATTCTAGGTCCAAATGGCTCGGGTAAGAGTAATGTCGGCGATGCCCTGTGTTTCGTCCTAGGCCGTCTTTCTGCCAAATCTATGCGCGCAGAAAAAGCTTCTAACCTTATTTTTAATGGCGGCAAAAACAAAAAGCCCGCTACCGCTGCATCTGTTGAAATTGCCTTTGATAACTCCGGTAAGATTTTTCCTCATGCGGATGCCGAGATGGTGGTAAACAGAACCATCAACAAAGATGGCAGCAGTACCTACCGAATCAATGGCAAGAAAATGACCCGCACTGAAGTACTGGACTTTCTTTCTGCAGCCAGAATTAATCCCGACGGCCACAATATTGTTCTTCAGGGCGATATTATGCGGTTTGTGGACATGTCGCATCTGGATCGCCGAAAAATAATCGAAGAAATTAGTGATGTGACCTTATATGAAGAAAAAAAGCACAAAGCCTTGCTCGAATTGCAGCATGTCGAAGAACAACTAAATAATGCCGAAATTATTCTCAAAGAGCGAAAAGTCTATCTGCAGGAATTAAAAAAAGACCGTGATCAAGCTCTTAAATTCAAAGAGCTTAAAGACAAAGTTGATTCAAACCGGGCAACACTGGTCCATCTCCAAATTCAGGAAAGAGAAGAGCTTAAGGCAAGATATGATGCTGAATTGCAGAAGCATCAGGATAAAATAACTGCTGCTGAAAAAGAAATTGAAGCCTTCAAGAATAAAATTGTTGATTCCAGGCAAAAGATCGCCGACATCAACAAAGATATAGAGCAGCGTGGTGAGAAAGAGCAGATCAAAGTGCATAAGGATATTGAAGACTTGAAAGTAACGCTGGCCAAAGATAAAGCGAGAATGTCTACACTCAAAGATGAAATCGGCAAAATTGCCCAGAGAAAAGACCAATTCCAGCATGAAATCAAAGATTTAGAAGAAAAAACCCAACTGCACAGTAAGCAGCAGCATGACCTGCAGCATGCAATAGCTCAAAAGCAGAAAGAGTTACAAGATGCGGAGAGACAAATTGCGGATTTTAGAAAGAAAAACAAGATTGAAACATCCCAAGACCTGGACAAAGAGCTGGAAGAAAAAGATAAAATTATCGAACAAAAGCAGGAGGAAGTCCAGCGCATTCGCCAGCAGCAGCAGGACTTTCTTCGTGAGAAAGATAAATTAGAATACCAATTACAAACTCTGGATGAGCGCATCAAGAAAGTCAAGGAAGTGGAGCAAAGCAACAAGCAACAAGTGCAGGAATTACAGCAGAAAAAGAACGATTTCAAACAAGCGACGCTCAAATTAAATCAATGCCTGGACCAAGACAGCAGTTTTGCTTCACAGATGGCCAATGCGCGCAAGAAGCTTACAGAGCTTCAAGAGAAACAAGCACAACTTAATGCCAAATCATTAACACTACAGGCAGGTCTTAGCAGCAATCAGGCGCTCAAAGCAATTCTGGACAATAAAAAGAAATTTTCAGGAGTGCATGGCACCATGGCAGAACTTGGCCAGGTCGATAAGAAATATGCCCTCGCCTTAGAATCAACTGCAGGAAATAGGATGCAGCATCTGGTGGTGGATAATGATGGAACCGCATCTGAATGTATTAAGTATCTCAAAGCACAAAAATTAGGGACTGCCTCTTTTATTCCCCTCAATAAAATTCATGGCAGGGACATCTCATCTGAAAACAAGGCGCTGCTTAAACAATCAGGGGTTCATGATTTTGCCATCAATGTTATTTCGTTCAAATCTCAATACAAAAAGGCTTTTGAGTATGTTTTTGGCGACACCTTGCTGGTTGAAGATATCGATGTGGCGCGCAAAGTAGGCATTGGGAAGATTAAAATGGCGGCCCTCGATGGCAGTATGGCGGAAGCAAGCGGTGTGATGAAAGGCGGATTCTTACAGCGCAAAAGTAATTTTGGATTCATGGAGAAAGATTCACAAGAAGAATTAGAGAAAGTAGAACATGAGCTGGGTACCCAAGAGGGCATTATTTCTAATATCCTTCATAAGCGGGAAGCAAATGAACTGGAAATATCGGCTTTACGCAACAAACGTGCAGAACTTGAAGCTGATTGTATTAAATTGGAAAAGATGCTGCACTTAGAAGATGCTGATTTAAATGCTACCAATGAGCTGCGCAAGGAATTAACCACTCAATTAAAAAGTGTCACGGATAATCTTGCCAATGTCCAGCGGGATGTGAATAATATCAATCGTGAACTTGCCGAATTAAAATCCAAAAAACAAATGCTGCGTTCGGAAGTGAGTGAACTGCGAAATCCGCGGCTTTTAGCGCAATTAACTGCGTTTGAAGAATTGCGCCAGAAGTGCCGGGAAGAATTAGTGCGCTATGAAGGGGACTTAAAAAATAATGTTGCTCATCTTGAACAAATGTTTGCCCCAGAACGGGAAAAAATAAAAGAAATTGTCAAGCAGCATGATAAAGAAGAGGTTCAATTCAATGTGGAGATCAAAGAGTTGGTCCAGAAAGTCTCTTCTCTTGAAAAAGATTTGGCTGAAAAAGAAAAAGCCAGCAAGGAATTCTATTCACGGTACCGCGAAGCCTTTTCCCAGCGCGAAAAATTAAGTGCCGAGGTAAGCAAAGCGGAAAATGAAATAGAACATGTCAGAGAAAAGTCCAGATCGAATGAGCGGGAAGTCAATTTAGTATCGCTTAAGAACGCAGAAGTGAAAGCCAGATTAGCTGCTTTGCAGGAAGAACTTAGCCGCTTTAAAAACGTGGAAATATTTAAGAATAAATCGGCAGCAGAATTGCAGCAGGAGATAAATAAATTTGAAGTCATGCTGGGACAGATGAGCGCTGTTAACATGAAAGCGCTGGAAGTCTATGAGCAAGTGGAGCTTGAATATGGCAAGTTAACGGAAAAGAAAGACTCCTTAGACAAAGAAAAAACAGATGTGCTCACGTTAATGAATGAAATTGAAACCAAGAAAAAAGACCATTTCATGAAAACATTTACCCAAGTGAACGATAATTTCCAGCGTATTTTCGGCAGCTTGTTTACCAAAGGAAAAGCATACCTGGAGCTTGATAATGAGGCCAAGCCTTTTGATGACGGGCTGAGCGTGAAAGTTAAATTTGCCGGAAATAGATTCCTTGATATTAAATCGTTATCGGGGGGAGAAAAAACTATGACGGCTTTGGCGTTCATTTTTGCCATTCAGGAGTATCAGCCAGCTTCATTCTATGTGCTTGATGAAATTGATGCTGCTTTGGATAAACATAACTCTGAAACACTGTCTAAGTTGGTACGCAGCTATGCTGATCATGCCCAATATATTTTGATTTCTCATAATGATGCGGTGATTTCTGAAGCAGACACACTATTTGGCGTGAGCATGAATGATGGTGTCAGTAAAGTGACGAGTTTGAAGGTATAGATGCTTTTCGTGGAAACCTTAATAAATAATCTTCAAAAACGTCAGTATAGATGGTGGTGTAGCTTAGCCTGGTTCATAGCGCCAGACTCATAGGATATAATGAGGGGAAAACCCTTATAAAATATCAGGCGCAATCTGGAAGTCGCGTGTTCAAATCACGCCACCACCATCTTTTTTTAATCCAGTGAGGGACAATCATGATGAGGAAGCCGTTGTTACAAGATGTAACCATAGCAGCGATGTTTGCGCCGGCGGATGAAAAAGGAGTTAGAGTAATTTAAACTAACCTCTTCTCATATAACGTAGAAGCTCCTGCCCGTACTTCTTTTGCTGTAAGAATGAAGAATTGCCCATATTCTGACTCAGATAAACGTCTCCAAAGCGGTTCAGCAAGTCTCAACAAATGTCCTGCTTGATTATAATAAGCATTATCTAAATGATAATGGGCTTTAGGAGTAAAGACCTGTTGTATCTTTATTTGATAGGCAATCTCTGGCCATGATTCAAATAAAGGAGTCTCTTTACACCGATCAATCCTACCTAAGATAAATTGTAAATTAAACTGTGCGAAAGATCGTTCTAAAGTTGTCTTATAGGAACGAACGATTTCAGTTTCAGGACTAGTGAGCCAGTGTCTTTGAATCTCTTCTACTCTTGCAGGATCATGACCTCGAGAGGTACGGCCAGCCACTATCTCCATTGAAGAACTTTGCCGAGGATCAACTAAATCAATTCCCGGAGCGTGGATAGGTTCCCTTTCAAAGGTAATGAGGGCAGGTTGTGTTGCTATTCCCATGACATGATCAAGATATTGTAAATGAAGTGCAACTTCACTCCGTTTCCAAACTGAATCAGCCAGATCATAGTAGGAAGTTGGTCTTTGTGGCAGAGGATCACGTCCAGGATATATTAGAAGATTTTGCAAGATCTCGTTCGCTAACAATTCATCCCTATACTGAACAACCAACTCATGTAATGGTCTTACGTGTTTAGGATCAATACCCACAAAATGATACTGGAAGAAAGGATCATCTTCTGTCATCTTTTTTTAGGAGATGATCTAATTTAAAAAACTAGTGCAACAATTTTATAAAGTTAATAAGTATAAACGTATAAACAAATCATGGTCCACACCGCCCTCCCCGAAGACAAACACAAATGCAGCCACTGCGGCTCTTCCCATGTGGATATCTATGAAGATGAAGGAAAGAAGGTGCAGGCGTGCTTGGATTGCGGATGGGAAGAGAAATATGGAGAATCAACACATTCTTTCTAAGCCAGTTTCTTTTGTAGAATTTGCATTTTTGGGTTTGCTGTGTTGGCAAGATAAATAAACTTTCAAGACGATTTATGGTGTTTTCACTAAAGAGAGACGAAAGATTTAAATAGTAGTAGCACTTTTTAGGAAGATATTAATCAAAAATAAGGGTAAATTACAATGGAAACTGATACTCTTGTAAATCAATTGCACCAAGCTGATAGTCTTGTAAGTATAGTTACTCAATTGTATCATGCAGTTAGTGGACAAAAACCAACTGCGGAAATGAACCGAAGAATTAGAAGTGGTGTAGAAGCAGCTTTAAGGATAAAAGAAGCGAATGCTGACCTTTTCTATGGATTGGTTGCCATCGGTCTAGTAGAAGCTAAAGAAAAGGTAGGTCTGAGCAAAGAAGGTCGTGATTACGCAGATAAATTAGTAAAACACTACTGTGCAAAATCAGATTATATGAGAACACCTGAAAAATAATCTTTTCTTTTTTATCAAAGCCCAACTCCAATAATTCTCTGGAAAATGTTGTTTAATCCACATTAAATGAAGTTTTTGAAATCATATGAAGAAAAAATGCATCTTGCTGGAAGAATTCAAGAAGTAATAGAAAGATACGAATGTTCAACCACGCCTAAGCAGAGATATAAAGCTGAGAGTGAGCTTTGCCGATTAGTTGACCGCATCAGTGATGGTTCTACTGGCTTTGTTCAAAGCATCCAGAATGGTGATAAGCGTTACATTGCTCATGTTCGACGCGACGGAGGATATCGTATTCCAGAATTGCAGGTTATAGAAGGAATTAGCCCCACGCAATTATCTCTGGTTGAATATGGACGTTTTTTTACTGAACAGTCTAGATTAAAAGAAGCCCATGAAAGGTTGGTAGAAGCCCTCGCAGGTGGTAATACAGAATTATTCAGAGAATATGTTGATACAATCTTTTCAGGAGATGGGCGATTAGTAGGTGTTAAGAAAGAATAATTTTCTTTTTTCTCTCGACTAAACGAAGATACAAGAAGTATCTGTTCACTTTTTAGTGTAATCTCAAGCACGAATCTCTTCCACACTCTTCATCTCACTCATCTTCCTTCCCAGTGCCTGCTCTAGAGCATCTATCCCTGCTGGCGTTGTCTGCAGCCATTCATTAAACACATGAAAATTCCCCCACTGCGCAGGATCATAATAAATAATATTAGAATGGTAACATTCAATATTCATGGTGGTAGGAACAACCAGGACTAAATTCTCTGGAGAAATCTGTGGAAGATTTTCTTTTTCTGCGGAGGTTACGATGATATCCAATCCCCGGGCTTTATCTCCATCGACCATGACTGCAATACTCGATTTAAACATATACTGTGCCTGCGCAAAACGATCGACCGGACACAGCACTACCGCTTGATGCTGTGAGTCATAGTTAAGCATACAAAGATCAGCTCTGTCCACGGAGCCAAATATGGTGCGATGAAAATTGCCACCAATGATGCCGCCGGGAACCAGTCCGTATCGTCCGATAGAAGTGATTCTGCTTGCTGCGGCGTGAGCAATCTGTTCATAGGTCATGACCGCTCGTTTTCCAGCCCCTCGGTCAACTGCATACACGACTAATTTGTGAGGCATCTCACCGGTTTTAAAATCAGGCCTCTTTTCAATTCTTAAGGCTTGTGCATTCGTATCAGACCTTCCCATAATTTCCTCCCGTATTTGGAGTGGATTATGGGATGAACTATTTTCAACAAAATTATGCACGGTTATTCCTGCTTGTATGGCTAAATCGAGAGCGTATATAAAAGCATACTCGCTGTGGGAGGTAACTACTTGATCTTTGATATCTTCCTCTTCTGCATAATACTTTTTTTTGTAGCCTAGAAACATATGGCGCATAACATCCTCGGCATCACGAATTTTTTTCTCCCAAGAGACATCTTTCGAATCGTAGGTGAAGGAAGTGTTATGCTGAAAATTTAGCAAGCAATCTATTGCTTCTTGTTCTAACGCTCTATTTTTGATTAGAGTATGAATGATGTAACGAGCATTCTCTTGATCGTAACCTTTATCATCTTGTAATCCTATATCGCGTAACATAATCTATTCTTCTCCTACCCTAACCAAATCGATAATTTGAGAATGTAAGCTTGGATTTGCCGAAATAATTGTTTTTGATTCTAAACTATGCGGTCTTCCTTCATAATCGGTGACTTTTGCTCCTGCTTCTTCCATTATGATATATCCTGCACTATGAAAGGGCTCCGCGAGTGGCGTGATACAGGCATCAAAACTACCTTTTGCCATATAACAATAATCTAACCCCCCTGTGCCAAAAACTCTAAATGTTGCTGCCCGATCAAGGATTTTAGCTAAAACTTTTTTTGATGATTCTACTATTTCAGGGGTATGATTACTCCTATTCCATCCAATTATTGCCCGTCCAAGTTCTGAAATATCTGAAATCTGAATTTTTTTTTCGTTGAGATATGCACCATTTCCTTTTTCAGCAATATATAATTCATCGAGCCTTGGACAAGCAATAACTCCTAAAACATTCTGATCTCCTTCATAAACAGCTATGGATATATCAAAAAGTGGTATTCCTTTGATATAATTTGTAGTAGCATCGATTGGATCTATTACAAATAAATATTTTCCATCCCCTTGTCGTCCTGATTCTTCAGCATAAAATCCGGCATCAGGAAATTTTCTTTTAATTTTGTCAATGATCATTCTTTCCGCTTCTTCATCTACTTCAGTAAGAAAATCTTTAGGAGACTTATTTTTAATTTCTCCATAGTTTCCAACACGACTTAAGGCAAAATTTCCAGCTTCTCTTACAGCTTCAATTACAATGTCTTTTAACATATAATCTAAGATATACAATTATTTATAAAGATTCGTAGAAACCCAGGCACATTGATTTAATTGTCCCACTTTCTTCCAAAAGCAATTTAAGCTCATTTGCCTTCTGTTATTACATCATAATCCAAATGTCACATGGTCTGCTCTCCGCATCAATATACGCTGCAAAAGATTGCCATGCCTTATATGCCAATTGCAGCATATCTTCCACAAAATAACTATCAACAAAAATCAGCATATCAATTCATGCCGCAACAGCAGTTGTATAATGCCATTCAAATGAATGTCAGACCATTGTTCACTTATCAAACTCAAACTCAAAATCAATATGCGTCATCGTATCAAATTCAAAACAATGAACTATCAAGAAACACCATACAGAAAGTTCAATTCACGCCAGCGGTATGGACTCCTGTTGAGTTGGAACCGCTACGTACAAGTGCCACGCAACCTCTTGCATCAAGCTGGCAGGACTATGGGCTGCCCCTTTATCGTGCACCGGGCATCGTAGACACAAAAGATACAAAATTAACACAGAAAACACAACGAGATGATCTAATGCAACGTATACAATTAGAATTAGCAGCCATGAATGAAGAAAAATTATCTGAGGATCACCTATGTGCAGCCTAAATGATGCCAAAAGACATGAAGCATTGGCACTTTTGTACCAAAAAGAAAACAATCTTCACAAGATGAGAGAACATTTTCTGGAAGCGGCCAGCATCTATGTCCTGCAGGCAGAATTGAGCAAGAACGATACATTATTGCAGAATGCGAATGAATGTTATGCTAAAAGCCAGGGAAATAATACCTCCACAAAATTCACCAAACAAGAGCTGGCGCAAAAAACACTGAATGAGTTGCAGGAATTTCAGCAAGTGCATCATCATCACGACGTTTTACAGAACATTAGGGAGCTGGTATACCATGTGCAGTGAAGAAGAAATACTCACTTTGGTGAAATTAGCGCAAAAACAGGAAGAGGTAAATTCACAGGAAGCTGCGGCCTGCTATTTGCAAGCGGCAAAGCTCTTATTAGAGCAATCAGGATCCCATCCACAAAAAGAAGATGAATACATCACCATCGCCAACAAATTATACCTGAAAGGAAAAAATATAAAAAATAATTTTATGCAAGGGAAGATCATTGCTCCCAGTGAAAATGAGTTTGGATTTGCTCATATCGGCGGGCTTGAAGAACTTAAAGAAGAGATTTGCTTCAAGATAATCAAGCCATTTCAAAATCCTGAACTCTTTCGCTACTACGGGAAGCAAGCGGGAGGAGGAATTTTAATGCATGGGCCTCCTGGCTGCGGCAAAAGCTTGATTGCCAAAGCAACTGCCAATGAGGCAAAGGTTAATTTTATCCATGTGAAAGGATCTGATATCAAAAGCAAATTTGTGGGTGAGACGGAAAAAAATATCGCCGAATTATTTCAGAAAGCGCGAGAGAGCCAGCCTGCCATCATTTTCTTTGATGAATTTGAAGTGCTGGGCGCCGACAGGACGCAGTCGCATGCGCATGAACGCAATGCCGTGGCGCAGTTGCTCACGGAGATGGATGGTGTGGATGCAAAAAATCAGCAGATATTATTACTTGCGGCAACCAATGAGCCTTGGTCCATCGATCCGGCGCTGCGGCGTGAAGGACGTTTTGGCACCACCATCTTTATTCCGCCACCTGATGCTGCAGCAAGAGAAGCCATAATGCGATTACAGATGAAACATAGGCCTTTAGAGCAGCTCGATTATACTTTATTGGCGCAGAAAGCGGCAGGATATTCCGGCGCTGACTTGAAGGCGTTGTGTGAGATTGCCACCGAAATCCCGCTCAAAGAATTCTTCATCACCGGAATACGAAGGAGGATCACGATGGAAGATATGGAAATGGCATTAGAGAAAGTAAATTCGGTATTGCCGCAGTGGTTTGCCAAGGCGCAGGAGCAGATAGTGCAACGAAGATTAGAGGAAGCATTTCCGGAATTGGTGAAAGGGATGCCGATGGTGGTGTTGAATTAATTTTCGCACAGAAAGGTATATATAATCAGAAAAATTATCGTAAGTATTATAAAAATATAAAAATGATAAAAATGTATAAATCCATCAAATAATAATTAAAAATGAAAGAATTTGAAGAGCTTAACGCTAAATTTGTACGTGTCTACGCTAATTTGCCCGTTCCAGAGAGATCCCAGGTAGTGGCAGTCATTGATGATAAGCCTTATTCATGGGATGTAGCCTATGCTGAGATATCGAACGAGACTGTACTTGGAAATAAAATACTTAAAAAAATGAAATTGGTGGGAATATTATGAGTGAACCAGATATCATTTATGCCGAACAAAAAAAATTAGTCTTGGCCAGATTGAAAACTATTAATCCAGAGTCAAAAATTATGTTGGGCACAAAAAGAAACGTTTCGATAAAAGAATTGATCGAGCATGTCCAGCTTGGCGATGATTTTGGAAAAAAGATTATACGAGCGCAAATGAACATGTTAAAAGTATTAGTAGCAGAACAATAATCATACAAAAAGATGGTGAAGCAATTTTTAATAACCAGGCCCCGGCATGATAAAGAGACTTCTTATTTACATTCTTTTTCAAAAGCGATCGTACAGATAGTTAAAGAAAATAGAGCCATAAGGCTCACAGAATTGGACGGTTCCAAAGCCAATAGGAATGAGGTAGAATCTTCACTTTCTACCAAAGATCAAACGCTTG
>CAYOKQ010000043.1:5856-13964 GCA_964404595.1 uncultured Methanosarcinales archaeon | reverse complement strand
CGGTTATCCTATCATACATCTCTAGAAGAGAGATACGTGCTTTTCTGCTTGCATCTGTCACCTTTGGAATATTTCTGATTTCCTTTCTGATAAGAGGAAAATTATACACTACAAAATATTTTTCTTCACGTATTCTTCTCTCTATTTCCTCAGCGTCTGGTTCTTCCAGCAAATTCCCATAAATGTTGGTATCAAAAACGACTCGTAACATAACCCTTAGAAAACAACGTCAGTTAATAAAGTTTTATGCCTCTTAACCCCTTGACCTAGCGTCTTCCAAAATACATATCTTTTTTTTCATAAGTTGTTGCATTTTTTCCTCTGCTTTCCAATTAATTTGCCATCCTAACTAAATCTGCTGCTTTCTTAACTCCTTGATAATAATTTATCTCTTTCACCATGTAGAACCGGAATTTTCCCTTGATACGCCGTTTCGCTACGGAACGTTGCACATTAAACGGGGCTGCGAGGATTTGAACCCCGACCGGGCGGCTTCTCGTTATCAAATCCCGAACCGCCAATCCTACCAGGTTAGACCACAGCCCCAACATTCTGGCTAATGGTATATCTGCTTTAAAAGGTTTCCTGCTTCTGATAATACTTCAGAATGCCAAAGTATCTTCTTCCTTACCAATAAACTTTAAAACCCACCCCCCTTCCAGATTTTTAGGGGGAAATGGCTGACATAAAAATAACTTTAGAAACCTTGTACGATATTCTTCGCAATGAGAAAAAGAGAGAAGATTTACAGCCACTGGAAGCCACGTTTTATATTGATGTAGTGCAATATATTCGTGAGAAACAAGCGTTATTTGAAAACAAACAGCAATCAACTGATGTTTTTGCCACCGGTGAGCGGGATAAACTCGAATACGAATTGAAGAGTATTAGGCGTATTTTAAAAGAGATTTATGAAAAAAGAGAGAAAAAAATCATCGACATTACGCTTAATAAAAGCAGAACCAGGTCAGATATCATTGATACCGGTTCCATGCTCCACGAAGAGCGGGAATTCCATCAGCAGCTGCTTAAGATCATGGATGATTATAGAAAAGGGGTTATCATGAATCTATTTCAAGGGCAAATGCCCCATATTCCTGAAGCTGGCAAGATGGTAGAAATGCAAAAAGAAGTAGAAAAAGAAACTTTAGCAGAAACAAAGAGTTCCACTAAAATCAAGTTTATTATGCCTATGCCCAGTTTTGTATGGAAAGACATGAAGCAGTACGGCCCATTTATCCCTGGTGAAGAATTGGAGATTTATCCGGAAGTGGCAGAATTGATCGTGAGGAAAGGAAGGGCGGTGAAAGTATAATTGGGTAGAAGATATCTTGCAATCGTTAGTATATAAGCAGGAAAATTTTTAAAATCAACCTATTTTTAAGTTTTAGATGAACCTCTTCAAAATAATTACTGCTGATAAAACGGAAAGCTTTCTCAACCAAGAAATTGGAGAATGTTATCATTCTGTCAAAGGAGCTGCAGAAGAAGCCTTGCAAAAATATGCCCTCCCCTGCAAGATTAAAGAATTGGCTAAAATTGGCAAGATCACTATTTTGGATGTATGTTTTGGCATTGGATATAACTCAGCCATGGCCATCTCGGTAGCGCTCGAAGAAAATCCTGATTGTGAGATCAACGTTATAGGGTTAGAATATGATCCTGAAATCATTAAGAAAATTCAGGAAGTGAATCCTGCCATTGCCTTTTACCCTTATTACAAGCAATTGATACCGTCAAACTTAGAATTTTGCCAAGGAAAAGTAACCGTCAAAGTAATTTTGGGCGATGCCAATGAAACGGCCAAGCAGCTTACTGAAAATTATTTTGATGCTATATTCTTCGATCCTTTTTCTCCCAAAACAGCCCCGCATATGTGGCAAGTGCCTTTGTTTCAAGAAATGTGGCGGGTAATGAAGCCAACTGGAATTCTGGCGACGTATTCTTGTGCGCGCATGGCTCGGGATAATATGGCGCAGGCCGGGCTTATGTACGACGATGGTCCTATTTGGGGCAGGCGCGGACCGGGAACGATTGCCACCAAATGGATTTATTAATTAATTTAGAGAATAAATTAAATTTTGAATTGAAGAAAAGTTAAAAAGACTGAAAATAAACTAGTTAACCCTACATTTACAGAAATATTTAAATATATGTAGTACTAATTATTTTTTATGCTCACCATTAAGACTATAAAAGGGAAAAAATATGCATATGCTGAAAAATCAGTAAGAATTGGCAATACCGTTCGTAAAATCTCAAAGTACTTGGGTCCTTATCCTCCAACGTCCCCGGCGTTTAAAGTAGCCGAAGCTCCAGTAGAATATAATGAAGAGTTTTTGCAGAAAGAGAAATCCCTTCGAGTACAATATCTTAGCAGGCAGTACACATTCACGTATCCTTTTACGCAAGAGGAAGCTGAAAAGATTGAAGAAATGAATCTCAAGTATTGGCAGATTATGAAACGCTTACATTCTCGCAATAGAGAAGACCTCTATAAACGTTTCATTGCCAATTACGTCTTTGAAAGTAATGCCCTTGAGGGAAATTCACTAACTCTAAAAAATATGGCTGAAGTCCTGTTCGAGCACCGCATAAGTTCCGGTAAAGACCTGCGGGAAATTTACGATGCCCAGAATTCATATGATTTATTTGTATACTTACAAGAATCTCGCAAGCCTTTGAGTCATGAATTTATAATAGACCTTCATCGTCGTCTTTTGGACAAAATTGATGGTCGGATAGGATATAGAACGGTGCCGGTAATATTACTCGGTAAATCAACCACGACTTTAAGCAAGCCTGAACACATATTCAAAGACATGGAACATCTTTTGCAATGGTACAAAGAATATAACCAAAAACTCCACCCTTTGGAATTAGCGGTTAGGTTTCATGCTCAATTTGAAAAAATTCATCCTTTTTGCGATGGAAACGGTAGAATGGGCAGATTTTTACTGAATTACATTTTGCTACGAAAAAAATATTTTCCCATCATCATTCGAAAAACAAGTCGGAGTAGTTATTTGAAAGCACTTGATGCAGCAGATCATGGTACCTCTCTTATTTTAATGCGCTTTGCTCTTAAACATTATAAAGAAACTTTCCGAAAATTTTTTGAAATATACTACGAATATCTTTAATTTATTTCTTATTCCTTCCTCTCTTTTGCACCTGTGCAAATCGGGCTAACACCTGCGCAGCCTCTGGATTAGATTCTTTATATCCTTCGAGCACTTTATCAAAAATACCCGGATACTTCTGGTGATGCTTGCTCTCGAGCGCCCGATCGAGTAAGTGCAAGTCTACAGCTTTATCTTCCATTTTCTCAGAGAAAGAACTCAGGCCAAAGTCAATCAGGAATATTTCCTGCATGTCTTTATGCAAAATCATATTAGAGGTAGTCAAATCACCATGAATAATATCCTTTTCATGTAATAGGCCTATCTTGTTACCAATTTCTTTGGCGAGAATCTCATAATCATCTTCCACTGCCAACACGTCTCTTAACTTTTCTCCGGGAATGAAATCCATCACGATGCTCATTCGTTTATCTGAAAACTCTTGTAAATGGGGGGCCGGGAAATTCAATTCTTCCAATTTCTGCAATATCTTGGCCTCGCGCCGAGTGCGGAACTGGCGCAGGGATTGATCCAGTTGCGGCAATCGGTAAGCCTTGCTCAGCCTCTCTTTTATGATGGTGCCTCGATCTTGAAACAGGACTGCTTCGGCGCCTTGGGCAATTTTGATCATACTTAAAAGAAAGGGAACTCATTAATAAATGTGTCGACTTTTAAATTTTTTTGTACATAGTGATAAATTTTCCTTCTGCCTTAAAGCCGAATTTTTGATAGAACTTGGTAGCATCAATCTTGGTATGAAGATCGATATATTTCACTCCTTTTTGTCTGCAGGCCAACAAAAATTTTTTCAAGAGAGCTGTTCCCAAAGTCTTTCTTCTAAACCGGGGGTGGACAAATAGATATACCAACTGTGCATAAGCAATATCGGTATTAATCTCCCCTATAAGAAAACCTACTCTTTGCTGTTTATATTCTATGACCAAAGCAATCCCTTGTTTAATTACCCACCGAAAATAAAATACCGGGGCGCAATTTCCCAGATCTTCTTTTTTGATCGTTTGTCGCACATAAAAGATATCGGCTAAAGTAGCCCTTCGAATGGCAAGGGTTCTGCTTCTTCTGCTATGTTCTTTCATCCGATATCTTTGTATCATTTTTTCTAATTATGGCTAAAATCCTTGTTTTCAGCCGGAACGGTAAAACCGAATTGAAGCGAGAATTAAAGCTATTGCGTTGAAAGCATAGGCGGCCAAATATGCAAGTCCAGCAACTGCTCCGATCAGCCCATACGTTCCATGCGTAGTAGTATATAAAAACAAAGCGTCGCCAACAAAAGTACTGATAGTAGCAAGAAAAAAAACCTGCATAAAGCCATAATTTAATTCTGTTATCTTTTGACGGAAAAGAATTATATTAATAGATAAAATCAGGATAATAGAGCTCATGATTAAATAAAAATATCCGAAAGGATAAGCCTGTGTTGCAGTTTGTATGATAAAGAAGAAGTACATCAGAACCGCAAAACTGATCCCTGCGATAAGAATCAGCCAAGTGCGGTGTTGTTGTTGCCCGTAGCGTTTATGCATTATATATGCAAACATAGCAAAAGCACAAAGACTAGCTAGCGAACCAGCCGACCAATATACATCGGCAATGCTGTTAGCATCCGGCTCTCCAGTGGTCTTTAATATAAGGTACCAGCTCAGTTCTCCTAACGCATACAAGGTGTATCCTATTGTCAGAAAGAAAAACATGAAATAATTTGCATCATCAAACAATTCTTTAATTTTATTTTTGAATAGGGTAGTAATGAGAAAAAGACCAGATAACGCCGCAATAAGCGCCGAAAAAGCAATAAATGGAGAAATGAGCTGTTCAAAATTATCTGCCACCATATTCTAAAGGAATCAAAATAGGTATATAAAGATTGCCTATGCACTCGCCAGCACTGCATCAATCTTCTGCTTCAGAATAGGCTTGGGGCTAAAACCTATAATCCTATCTGCCTCTTTGCCATTTTTAAATACAATCACGCAAGGTATGCCGGTAATATCATGTTCTTCGGCTATCTGTGGAAAATCCTCAGTTGAAATTTTAGCAAATCGCAATCGTCCAACGTACTCTTTACTTACTTCCTCAAAAATAGGGGCGAGCATTTTACAAGGGCCGCACCACGATGCCCAAAAATCAATAATAATCGGTATCGATCCTTGAATCTCCTTTCGAAATGAATCTGCCGCCAGTTCCATGACCATTTCAGGAGGAGACGTAAAAACATTTATAAACTTATCTTTTATTTCTGATGTTGAAAGATGGTGAAGAAAATATTCCTGATCTATGTATTTTTATTCTGTGTATCAATGGTATTTGCTCAGGCAGCAGAAACTGATTGCATTTATTATTTTTATGGTCAAGGATGTACTGAATGCTCCACTGTTGATCTTTATCTGGAGGACCTTCAGCGTGAGCATCCTAATCTTCGTCTCCAAAAATTTGAAGTATATTACAACACTGAAAATGTAAAAAAGTTATATGATTTTTTCAGCTCTTATAAAATCACTGAATCCGAGCAGGCAATTCCGGCCGTGTTCGTTGCCGGAAATTATTTTGTAGGCTCGCAGCCGGTTCTGGATCTGCTAGAAGCACGCCTTCGTGATAATGCCGATGATGCTTGTCCTGCCCTCACTGATCGGGGAGTTATAGGTGTTATTGGGCAAGGTGCGCCTCCCGACGTTCTCAGGACTCTCACTTTTACCCGCGTTACTGGCTCAGCTTTTGCCAATAGTTTCAGCATTTCTGCATTTGCAATCTTGTCGGTATTGTTTCTCTTTCTCATCACCCTCAAAGATAAAGATGAAATGATGAAGAAAGGGTTCATTTACGTAGGAGGTGTATATCTTGCCTACCTCCTGTTTGGCCTGGGATTATTTTCCTGGTTTGCACTCTCTCCCATCTCCTCATTTATTCTGAAAGTACTTGGCTTGATCGTCATTATTTTCGCTTTAACCCAGGTAAAAGACTTTATGGATACGCTCAAGCCGCTGCTGCGCAAAATTCATGCCCAGCGGGGATTACAGAAATCGATGGATATATTATTTTCTTCCAGCGGCGTATTCGTGCTAGGATTTATTGTGGCTTTATTTACCTTGCCGCTGGCAAACAGCACTTTGCTGGCCCTGCGCACTTTATTTACGTTAAACATTGGCCGGGTAACGGTTGTACCGCTTATATTATATCATTTGTTTCTCCTGGTGCTGCGTCCTGCTTTTTTCATTTTGCTGGTGTATTTTATCCGTCAGAAATTATATCTGCAGGCCGAGAAAAAAGCGCCCCACGATCCTTTGAATATTCAAAAGTGGTATTGGCATTACATTAAAGTTTTTAATTTTATTCTGGCGGTGATTGTCATCTTATTTGGAATCGGACTGCTGTTTACGTGACCTATACTAGAGAATAGAAATATTTAGCTAATAGCTTCACTACTATACTTGCTATGACCATTGAAGACGCACGTGCGCAAGGTTTTGCCCTAAAACTTTCTGCCGATAAGATACTCTCTGTGTTTGCTCAGGACAGCAATATCATTCTGTGAATCTGTGGTCTTTGCTACAACAATCTATAAATAGATTACCTTATTTCTTGTAGTATGCCTTTTCAAATAGTGTATGAAACTCTCGATGCGCCGGTAGAAGTGGGGGGAAGCTACTTTATTTCCGAGCGTGATGCTCTGAGAATCCACCAAGAAGAAACAAGACATTATCTGATGCATTTTGTTCGTAGAAATATCTATAAGAGCAAATTAGATCAACTTGAAGGAAGAATTTCGGAGTCGGTGGTCGAAGGTCCGTATGAAACAGCACCCCGTCTTGAACCAGCTCCTCGTGGTGAGGATGATTTTTCTCCTCCTTTTGCCGGCATTGAAACATTTCAAAAAGTAATTCCTGTGGAAAGTTATCCTGAATCATTTATGCCTATCCAAGTTTTGCGGTACGGCATGCGCACCCCTCAAGAACTTAATGATTCCGCTTTTCGCAAGGTGAGGTTTAGCGCGGTGCAGGCATTAAGGTATTTGGGAAGACTAGAAAAAGAAGAGTATCAGGACCAGACTGTCTTTACACTCCGCAGCCTGAATTTTTCGCTCCTACTGCATTGCTACGATGGTAATAGGCACGATCCGCTGCGCTCTTTGCATTTGACAGTATTGGGGTATGGAGCACAGGATGTCCATGCACCGCTGCGCGATCTGAGCTTGGAGAATGGGCTGCGCAGCTTGCTGGGAGATTCGAGCATAATTGCACGTAGCCTCCAAAAAGGATTTGGCTATGGAAATTTGCAGCAAGTAGACTTGAGAAATATTGATGATCCACAGATTATTTTGTAAACTTATATTATGGATAGAAAGATGATTCATTCCATTCAAGAAGTATTCTCACTGCTCGAACCTTTGCATCAACCAACCATGCTCGAGCAGCTCAAGGATCACACTCCTTTTCAATTACTGATTGCCACCTTGCTATCGGCCAGAACGAGAGATTCAACTACTATTCCCATCGTAAAAAAATTATTTCAGAAATATCCAAATCCTGGGCACTTGGCCAATGCCCATCTCAGTGATCTGGAAAAAGATCTCTACGGCATTGGTTTTCACACCGTAAAAGCAAAGCACGTAAAAGAACTTAGCAAAATTGTGGTTGAGAAATATCAGGGTACTATTCCCAAAACACTGGAAGAATTAACCACCCTTCCTGGTGTTGGCCGAAAAACGGCTAACTGCATTTTAAATTATGCTTTTCATCAGCCGGCGATCGCCGTTGATATTCACGTGTTTCGGATCGCCAACAGGCTAGGTTGGGTGAAAACAAAAACGCCGCCGGAAACTGAGGAAGCCCTCAAAAAATTAATTCCCCAATCATCATGGAGTAAAGTCAATATGCTCCTCGTTGATCATGGGCAGCGAATTTGCCAGCCACGCAAGCCAAGGTGTGGAGAATGCGTAATAAAGAAGTATTGTGAGTTTGGAAAGTT
>CAYOKQ010000043.1:0-5846 GCA_964404595.1 uncultured Methanosarcinales archaeon | reverse complement strand
TTGCATAAAGTTATTAAATGAACTTAGTCTGGTAACTCCATTTGCTCTTTATAGAATTAATGAATAAAAAATAAGAATGGGACACTCTTTTGATGATGCTTCGCATTATAACAGAAATAGGAGCATTCTCTATTTTCCCTTAGGGGCAGGTAAATACTGTGGCATTTCTACCACTTCATCTTGATTCAATCTCACAAATAAACGTTGGCAAACTTCTTTCAGGTTATTATCATAAAGAAATCCAATACCCACTGATTTCGCAGCACGACCAAATTTACTATTGTATACTACTAGTTGTAATTGATGTCCATCTAATTTTTCTAACATATGTTTTGAACCACTTAACTGATCACTTAATGTTCTTCCATTACAATTTTCCAAACCAACGAGTTTATCATCAAGTTTGGATGTTCTTCCAACATCTCTCTCATCACCAATACCATTGCCTGCCCTTTCTGTAAATGAACAACCATAACTTACGACTAAAAATTTAGTTCCTCCTTTAGCTCCATCTTCGAAAATAGGCGAACTATTACCTAAATAATGAATTCCAGCACCGAAGTTATAACCATAACCACTTGCACCCATAAATCCCCATTGATCATAATTGCCACCTTTTCCTCTAAACCATCCATTTACTTTTCCTTGAATTCTGCCAAATAATTCCCAAACTTCTCCAAATTGTTCTTTCAACAAATTAATATGATCTGCCCAATCCCTATAATTTCTTTGCAATTCTTCTCTTATTGCTTGTTCCTTCTTTTGTTCAGCACCATTTAATCCATCAAGAATATCGTTAAATTCATTATCAATGGTTCTACTACCGGAATTTCTCTGTTCCTTTGGATCAATTATTTGTCCATTTTTAACAATTACAAGGTCGCCTGCCATTTCAAATATCTCATTTTAACCTAAAAAACATCAACCTTTTATAAATGTTTCCATTAGTAGCCACTACCTAGTAATTAATTTTTTAAGGTGGTTAACTTAAATGTTTAAATGCAAGAACGCCACAGTTAGCACTTGTTCTGTCTTGTTCATAATCTCTTATAGATGGTCCGAGAGTAAATCCTAATGACAAATAAAGCGACAGCATTTTATTTATAATCTCACCAGAATGAACTTTTGTTAAATATTCGTCAACATCCATCTCAGATTGTTTGAGTTTTGGAATTCTCAATACAGATGCTCTATATTCTAAATCGTTATTTTTTGCCAATTCTAAACTATGTTTGACCAACTTTTTTCCAATCCCTCTACCCTGATGGCTTGATGATACTGCTGTTGAAGTGACATATAAAGTATTAAAGCTGCCACCTAATTTATACTGTTCAAACCAATTTGTATAATGAGGGTTACGATTTTGTTTTATTAGTTCAATGGCTTTTTGGTTATATGACAAATCTAATACAACAGGTACACATGTGTAGAAACCAACAACCTCTCCATCCAATTGAGCAACTCTTATTCCAAAAGTTTCAAATCTGTCTATAAGAATTCTGTGTGGTGCTTGAAGCTCAGGAGGATAGCTTCTTTTTTCTACTCTAAAGATTGCTTCCATATCTTCTATTGTGGCTTCTCGAATCAAAGTCTCCATACAATCAATTACTTCTATATAATTTATAAGATTTGCTAAACCGCCCCTCTGAAAACTAAGGCTCGCCAACAAAAAATCCATCGCCACTTCGTGTCTCAGTCACGCTCTCACTTCGTTCAGGGCAACAGGCATGCCGATGTTTCATCTTTTTCTTATTCTCTCCCCATCTTCCACAACAAATCAAAATAATTCTTGAATGCCTTAGCCACTTCCGGCTGCTTAATTAAAATTCCAACCGGCTCATGCATCCATACCACGATAGCTACTTTATCCCCATAAATGCTGGTGGAAACCAACGAGGCAAATGATGCTGGCAAATATCGCACTTGTGCCAGAGGAAGAGCAGTAATGTGCCGCTCACCAGCATATAATGCATGCAATTTCACTTTTTTCTTTATTCTTTTGTCCGTATAATGAGGCAAATAATATTTCAGCAATTCCTTCGCTTGATGTGATGCACCAATAATATACACTTCTTTGCCATCACAAATTTGATCTTCAAAAATTGTTTTTATCCCTTCTACTCCCCGATAAAAAACTGTTTCCTGCCTTCCTGCGTGTTCAAAAAATCTAGCCTGTAAACCGGGAAGAATATCGTACACTTGCTCTTTCTGCTGATCGATGATTTCCTGTATCTGCTTAGGATTGGTGGGCAAGTAATATCGTTTATCATTTTCTTTGATATAGCTCGCCAGGCCTTTTTCGATCAATCTCTCGAGAGCATCATAGACGCTGCGCCTATGGATGCCTGTTTTTCGGGAAAGTATGCCGGCTTGTGCTTTTCCCAGTTCCAGCAGCATAACGTAAAGCTTTGCTTCCGTCAGGGTCAGGCCAATATGCTTAAGTTTTTCATACATTCATGTAGGCTTATCACCAAAAGAAATAAAAAGCTTTCCCAAAAATACCGCTTATGACGCTTATGAAATTGATGAATGCCTGCGGACCTAGTTTTCATGGAAGAGAATATATTATCGAAGAGATGATCGATAAAGGAAGCTTTGGCTATGTTTACAAAGCAAAACAAGTGAAAAGTAAGTATTATTCGCCAGCACTGCAGGACCTGCCCTTGGCTTTGAAGATATATCATTATTCTCATGCTTCATACCAGCGCTCGGTGCTAGATGAAATCAGACATATGGCGGCCATGACCCTCTCTCCTTACTCCGTACAGTTTTTTGATCGATCTCCTCCTAACGAAAAGCCGGAATATTTGGTAATGGAATATGTTCCAGAAACTCTGGATCAGCGGCGGTTGAATTTGCCTGAAGACTACACCATTCATAAGATCGTTAAGCTATATCTGCAGCAAATGCCTTCAATTATCCAAAATTTATGGGATGCACAAGTGGTCCATTGTGACTTTAAGCTTTCGAACATTGGCTTTAAAGACGGGCATTTGAAATTACTTGATTTTGGATTAGCAAGAGGCAGCGGCATTGCTTCTGCTAAAGATATTCCTCAAAAAAGAGCAATATATCCTCCGGAAGCACAAGATGGCATCATCACTCCTTACTTGGATATATTTTGCGCTGGAAAAGTTTTGGAACGGCTGCTCGTGGAACAGTACACTGCCCAGGTGCAGGAAACAATTGAGGCTATTGAATTTTATCATGATATCCTCCTGCCAGTTTCATGGCGCCAAATGTTATTATCTATGCTTCATCCTGATTATGAAAGAAGGCCCAATCCTGCACAATTACACCACCTGATGGCCAATGCTGCAGCAGACATGGATGCGTTCAAGTTTAAAGATTTTGTACCTTTAAATAAAGCCGAATTGCTGCCTTCCTCTTCCTCATTTCTTCCTGGTTAAAATCTCGGCACTTTTAATGATGGCAGCAATGCACCATACCACGTTGAGAACCAAAAAAGGCCAGCCTTTAATGCTAAAAGCATAGTATGTCAACAGGCCTGAACCTATAATATTGAGTACATTGTATCGCCAGGTATCTTGGTTGAATGAGGGAATAAATTCGTCAAATATAAATGCAGTAAGAATAAAGACCATGCCTCCTATTCCTGCTATTAGGCTCATTTCGACCTCTTGTGTGAAGTTATAGACATGAAGTGATGGCCTAAGTCTCTCATGATTATTTTTTGTTTCTCCGTTATCTTCAATAAAGTCTGGAGATACTTGTGATGCGGAAGTTCCATTAAAAACAGGGTTTCTTCCAGCGACAAATGTTTATCCAGCAATTGATTAACTTCCTGATATTGCTTTTCCAAGGCCTGTACTTTCTGTTCGTTAGTTTTTATATCGACAATAGTGTTTGACAACCGTAAATATTCATCATGCAGCAATTGTTTTGTGATCACTTTTGATTTTTTTTCATCTCCACGGAAAGAAGTTAGTTTTAATTCCACTAAATATCTTGAATATTGTGATAATTTATCATGGATAGCCTGGCTTGATTTGATGTCTTTGCACAACGCTTGCGACTTTGCCAATTTTTGTTTCAGTTCTTTCTGGGTTTTTGCATCTAATTTGTCAAGAAATGAAAAGCGGTAATTGCCGTTGGTGCGAATCGGCTTGATCCAATGTTCCTGGAATTGATTGATAGCCTGTTCTACGTTAGGCAGCTCCCGCACCTCTTTCTTCACCTCTTGCAGATCCATTAATATATCAGAAATTTTATAGGTTTATAAAATGTGCTGTTGAGATGAGAGTCTATTTAGAATGAAAGTCCAGCGTTTAAACCAAAGCCAACACCATTAAATGCTCCCACATATCCTTGGAGGGATGGGCATACTGTTAAAGATCCTACTTTAAGTTCCAAACCTAGGCTGGGATTCCAGGCAACTTCTTGAGGATTAGTAATCATTGCGATGCGCAGTAAGCTTCCAGTTACCTCGAATGCTCTTCGGGCGTTATAACTATATGTGCCAGATCCTCCCAAAATCCCCACAGAATACATGTTTCGTGGGCCAAAATTAAAATCAAATGCTAACTCTCCACTATAAGGATATCTAAAAGATGTTCGTGAGTCTTCTGTTTCTCTTGTTTCTTTTACGAATCGATATAGTTTAAAACCCATTCCAACGCCATGGGCTGATCCAGAAGGGATATCGCGCAATGCATAATTTACCCGGAAAGCATCCCCATTGCTTATTGTTGTTTTATGTTCTTCTACTCTATCAGCCTCAGCAAGTCCAGATCTGGATAAACATAAACTTACTGCCAATGCTAGTGATCGAAAGTAGGCCATTTTACTAATTAAAAATCCACCAACTATTTAAATGTTTCTACTTAATAGAGGTATTTTGTACACATATTCTTGGTCTGATAGACAATTTTTTTTTCAACTAGCCAAACCGTAGTGCCAAATATAATTTTCCCTGCGGGGCATCTCGTGGCATCTTCGGATAGCCTAAGTCTATAGCATCTATCAAGTCCAGAATATCGCGTCTGCTCTGAAGATGCCCACAATCACGTAAAACCTGTACTGCATGTCCCAAAAAGATCGCACCATCCATGGCCGTATCATGTTTGCTATTGTATTGTTGTTCAAAATCAAAAGGGGGCGTTTGCATTTCTCCAATAAGCCTGAAATTTTCAAGATAGGGGTCACCCTGAATAATTCCTTCACTGTGCAGCGCATGCAACTGCGCGGCGCATTTGGATACCAAAATCAATGCCGTTTGCATGGGAATTCCATCTCTCATGCGTTGCTCTACATTCACAAAATCCCCTACATATCTCATCACTAATTGCTGTGGCCGGAATTCAAGGTACTCCTGTGCTAGCAAAAATCCTGCTTGGCGCAATCTTTCTATTTTTTCCCGTTCTACGGTAGCGCGATATTGTCCATCAAGCGCAGATTTTCCACGCAGGCCTAAAGCCACCTGCGGAAGGACAGTATAAGGATAATTTCGATAGGTTTTCGTAATTAATCCTTTCTCCGGATCTATTTCTAGTTTATTCGTGCGGCGCAATAAAGCTAAAAGGTCCATTATACGGCCCGCGCTGTGACCACTATAAAAAATTAACGGGAAAGCTTTATAAATATCCTGCTTAAAATAAGATAAAATGTTCTATAAAATCAAGACCAAAGATTATATCAGAGTGCCTCCACACATGTTTAACTTAAGCAAGCAAGAAGCAATCCTGGCGAACGTAAAATCTTCCTATGAAGGATACATCTCCAAGGAATTAGGTTTTGTCATCAATGTCCTGGACGTCGCTGAAGTGAAGGAAGGGGTCATTGTACCGGGGGATGGTGCGGGCTATTATGAAACCACCTTTGAGTTG
>CAYOKQ010000042.1:0-14055 GCA_964404595.1 uncultured Methanosarcinales archaeon | reverse complement strand
CATCAAGTTGGAGTTGAATTTTATAACAGGAAAATCCTGCCATGGCAAAAGGGCATGTAGTCCAGCTCTGATACAAAGCTCATTCTTGTGGAACAAGCGTGCTGGGGACATTAGAGAAAAAAAAGAAGAATATAAAAAGATTATTGAAAAGAATTAAAGTTTAATTCCTACAGCTTTAGGAATTGGGACCCATACGTGTTCTCCTAACTCGTATGCTCTGCCAGCAGCGTGAGATGCTAATACTCGTGCTTCCAGCACTTTTTCGCGCGCGACCTGCGCCTCCGGCGCTACCCCGACGAGCCGACCATTATCATTGATGAGATTGTTGTTACCATTCGCATTGGAGTTGCTATCAATTCTATTGGCAACCCAGGCCCGCCCGGTGGGTAATTGTCGTGCTGAGGCATCCAAATAGACATTCATGATATTCTTGCTGCGTGTTGCCCCACCCACGATTGTGGCATATGACGTAAGGTCTTGTCCTCGGCCAAGATGATCCCATACCCGGGCTACTTCTTTATTGGAAGGAGTCCAAATGCCTTCTTGCTTCACAAATCCTTGTTGATGCACTTGCGCGGCTTGCTCAGCAGTAAGATATAACGTTCCTTCTTTTTGAGCTTTCAGTTCATTCCATTGTGTAGTTGAGAGGATCAAAGCTCCGTTATTCAGTTTGCTCTCTGAAGTCAGGCTTCGCAGAAGAGGACTATCCCAGACGCTCAAAATATATCCATCAACACCGGTGGCAACTAAATCGCCTGTAAATACATAATTATCCTGCCATTCTTTTCGCACTTTGTCGTCAGGAGCAGTTTCCCGCCTTTTCAAAACATAACTAAAAGATATCGGGATTCGAGGAATATCAACAACTTGTCCTTTTTCATCTCTGCCGCTGATCAGTAAAGGCATCGTATCGATCACTCTGCCATTTAACTCTCGATAAAGTCGAGGTAATTCTTCAGTTGGTCCTGATAATTGTAGTGCCATAGTGTAAGCCTCCTATTGAGGGGTCTAAAATGGCAGAGGTTTATAAATGTTTTGGTCATATTGTTACTTTCAAGTAATAATTTTGAAACAAGTATTTCGTATAGGCTTCCATAAAACGAATTTTATACTTGTTGAAAGACACCACAGAATAAAAATTTCTAACGACAAAATCATCTCATCCATCTCTTCTTCAATTCTTTAAATTTATTTTTCATAATGCTCTCTTGTATCTCCCGCATCAAATTCGCAAAGAACCACAGGTTATGATATGTTGCCAAAGTATACGCCAGCAGTTCTTCTGCTTTGAACAAGTGCCGAATGTATGCGCGAGAAAAGTGTTTGCAAACGTAACAGCCGCAATGTTTGTCCAGCGGCTTTTTGTCATTTTTAAAATCAATATTTAATATCCTGTAGCGAAATTTATTGTTCGCCCGTCCGCCACTTTCTGCCCGGATGAAAATATATCCAACCCGTGCCAATCTGGTCGGCAACACGCAGTCAAAAGTATCAATACCCATGGCCACATACGCGAATAGATCATCCACGCCTCCAATTCCCAGCAAATGTTTAGCTTTGCGTTCAGGAAGAAATTGCAGCGCATGCGCAACTAATTTCTGGCTCTCCTCTTTGGGGTCGCCAAAAATACTTCCAATTGCCATGCCATCAAAAGGAAGGGAAGCAACAAATTGGGCACTTTCCTCTCGCAAGTCTTTAAAACGGCCACCTTGAACAATACCATAGAGGGCCTGCCTCTTGTCTTTATTGAGTTTCTGAAATGCCTTCAAACTACGCAGTTCCCAGGCATGAGTGCGGGCTAATGATTTTTTCGTCGTTTCATAGTCAGCATTAATATCCAGGCATTCATCAAACGAAAAAATTAAATCTGCTCCCAAATGCCGCTGAATCTGCATTGATTTTTCGGGTGTAAAGAGATGTTTTGACTGATCGATATGGGATTTGAATTCAACACAATCATCGTTCACTTTACACATGCCGTCATTGAGGCTAAATACCTGAAATCCGCCAGAATCAGTAAAGATAGGCCTATTCCAGTTCATGAACGAATGTAGGCCGCCTAATTTTCGAACCGTTTTTTCGCCAGGACGTAAATAGAGATGATAGGTGTTGCATAAAAGAGCATCAAACCCAATTTCGTGCATTTGAGCAGGTGAGAGTCCTTTGATGGCCGCCTGTGTAGCTACGGGAACAAAAGCAGGAGTTCTGATTTGGCCGTGCGGCGTAGAAATCATGCCGGTGCGTGCCTTGCTATACTTGTCGCGGTGAAGGATGGTAAACATTAATTTGAGTAAATGCGGGTTCTTTTAAAAAGACTTCCTTGCCAGCAAAACTCACCGAAATCTTTATAAATAAGTTAAACTTATTTTGAATTAGGTGAAATAATGAAACAAGCATTAATAGAACTTGATGATAACACTAACCGGGTACTTAATATTGTTAAAGCTAAATATAATCTTAGAGATAAAGGGGAAGCTATACGTTTCGTGGTGACCGAATACATTGAAATTGAAGCCGAACCGGAATTAAGGCCAGAATTTATCCAGAAAATAGAAGAAATTAAGAAACAAAAAAGTATTATAGTAGAGAACTTTGCAAAACGATATGGCTTAAAGCACTAAAAGTTCAGAGTTGATAGAATGTATACACTGGAAGTAAAGGAAGAAGCTGACAAAATATTTCTAAAATTAGTTAAAAAAAATCAGCATCAATTGAAAATTATCGAAAAGAAAATTGCTGAAATAAGGGAAAGGCCTTTTGGGTATAAGTTTTTACGAAGCCCTTTACAGGGGTTTAATCGGGTGCATATTGATACTAATTTCGTGTTGGTGTTTAGGATAGATCATGAACAAAAAAGAGTTACTATTTATTATTATGATCACCATGACTTTGTATACCGCTGGAGACCGACTGAATGAGCTTATTGGTTGTTCTTTACTGTTGAGGTTGTATCGAGATTAAGAACTGATCTGAGTAATGTAGCGGATGAAGGATTTATTAATTATGTTACAAGACAAGTCGATTTAGGAGTTCAAAAAGCAACACTTCAATTAGCATTTCAAGATTATCTAAAAGATTTTATGTTTGATGCATCAGGAATGCTAACAAAAAGAGGGAAAAAATTAATGGAAGAGCAACAAGAAGAATCTGAAGGATTTAGAAAAGCTGTTGTAACAGCGTGGCTTGAGCTGAAGCGGGCTTAAGTT
Organism: uncultured Methanosarcinales archaeon; assembly: GCA_964404595.1. Lineage (GTDB taxonomy): Archaea > Nanobdellota > Nanobdellia > Woesearchaeales > GW2011-AR9 > CAYJXA01. Next base: position 10,849 of record CAYOKQ010000042.1, on the reverse strand, counting down.
TAGTTTCGTTCAACCGACGCAGACCAGACGAGGGATGGCTGTTGCGAACGCAGTGACTTGACCGGCGTGTCGGGTAGGACAAGCTTTTCGACCCTATACCCTCAACAACATTTAAAAATAGTTCAGAATTACTGTTAATATGGATATGGCTGTGCTAAGTTTAAACTGTCAAAAAAATTATAATCCGCATTTGATCCCATTTTTAGAAACTGTTTTAAAGAAAGGAAAATATGATCTTTTTTTACTGCAGGAAGCAACGAGTGATGTTTTAAAACCATTTGAATCATTTCCTAACTATTCAATTATAAATTCAAAAGATAAGCTGGGAAGATTATCTCTTTCTTGTGTTGTTTATAATTCAAAAAGATGTAGTTTAAACAATTTTGTTTATGAACCCATCCTATTAAATGGATTTGAAAAGCAAGAATTAAAAAAGCCATTTCAATCTTTTGGGATTGCGATAGTATTGTTGGATTTTCAAGGGATTATGATTACTGCAGGGTCTATCCATTTACCTTCTGGTTTTTCAAGCAAGAGAAGAGTTAAAGATTTAAAATTAGGTAAGGAAATGATGGGTGATATTGGAGATTCACAGATCAAATTTTATGGTGGTGATTGTAATTTTTGTTTTTCTTCTGAAATTAGAAGGGCTTCTAAAGTTATAAGTCCTGAATACAGATGTATAACTTCGCATTTAGGCCCAACTTTAAATAGTTATTTCACTGAATCTCATTTGCCTTATTCTTGGGTTTACGTTAATAACATCTTAAGAAAGCTGGGAATAAAAGTGAAACTTAAAACAGACCATATTTTTGTAGATGAAATGACTACGAAGAGAAATAATATTGAAACAAGAATATTATCAGATAGAGTTTCTGACCATAGCCCGATCGAAATGATTTTGAAGATTTAATGTGCAGAAGTAAAGCTTCCAACATAGACCAACAGAATTTCCAATAATCATTTCGCCAGCACCAATATCGTGAGAAAGAACAATGATATCCACAGCACAAAAGCAACGATAATCCAATTCTTATTTCTAAAAAATGAGGCTAAGGCTAGACTTAGCGTAGATACTATTAAAGGTATAAATTCTGCAGTCATTGTAATAAACCTCCGAGCACCATGATGAAGTTTCCAAAAGCAAATACAATTATAGCGATGATATTATTAGGATTTGTTAAATGAATTTTTCCTTTTTTTGTCTATCATAAAAGTAAATATCTTTTGCAAGTATATAAATATTCTTGACCAAAGTCACTAAATCTCTGTATCAATTATCTTCATCGTCCCTAAAGGATCGGCCGCCAGATACAACAGTGAGCGCTGCAGATGGGGATTGGAATGTCCCTGGTATAAGTCCACAACCGCATCAGGAATTGGTTGCTTGCCATCACTCATCCCGATCTTAATCTGCCACACCCCTTCATATTGATACCTGCCCAGGGGATGCACTTCCAAAGGCAGTGTATAATGATCATGGCCAGAAATTTGTGCAATTTTGCCATCAGTAAACACATGGGGCAAATATTTCCTCATAATAGCATACACATCTTTCCACCATCCGTTTTTCTTCTCTTTTCGAAATCGTGGATCTGCATTGGTATGGCTGATGAGCAATACTTGTTCCACATCGGCCCAACGCACTTGAGTACTGCACAATTGATCGGCAATATCGGATAAGTACATTCCTAAATTAGCATTGCGCGCTTCAATGTAAGGAATACGAAGCGTAAGAGCTTGCTGACACAATTCCACTTGGGGTGAGGATAAAACAGTGGAAAACTGAGAATGGGCAATGACATCAGTAAGGTCTGGTCGTGGAATCTGGCCATTATCTCGACATGCCCACTGCTCAGCCTCAGCAATTCTTCGCAAGCGGTCCTTATCATTTCCATCATGCTTGGTAAATTCATCAACAACCCCCTGCGCACGTAAATCTTCTAAGCGCCGCATTATAGTCAAAGATTCATCATAACAAGGCCGATATGCTTTCACCAAAGAATCTCGTTGTGCGGGATCTTGCCACGCTTGCGCTTCAGCCGCATGATAGTTGCCATCGGCTGCTATTACTTTTTTTTTCAATTCTCGAAGGGGATTAATCAGAGGATGTGCCGTCTCATCACCATTGAGTATAGCCCGAAAATAAAATGAAGCCGGCCGTGGTATGATTATACCTGCACGTATTTCTGTAGCCGCCTGGTAAATGCCTTGAGCTGCAGCCGCACAGTGCACATCACTAAAGACAAACTCTACTCGTGCAGGGTTATTGGAAAATTTTAAAGTCATATACAAAATCAGCCGATGGTTTTCTTATTAAATTTGTGTATATACTTCTTCTTAAGGGATTCTTTTTCTTTTTTCCCACAATATTTAAATAGTAGTACCTAAATACAACAGTCGTAGTTAATAAATACAACATGCTATTTACGAAAACAGAAATCATAGTATTAGAACTCTTAAGTTCTAAACCTACCAGAAAGTTCACGATTAGAGAAATCTCCAGACTGATTAAGAAAGATTTGAAAATAGTCCATACCTCTGTCCAAAGATTGCTCCAAGAGAAATTTTTACTTAAAGATGAGCAGCACCACCTCCATTTGAATTACCAGAACAATCTTGCTGATCTCGCTTATATTGAAAATATTCGTAAAGAGAAGTTATTTCATAAATATCCAACCATCAAAATAGTGGCCACTGACTTTCTGAAGAAAACAAAAGACTCTTTCTTTGTGCTCTTGGTCTTTGGTTCCTATGCAGAAGGAAATCCCCGTAAGGATTCCGATGTAGATGTGCTCGCCATTTTACCAGAAGAAGACAAAAATAATGCTTTTGAGCGGCAATTAAACTCAGTTTTATCTTTGTCTCTCCCTAAGTGCCACCTGCACGTCATTAGCCAGGCCAGTTTTAAAGAAATGATAACCAAACGTGATGAAATAAATATCATCAATGAAGCATTGAATAAGCATATCATCATATTTGGAGCAGAATCATATTATAAATTATTGAGGGAACGCCATGTTAGATGAGAAAGCGGAAACCTCCTTGCAAAGAGCACAGGAATTTTATAATGAGGTTAAAAAGGTGTTAAATATATAAACCTCAAAAAAAACTATCAAAAACAGGTGCATAGATGAATACAGACCAATATCAGCAATTATTAGAGAAATATAAGCAGCGCGTACAGCAGGAATTTGGCGCAAAGCCTTCCGCTTCTCCAAAAGTAACCTCAAAAGAATATTCTGAGTTCAAAGAAGAACTCTATCCCCGGCATTATTCCTGGTATGAACAAGCCTGTAATATCTCCGAGCATCTCCTCAAGTTGAAAGCCGATCCCAAGAAAGCAATTCAAGTACAAAAGAATCTCAACATCTGCCATCTGAATACCACTCCTGCCGGTGTAACTGCTTTTGCCATTCTCGCAGCGTTATTTATCATAGTTTTCGGCTCTCTGGTCAGTTTTGCCATCCCGGTTTTATTTGGGCTAAAACCGATGCTTTTCTTCGTCATCTTTTTTTTGATCGCAGGCATGCTGGTTTTTCCCGCCTTGCAAAAAACACCAGACTTTATGGCCAACACTTGGAGAATGAAAGCCAGCAACCAAATGGTGCAAAGTATTTTCTATATGGTAACCTACATGCGCCATACTTCCAACCTCGAACGAGCAATTGAATTTGCCTCTGATCATCTCGATCCCCCTTTATCATTAGATTTCCGCAAAATCTTATGGGACGTGGAAACAGAGCGCTACAGCACCATCAAAGATTCTGCCGAAAGCTACCTGCAAACCTGGAAAGAATGGGATCATGAGTTTGTGGAAGCCTTTCACTTAGTAGAATCGTCATTGTATGAATCGTCGGAAGAGCGTCGTGTCGGCCTGCTCGATAAATCTTTGGATGTCGTCCTCACCGGAACATACGAGAATATGCTTCATTATGCCCATGAATTAAAGTCCCCCATCACTATGCTGCATATGCTGGGGATCATTTTGCCCATATTAGGGCTCGTCATCCTCCCCCTGGTCGTCAGTTTTCTAGGCAGCGGTGGAAATCCTTTTACGACAGCTATTTACATCTCCGTACTCTATAATATTACACTCCCTATCGCCGTGTATTATCTGGGCCGAACCATTCTCTCCAAGCGGCCGGCAGGCTATGGTGCAGTTGATATTAGTGAACAGGAAAATTTCAGGCATTTGCGCAATATTACTATTCCATTAAGTAAAAAAGTAATGCTGAGCATCAATCCTTTGTATTTTTGCATCATGCTGACTATGGTGACATTCATCATCGGTTTAAGCCCTCTTATTATTCATGCTTTTAATCCCGCCTTTGAAATCGCCGGGGATACGTTCAAATTTATGGAATATATTTGTCCACCAGACATACCGCTGTGTGAACCTTCCCAGAAAATAGGACCTTACGGCATGGGCGCTGGACTTTTATCCATCTTCTTTATCGCCGGCTTGGGGATTTCTATCGGCTTATTTTATTCGCTGCGTTCCAAAAATGTCATCAAGATAAGGGAAAAGACCAAAGAATTGGAAGATGAATTTTCTTCTGCATTATTTCAGCTGGGAAATCGCTTAGGGGACGGTATTCCGGCCGAAATAGCTTTCGCCAGAGTGGCAGAAACCATGCGTGGCACCACTTCAGGAGAATTCTTTGGCTTGGCAGAAAAAAATATTACTAAATTAGGCCTGGGACTTGAACAAGCTTTATTTGACCGCAAAGTGGGAGCCGTCACTCAATTTCCTTCAAAAGTCATTGAATCATCCATGAAAGTGCTGGTTGAGAGCATCAAGAAAGGCCCCCGTATTGCAGCGCAAGCGCTGCTCTCGATGTCCAGATACATCAAAGAGATTCATCGCGTGGAAGAACGCCTGAAAGATTTAATGGCTGATGTTATTTCTTCCATGAAAGCCCAAATTAAATTTTTAACCCCGGCCATAGCAGGCATCGTCATCGGCATCACTTCCATGATTTCCACCATCTTAACCAGGCTTAGCGCCCAGCTCACCGCCTTTGCCACGCAAGGAGAGCAGGTAGGAGGATTTGCCGATCTGCTGGATATTTTTGGCATCGGCATTCCTACATTCCATTTTCAGATCGTGGTAGGGATTTACATTGTCCAAATCGGGTTTATTTTAACGGTGCTGGCCAATGGCATTGAGAATGGATCGGATAAGTTGGGAGAGCGCTACGAATTAGGAAAGAATATTATCAGTTCGACCTTGTTGTATTGTTTCTTGGCTGCTGCCGTGATGATATTATTTAACTTGTTTGCAGCGACAATCATGAAAGGGACGCTCGGCGGTTAGCAACAATATTTATAAAGAAAAGGTGGATTTTGGATATTGGAGCCGTAGTTCAGCTCGGGAGAACACATGGCTGAAGACCATGACGTCCAGGGAGATTATTTCACGTGAAGTAATCCTGGAATTCAAATCCCTGCGGCTCCACTCTTATATTTTTCATATTTCAAAAGATGTCTTTCATTTTTAAAACTGATAAGTTGCATCCATTTTTCTAATTGCTTCCTTCCATTTACATTAAGACGATATGCTAAGGTATTCCTAATGATTTCTTTGTAAATATGCTTACTTTTATGTTTCATGAAACAAACAGATAAACCTTGCTGTTGTAACCAATTACCGACTAATTGAATGATATTCTCATTTTTTAAAGATAGAGAAATCCTCGGATAAAAAGAATATTTCTTTTGCTTTCGATTTAAGAGAACTAGCGAACCATCGGTATCGATTAGGCCACGAATGAAATGTCGCATATACTCATCATTCTCGCTAATCCATTGAGGGAGATCTAGTTTCTCTTTTTTCCCAGGTATCAAACCAATAGAGATTAAGTACTTATTCAATCCTTTTGACATAATTCTTAGATACATAGAATTTTCTTCTTTTCGAATAATTATCTTTGGATTAAGATTAAACAAATCCAAAATCATAGGAGTAATATAATTAGTTAAATAATTATAATCCAATCTTGAATTACCGGCAATTTCTAAGCAGGAATATGTTGGATAATTATTAAAGTATCCATCGCCCATAAGGATGCCAACAAATTCAGCTAATGTATTATTTGGAGATTCTGGTAAACGCAGACCTACCTTTTTATCGAACTTGGTTATTTCAACTTGTTTCAAGTCAAATTTCATTTTTAATCACCTTCTGTGTTTCTGTATCAAAAAAACACAGAGCATCCAAAAAAAGTGTCCTTGGCAAAACTTCTCAAAAAGCTTTAGGCACACCTGCCAACCTTGAAGAGGGAAAGATTTTTGTTGGAAATTTTGCATTAACCTCTTTGCATTAACCTCTTTTTTGAATAATTTAAGAAGAGAACTGATTTATATACTATCTGTGAACTTGTCCAGTGGGTAAGTGGCTATTTCAAATTTCCCTACAGCCTCATATTTTCACATAAGCTTTCTAGCATATACTAAAAATCCAAAACATTTTTGTGCACAAAAATGAGCACATTTTTTGTGTTCCAGAGAGAAACATGCAAGCTCAATAGCTTAGCGAACCTGAACTGATGGCAACCTGAGCAAAAGCGAAGGGGCTTTTCAATAACGCCATACCCCCCATTACATTTATATATCTCTTCCGCTTTCTTTCGTCATATGAAAAAGAGGAAGAAAGAACCGCATATTCGGCAAAAACTCCAGGACCAGGCCTTATGGATGTCCCTGGCGGCAGTCTTTTTATTTTTCTTCATTGGTCTGATTTCTTTTGCTGACCCTTCCATTATCACCGGATCCGCCATTCAAAATATTGCTTATGTAGAGCAAGGTGCTACTATAACGAACGAAGTACAAGACGTGCCCGGATTTCAGCAGTATACTTTTGAAGTTCTGGAAACCATCAAGAATGGCCAGATGCGGGTAGACGTAGATAGCTCCATCCCTTTCACAGAGCCATTTTATTCCAAATTTACTATCTCGTCAAATCAACCGGAAAAGATAGGCATGATTACGATGTCGCTCAAGATTCCCGAGCAGGAATTGCAGCAAAAACATATTTCAATAGGTGATCTAAAGCTTTTTTATGACGGACAAGAAGCAGCAACAACCTTTGTAAAGAAAGATGGCCGTTATGTTTATTATAGCGCCACAGCCCAAGGTGTAGGGAATTTTGTCATAGGAAAAGCTGCTCCTCCCGCTCAGATAATACAGCCTTCACCAGAAACAGCACCACAAATATCTGAAGACGAAAACCCTTTAGAATCTTTAGAAACAAGTGAAGTAACAGCCCCGGAAACTCTTCCATTAGCAGGGCAAGCTGCAGCGACCCCGGCAAATAATGGATTTTGGGCCAGAATAAAAGTATTCTTTGAAAATCTTTTTGGATAAAAAACAAAAGAAAATAAAAAAAAAGAATTAGTATCCTCGGCATTTGGTGCAATAATATCGGTTCGCGTTATCAACGATGATCCTCTGTCCGCAACCCTTGCAACAGCGCTGAATCTTATATTTTTTAACCTCTTGAAATACGTGTTGCTTCAGTGTACATCACCTTCTTTTTTTATGATAGAAAAACACCTCTGTCACCCAGAAATTAAATCAAGTATATAAACCTTTGCCAGTTTATCGAGGATAAAACAAAAGGAAAGCAGATTAAATCTTCCCATAAAAGAACACGAAAAACACCCCTATCGCTACCATTGCGATCCACACTGCCTTGCTCCATTGAAATACTTTATAACCATCTAAATTTCCAAAGGGGATTAGATTAAACAAGCCCAGCCACATGTTGATAGAAAATCCAGTCCACCAAATGAGGTTCCACGATGGAAGTATAAAGAGGAGACCTAAAAATAGCAATCCTAAAATATAATTAATTGCGGGACCAACTGCACTTACTATGCCATTTTCTCTTCTTGTAATCATACCTGAGATCATGACTGCTCCCGGAGCTGCGAAAATCATACCAATTACCACTGCTAATCCTAAAGCCAAATATAAGAACTGATCCCAAACTCTAAATTCTGCTACACAACCATAACGTTGAGCAACAAACTTATGGCCTAATTCATGTAATAAAAATCCTAATCCGGCGGTAAATAAAGAGATCATGAATAAACTCAAAAATTGGAATGAAAATAATTTCTCAAATGAAAAACCGTTTAATAACGATAAACCCGAACCATAAAAACGAGGGAAAAGTAAGAAGGCAAAAGCTAATGATAATACAATCCACGCCTTAGAAATATCAAGTAGTTCAATTTTAGAAGTCTTAATCTTCCCTATCTGCATCGTCTGAAACACTGTCCTCACCACCGGCTACTTTCTCTTTCACGTAGGCTTTTAACTTTTGCGCTTCCTCTTCCACTTTCATCAGTACGGTTAAGTCGGCAAAATTTTCTTCAGCGCAGGTTTGGCAGTAATAATCCGGCGTATCTTTGATTTTAAAAGTAGCAATTTCGTCGCAGATGATGCATTTCTTGGTCATACCATTATAAACCTGTTCTCGTTTAAAAAGATTGCTGTTCTGAATCAATATCGTCGTATCCCTGCTCTGCCGATAGCTAAAAAATATTTATTTTCAGGAGAGTTGTTATGATTCACCTTCTGCTCATAGGTTGCACAGAGCAGATGCATGGCATGAGCAATCTTGATATATACTGGTAAAGACAATAATTCTCGAGGGGTTAGTTTTATTCTTTTTTGATATTCATTCAGTGCCAGAGTGAGATTTTCTTCACTCTTTTCTTCATTATCTTTGTTGAATAGAACATCGCAGGCTAATACTGCTAATTCTTGGATACGTGGATAGTAATTTGAAACTGAAAAATCAATAAGCCACAATTTATTCTGTTTATCTTTGATTATATTAGTACGTAAAATGTCTCCATGGACAAAACAATGAGGGAGCGTTGAAATATCTAGCATAGCAAACTGCCCCAAGAGTGGTCTCATTAAAGCGAATTCTTTTTGGTTCAGATATTTACTTTTTTTCTTGAATTCTTCAGGAAAGTTAGGAATTGCCCAAGAATCATATATTTTCACCGGTTTGATATTGAGGCAGTTTAGAGCCGATGCTAAAGAAGCCAAAGAGTAAATATCTTCTTTATTTATTTTTGCTTTAGATGTAAAAAGATCTTTACCTTCAATGAAATCCATGACACTGAGCCTCAAGATCGATTTACCTACAAAAAGCACTGATACATAATCTCCTTTTAATGAATGGTATAACTGAGGGATAGAAATCTCTGATTTTGAGACTTTCAGCATAATATCCACATTTCGGGTGCAATCATTCAAGTTTCTGGAAGTTCGAAATATTTTTACAAAAAATTTGCCGTGAGATGTTCTCAGTAGAAAATTAAAATCTTCATAACCCACCGGAATCACGGTGGAATTGACAAAATTTCCAAGACCATACTGGGTACAGATCAATGTTGAGATTTCAGTAAGATTACCACCAAATCCCACCCTCTCTTTGAAAATATCTTTCATTGTACTTTTCTTTTATCGCAGCAAATACTTTTTAATTTCCTCAATCTCATGCTCCGTTATGGCGCAGCCGTTATACTTAGTGGCCCACAATACCGAATCTAATAAAGTTTCTTTGCCGCCTTTCCCGGGAGGGATAAATCCATCGAGCAGCCCTAATTTATATGCTATTCCCACCAATTCAGTGGACCGGATGATCGTTATTCCCTGCAATTGCACACTAAACTGCTTGATTTTAATCTGATCAGATTTTATTTTCTGCGAAAAACGATATTCCAATATCCCCTGCAATTCCGAACTGTTCTCAATAAATAGCCGCAGCGTTCGCTCATCCATCACCACGGCCGCATTCAATTGTAAGGCACAAGCTACGCTTTCCATTTCCCCTGATTGGATAATATCCATCGGCTTGCCACGTATAGCAAAAGAGGTATTGGCAAGTGTTTTTAGCTCTTGCACCTTCTTCTGCGGAACGTTGCTATACACCTCCAATATGCCTTCACGGATAAATTTCATTACCTGCAGCGCTTCAAACTCATACCTCTTGACAGACAGTGGCCGCTCCACAAGTTCCCGCTGCACTGCCGGCGTAATGCAGAATTTCCCGCCAAATTTCCGTTTTAATTCCGGAAGAATCCAGGCTAATCTCGACATAACGAGTGAGATCACCGGTCCGGCATCGAAAAAAAGTATTTTGTCCGGCATGATCATTTCACTCCAAATATCTGTAACGCTTCTTTCATCCTGTCAGCAGCAGGTATTTTTTCCGTATGCTGGTCTAAAGCTGTGGTCTTTCCAGCGTACTGCTGTAACTCCCAGTTCGACAACCCCATCAATCCCGCTGCCTGTCCGATAGAAAGCCCCCGCTGCAATAAGGTAGTTCCTTTTTTTATCCTCGCTGCCTGCATCACATCATTTAAATGTTCTTTGACCTGCGCATTACAGCTTTGAATGAGTTCATATAATTTTTTCATACTGGAATTATATTTCCCCAGATTGCGCTGCTCAAGACCATCTTTCGCTTTCTGCAACTCTTGAAGTACTTGAATGTAGGCCTGCTCATCAATGCATATGCCGATTTTATATAGAGAATAAATCAAAACTGTCACCGAAACCAATTCCAGGTCTTTTTGGACGGCAATATCTTCGATGGCATGATCACTGAGAGTTTTGAGCTCTTCGATGTCTTTGCTCTCGCGCGTTTCGAAAATGGAAATAGCTTTTTGTAAATCGCCGATTATTTCTTTGCGGATGTCTTCGTTCATGGAAAGAAGTAAGATTAATAGTTATATTAAGGTTTCGGGATTTTATCTTCAGCCAAACTCATATTCACAGCATCTTCCAGAGTTACCGATGGCTCGCCTACTTGATCACGAAC
>CAYOKQ010000041.1:0-14638 GCA_964404595.1 uncultured Methanosarcinales archaeon | reverse complement strand
GGATTATGGCTAGTGCAGCGCACCATTTTCGTAAAATTAAAACGAGGTGAACAGAATGAATAAGAAAAATATGCTAAAGAAGGGGGTTTTAGTCGGGGTGGGAATTGCTGCCTATGCACAGGAAAAGGCGAAACAAGTGGTGCAGGAGCTTTCCAGGGAAGGATATTTGGACCAGAAGGAAGGAAAGCGTTTGGTCAAGAATATCTGCAAGGAAGCGGAGAAATCGGGGAAAAGAATTGCCGGCGTAGTGCAGAAAGAGCTGAAAGTTATTTTGAAGGGGAAAGGAAAGGGAAGGAAGTAAAAGAGTTGAAAAATCTACTTACTCTCACGAACTGCCTTATTTCAATCACCAATAATAATCATTTTTGATAATTATAAACATAAAAATGACAGAATAGACTATTTTAATACTATATAATAACCATTTAAGATAACTATAACTAATAGAAATATTTATAAATATTTACTTATTCCCTCTGGCGATGAACACCATCCACCTCCTGCAAATATTACGGCAATACCCCTTATTCACCGAGAATGATGTTGCTAAAATCCTCGGTACCACTCCGAAATACGTCCGTACCCGCCTGCATCGCCTGCATGCTAAGCACTATATATATAGGATTGAAAAAGGGAAATACAGCTGCCATGAAGATCCCCTGGTGTACGCAACATATATCACTGCTCCTTCCTATTTCAGCCTGTGGACTGCTCTACGCTATCACAATTTAACCACGCAGCAGCCAGTCCATTTCTCGGTTATGACAGCAGTTCCCCGAAAGAAAATAGTCCTAGGAAACACCACTATCTTTTTCGTGAAATCAAAGCATTTATTTGGTTACAGCAAACAGCGCTATAATGATAGGGATATTTTTATGGCTGAGCCGGAGAAAGCTATTGTTGACTGCCTGCTTCATAAAGTACCTTTAGATTATGTTCGCGAAGCATTAGAAGGAGAAAATATAAATTATGCCAAGCTGGCAGAGCATGCCCAACGAACCAAGAATATATCACTGATCAAGCGCCTCGGCTATTTACTGGAGCAGAAAACCGGAAACTATTTTGGCTTAAAAGCAGGGGACAACAATTATATACCGCTCAATTACCATCTCAAAAAAAAGGGGACCCATGACCAAAAGTGGAAATTGATACTTAATGATCACTAAAAATGAATTGGAAGGATGGGCACGGTTCAAAAGCTTGACCTTAGGCAATGCCGAAAAAGATTACCTCTTAGATATTATTTTATTCAGCGTGGCTAAAAACACTAAAAACGAATTGGTCTTTAAAGGAGGAACTTGCCTGGCAAAATTCTATAAGCTTCCCCGCTTCAGCGAGGATTTGGATTTCAGTGCTGCTGCCAGTATCGATATTTCCAAACTTATTGAGGCCATTATAAGCGATCTGGCTAAATTTGGCGTGTCCGCCTGGCAACACCAAAAACGGGAACCAGATAATTCTGTCTTGATTACCTTGCGCCTGGAAGGACCTTTATATACGGGAAAGCCGATGACTTATGCCAAGGTAAGGATTGACATCAATATGAAATCCTCTGTTGTCCTTCCTCTTGATTTGTTGACGTACCATTCCGTTTACCCGCAAGTGCCCCAGTGTACTATATCCTGTATGAAGAAAGAAGAAATTTTTGCAGAAAAGATAAGAGCACTGCTCACCAGATCTAAAGCACGAGACCTTTTTGACCTGCATTTTTTATTAGAACAAGGAACGGCCGCTTCCGTTGATCTCCTGCAATCAAAAATGGAATATTATAAAGAAGAATTCAGCCTCAAGAGAGTATTATCTCGGATACAGGAATTTCAGATGGTATGGGATGAAGAAATAAAAAGTCTCACTCCAGAGTTTCTCTCTTTTCAGGCGGTGGCCAAGGAAGTATCGGGAACATTGAATAAGATTTATGGAAAAAAGTAATCGGAGAAATAACCCTATTCTCATTCCTTCCTTTTCAACCTGGTCATGTACCCTGCGATGATATTTCGCAGCTTGGGGCTATAAACTTTGGTATATTTATCCGTCACCGTTTTATTTTGAACAAAGTCAGTAGTGAATTGCTCTCCATGAAGCTTAAATAATTCCTTCGTTTTCCGTTTCAGTAAGGTTGTTTTGATGCGTCCCATGATGTGAAGATTAGTTAAGGGGGTTATTTATAAAGATTTGGGTATATTAATGATACTACTCTCAAGAAACAAAGTTAGAAAAATTTAAAAGTAAGGGTGGTCTTAGCCTAAGAATGGACAGGAGAAAATGCTTAGAATTGCTGGTGTTAGGAACTGTAGCTGAAAGCATAGGAAGTTGCGTATCTGCCCCTGTACCCGCCAGCCAAATTCCATCCGCAACTAATCTGATTAGTACTGCAACACCCACATACTTTGAGCAAGCTGACCATCTTTTTATCAATACCAATTCTTCGGTGCATTATTATGTAGAGGGTTTGTCGAAAAGAGAAGGAGTATACCAATTACGAGATTTAGCCAAGACATCAGAAACGGAAGAAGGGTTTGTACACGTGCAGGCTGGATCACGTTCGTTATGGTTTGAAGTGGGAGAACAAGAAGAAATTATTAAAAATTATGGTAATGAAAAATTGGTTCTGAGACAACAAATTAATCTGGGAAGAGTAATTATAGATATTCTCGTGCCAGAACTGCAACAAATGGGCTTCCACGCAATGGAAATTACCGCCAATCATCTCCATCCACAGAAAGCAATTGAGGATCAGATTAAACACTTTGATTACAATTATGGTAGCTCTGATAGCAATGGAAGACTATTTAAAGTTCGTTTCTCTTCAGAAGTTTTATCATTACCCTCTCCTGCGGATGTTCTTGGTTATGTGATGAGAAATTTTTTATTCCGAGAAATTGAATTACTAGGGAAAGTGAAAAAATATGAAGATTATGTGGTGACCCCCACAGGATATTTTACTCTAAGTGTTAATGAAAGATTTTCAAAAAAAGTCCAGAAAGCAGTTGAAGAAAATGGGTTTGTTGAGTTTAAAGAAGAGTTTAATCGCCAAATCAATGATATTCTTGCCAACGCTTCTGATAATATAGGGAGAGCGAGTCAAACTGATACCATAACTCTTGATTTAGAAACGGCCTTAAAAGCTCTATCTGAAGATAAAGTATACCAGGATATTTCAATTAATTATCACCAACTCTAACCAGTATACCTTCTCGTAACCTTTATATAGTAAGCTACGCTTTTCCTCACTCATGGTCATTCTCTTTGATCAATTTAATCTTCCCGAAGATATCTACAAAGTTATTTTTGCCACGGAGCAGCAGGAAATAGTAGGAAAAATGCTCATTAAATATATGCAGGACAACGGCGGCGAGATAGGGAAAACGGAAATGAGTGTATTTGCCACCAAACTGCATGACGGAGAAGCCATTATCAAATCTGCCGGCAAATCTCCTTTTGAGAAAGAAGTTCGCATGTCCTATAACAAGCGGCAATTTTATGATCGAATATTAACACCCATGCGCGGGATGGGATTGATTGATTATGATTTATACAAGAAAACATACAAAGTGTCAGATAAATTTAATAAACTTATGATTAAGGTAGGACTGATGTGGCTCAGGGAATATGAAAAAAGCGGCAAAAAACAGAATATATAGTTCTTAATAATAGTAAATATCTGCTTCCAAAAGTATATTATTCGTATGAGACAACAAAAAACTGCAAAAATAATTGGTTTTATTATAACAATAATAGGGGTCATCGGATTTTTTACGCCAGATAAATTGCTCATCTTTTCTCTGAATCAATTACACAATATCATTCACGTACTCAGTGGATTGGCGGGCCTGATTGTAGGCTACGCTAAGAATGACACCTATGCACGAGGATATAACCGTGGGTTCGGGATCATTTATCTGGCCCTGGCAGTACTGGGATTGCTTGGAGTAAACTTTCTTAATGCGCTTCTTAATCTAAATGTTCCCGATCACATTCTTCATGCAATATTGGGAATATTATTAATTGCGGTTGGTTTTAGCAAAAAATAATAGACCATGAAATCTGATATAACGTCGGGAAAAACACCGAGTGTCTGGATGGACACGGCGTCCCCTTTTTTCACCTCACCATTAATTAAAGAAACGAGTGCCGATGTAGTTATAATTGGCGCAGGTATTACTGGATTGTCAGCGGGTTATTTTTTAGCCAAAGCAGGAAAAAAAGTAATCGTACTCGATGATGGAGCAATTGGCAGCGGCGAAACCGGAAGAACAACGGCTCATCTAACCTACGCTTTGGACTCTCATTATGTTTATCTGCGTAAAAAATATGGCCTTGCTAACTTAAAAATAATCGCTCAAAGCCATCAAACTGCTATCAACGCAATTGAAAATATAGCCAGGAAAGAAAAAATAAAATGTAGTTTTCAACGCATTGACGGATATTTAGGTCTAGGAGCGCTCGATTCAATTGATATTCTTCATCAGGAACAAAAAATTCTACGTGACATCGGATTTTCTACCCACCTTCTAAGGCGAGCACCATTGCATTATAATACCGGCCCATGCCTTCAATTTCCAGCGCAAGCACAATTTCACCCCCTCTTATATTTGAAGGGACTGGCCAAGTCTATTGAGCGTTATTATGGAAGAATTTACACCCGCACCCATGCAGCAGTAATTGAAAAAAACAAAGTTATAACTTCAACCAATGTAGTACTCCATGCGAAGTATGTGCTTGTTGCGACTAACGTACCTGTTAGCAGCCGCTACAAAATCCACACCAAACAGGGCTCTTACCGAACCTATGTGATAGGGGGACTTGTTTCTCGCAAATCAGTACCTTATGTTCTCTATTGGGACATCAACGAAAGCTCGCACGATCTGGCTAACGCCTATCACTACCTCAGAATTGCCCCCTATTCTCGCAAAAAAGATATTGTAATTGTTGGTGGGGAAGATCATAAAACCGGACAGGCCGAAGATCAAAAACAATACGAACGTCTAGAATTATGGACAAAAAAAAGATTTCCCGTTACAAAATTTCTATATCACTGGTCAGGACAAGTGATAGAACCAGCAGATGGACTTGCGTATATCGGAAAATTAGATGATATTTATATAGCAACAGGAATGTCTGGAAATGGGATGACTTATGGAACGATTGCCGGAATTCTTATTCGGGATTTAATGGTAGGAAAACCAAATCCTTGGGCAGCGATATACAATCCCAAACGCCTGCCCTGGAGAACACCGATTAACTACCTGCATGAAAACTTCAATGTGGCAAATCAATATATTGATTATGTAAAACATTTGCCAAATCCTACCCTCCATTATGAAGAGGGAAAAGTAATCAGTAAAGGAAAAATAAAAATTGCAGTCTACCAAGATCAGACAGGATTACAGCATTCATTTTCCGCAATCTGCCCTCATCTTCAAGGCATTGTTCGCTGGAATAAACAGGAAAAGACTTTTGACTGCCCTTGTCATGGATCACGATTTAGTCCACTAGGAAAAGTACTCAATGGTCCTGCCAACGCAGATTTAGAACCAGTACATTATGAAGAAAAAAGTAGAAGGAAAAAGAAGTAGGATACATTAAATAAAAAAAAGAAAAATTTATTTCACCAGCAGCCCATCTGCTTCCTTCTTCAGCAGCTGCGCCTTATCGGTCTTCTCCCAGGTAAAATCGGGATCGCTTCTGCCAAAATGCCCATATGCCGCAGTTTTGCGGTAAATCGGCCGGCGTAAATTCAATTGCTCAATAATTGCTTTCGGACGAAAATCAAAATGTGCACGCACTAAAGCAACAATCTTCTCTTCTGGTATTTTCGCCGTGTCAAAAGTATTGACCAAAATACTCACTGGCTGTGCCACACCAATGGCATAAGCAACTTGAATTTCGCACTTGTCGGCTAATCCTGCGGCCACAATATTCTTAGCCGCATATCGTGCATAATAGGCAGCCGAGCGGTCTACCTTGGTGGGATCTTTGCCGGAAAAAGCGCCTCCGCCGTGCCGCGAATATCCTCCGTAGGTGTCCACAATAATCTTTCTGCCCGTAACCCCTGCATCTCCAACTGGCCCGCCAATGACAAATTTTCCGGTAGGATTTACAAAATATTTGGTCTGTTCATCAATCCAACTATGACAAATAGGTTTGATGATTTTCTCGATCATATCCCGGCGGATAGTTTCCAAGTCAACATCCGGATGATGCTGGGTGGAAATAACCACGGCATCGACTCGTTTTGGTTTCCCGTTTTCATATTCTACCGTCACTTGCGATTTTCCATCAGGGCGAAGGTACCACACCTCTCCCCGTTTTCGGGCGCTGGCTAAACGCTGCGTTAATTGGTGTGCTAAAGTAATGGGAAGCGGCATCAATTCCGGCGTTTCATTGCAGGCGAAGCCAAACATAAGACCTTGATCGCCTGCGCCCTGTTCTTTGTGTAAGCCTTCGCCCTCGGTAACGCCTTGAGAAATATCGGGTGATTGTCCAGAAATGGCCACTAGTACACCACAGGTAGAGCCTTCAAAGCCATAGTCGGGCTTATCATAGCCAATATCAAGAATAGTATCACGAACTACTTTTTGTACGTCAACATAGGTTTTGGTAGTCACTTCACCGGCTACAACGACAAATCCAGTTTTAGTAAGACATTCTATAGCTACTCTCGCTTGAGGATCCTCCTTGTAAATAGCGTCAAGAATTGCATCAGAAACTTGATCCATGGCTTTGTCTGGATGCCCTTCGGTAACACTTTCGCTGGTAAATAAAGATTTGTTTTCCATTTTAATTTCCCCCCAAAACATTTTCTTTGTAGATTTTATATTTTCTTTCTAAATAGAGATTTTTATCTTTGTAAATATAACTAGCTAATTGCTTACCTCTAGTGCAAGAATATTCCATTAAATATACATTAGATGCCTTTCTTTTTTGAATATTTGCATATATCCCAAAAGCATTTTTAATCCTATCTCTTATACCAATGATAAAATCAGAAGATCCTGATGCAATCTTTATAGCAAAGTAAGGGCTTCTTTTTCTTTTACAATAATAAATACTTCCATCACCATCTATAATTCCTCTAAGAAAATGGGAGAAATGCTTATCGTCTAAGAACTCGGGAAATTTTAAAGATAGAGATTTTTTAGGAATAACTCCAAATGCCATAAGTCTTTGACAAATCTTTCTATTATTTACAATAAGTCGATAAGACTTCGTTTTAGATGAATATAACAATGGTTTTGAACTTCGAAGCAGATTCCTAATTTTCTCTAAATGATCTTTATCTTTTTCAGCGGCAGTAATGGTTAAACTCTGATATCCTTTTGCTGGATTCCAAGCAATATTTCCATCGGTATATATTAAACCTAAAATATACCATTTAATTTCGTCTAAATCGTCAAAAAAATTCTCATTAACTGTATGTTTCTTAAAATGTAATCCTAATTCGTTAGACCAAGTCCCCACGGTGGTTCTTCCTATTCCAAGCTGCCTTGCAATTTCTCGTTGAGAGATTTTATTAAAATTAGAAATAATAAAAGGCAGATAAGTTCTTTTTTGAGACGAAGGAATTATTTTTCCCATACCAAAATCACCTTGATTTACGGAAAAAAATTCATGAGAAAAAGACATTATCTCACCTTTAATAATCTTTTGGTAAACAGAGAAGAGGAACTCGTAAATAAAAAATTATTCTTAGTATCTGACATGTATATTCGCCTCCAACTTTATTAATGAAAGAGAGGCAGCGTAAAATCTATATAAACTATCGTGACAGGAATATTCTGATTAGAATATAATGCTAAGATTACAATGCATTCCCGATATCCCCAAAAATAATCAGTCCGGTATCCAATGTAGATTCGTATCGCTTATCGTTAGGAACAGCAGCAACCGTCCCCACCAGATCATGGTAGGCATTAAAAACACCGCAGCCGCTATTTCCTGGGCCGCCTTGAGCAGTCGTGCCATAAATCTTTCCTTTCATCGGACCGCTCTCAGTAACTAATTCGGGAAGAGAAGGCAGGAGTACTTCTCCTCGTAGTGTGACAACTTCTCTATCCCGATAACAGGTCGCATATATATTTCTGTTCCCTCTTTCAAAATCATAATGACTATCAATCGTTAACGAATGCGCCGCATAGATTGGTTTATTGAGCGTAATTACAGCCCGGTCGGTATGTTTATTAAAAATATAAGTCATTTCAGTTAGCTCCACCCGGATACTCTCTCCTTCAGCTAAATAACTCGGGCTAGTGACATACAAAGGCACTTTATTGGTAAAAGCTTCAGCAGTCACGTGGTGATTCGTGAGTATTTTATAGGGATTAAGAAGAATACCGGTACCAATACCATAAGGACTTACTAATCGCACCACATTGTCGGCATTTTCCCCCATTTTACCTTCTAGGTTAAGAGCTTTGGACAAAGGCACGGCGGAAACTGGCTTTTTTTTAGCCGCTTCGGTCGCTCGCATTGCCAGCTCATCGACAGGAAAAAAATGAGCAGCCAGCCACAGTAATGCCGATGCTGCCAAATAACGTTTACCTTGTGAATAGTTAGAAGGATATCGCTTTTCATTTGATTTTTTTCTGGCAACATATCGCTTTTCATTTAATTCTTTTGTGTCAGGATATAGTTTTTCATCTGCCATATTATTTCCACCCCTTATGTAAATTATGAGTGATAATCAATGCATTATCAAAATACCCGCCACTCTTCCAAAAAGGATCGGGCTTCACGGCATCCACCGACTCTAAGGCAATATAATCATTCATCATCGTAGCGCCAATCACATTAGCTTCAGTTTGTGCTCGAAACATTTTCGAAGAAATGCTACGGGAGCCTCTTGCAACTTGCTTTCTAAATTCCAAATCCGCAAGTGCTAAAGCATAAAATTCTACTGGAGACATCTGCGCCGCAAATTGTAAATGAAACTTTTCTCTTCCCCGATAAAATGTATTTTGAGCGGCTTGTACACTGGCACGAAGATCTTGTAATTCGTAGCCCTTTTGTTCCTGTCTTTGAATTTTTTGCAGCTGCTGCTGGTAGCCAAGCTCTTGTTGGCTTTCCATGCGCCGAAGCTCTTCGACTTTTTCTGCAACGATGGTGCTAAAGCCTACAAAATTGTCTAAATAAGTATCAACGGTGCTCCCCCCTTTTACGGCAATGCGTGCTTGAAGTTCATCAATGCAAAGGCGTAATTGATTCATTGATCGTAAAGGGGGAAGACCAGGCGTATCCTTAAACAATTTTTTGTAGCACAAATAAAAATTAGCAGTGATATTGATAGGCAACCAATATCCTTTTTCTTTAAAATCTTTTATTTGATCCAGCAAAGCATTCGAACGCTGAACGTATTGGGTGCTCCTCACATCCAGATCATCCTGCTCGAGCGATTCCTGAAATAAAGCCACCTCCCGGTTATTTTTGGCTACAGCTGCATTTTGTTGGTGAAAATAGAGAGGCAAGCCTAAAGCAGCTGTCAGAGCTGTTGCCGCAAGTACACTGCCATTTATTATTTTAAAGTGCAATCGTCTATCGGGCTTGGAGACGTCATCACGAACCATTCTTGCATACTTTAAATTCTCCAGCACTTTTTTGGCTTCCAAGGTACGTGCAAATGCATCCACGAGATAGTCACTAATATATCGGCGGGTTAAATTGCTCGTGATGCGCAAAGGTTCTGAAAGAGGAGGTGCATCTTCTTTTGCCCTTTCTTTTTGCGGGGCCTTCACCAAAATGTTTTTTTCATGTAAGTTAAGTTTATGCATTATTTCCTCAAAAGCAGTCTTTAAATCTGGCACAACACTCAGATCATCAACGAGAATCTCCAGTTTCTGTACAATTGTTTTTTTTCTGATAGTCAGCTTTACTTTTTCAAATCGGCTATGACGATAATCAAGTGCATTCACTTGCTGTATAAAATCATCTAAGCTTAAAGAATAGATGCCGGCATACATTCCCATGCGTACAAGGGCATCTGGCTGCTCCAGATCCCGGCAAGGCTCTAAGATGTCCGAACACATTTCATCAATAAATAAGCATGCATCTTCCAGCGAATGAACACTCACGGGAACCGGACGGCCAAGTACTGCATAATGACCTTCATCTGGCAGTTCCATCGTCATGATTGGCTGAATCCGTTTCATAGTTTTCCCGCCTTCATTTTACCTTGCAATGTCTTGATTAATTGTTCCATGTCCTCTAACTTAGTGATTTTAGAGTAATATGTATTCTTCATTCCTTTCTGTTGAATAATCTGGTCTTTTCGTGGATTGTATCCTTGCTCTCCCGTTCGCCACTCGATGAAAAAAACCCTATTCAGATCCGTGCCGCCGCCTACATGTCGCATAACATCCTGTAATCCATCAATAGCTTTTTGCATATCGTACTCGCTGAAAATATCCGCATCAGCAATAATATAAATATCGACTGCGGAACTTGACCCTTTGAGTGTTTTTTCCAGTAAATCATAATCAATGATTGTCGTTCCACACTGTACCTGAGCGAAATGATTTGCTAAAGTATCCATATTGAGGACAAAGGGAGTTGCGTGACTATTGGTTGAAAAAGTATAGCCGCTTACCATGCTTTGCAGTTCATGGATATAATAATCAGCAATAGAGAGCGCAAATGCAGAAGGCAAATAGACTTGGTATTTTTTTCCTGCAAATGTTTTGTGTTGATAATTATTCTTATTGGAACACATGCTTCCTGAGGTGTCGACCATCACAATAGCTTTGTTATCTTTGGCCACTTCCAATCTCTTCTCAGGAGTTTTTTGCGGTGATGGTTTGCCATAATTAAATTGGCCTCGAGGAACAATGTGGCTCGTATCACGAGTATACGCAAGTATATCATTCCCGTCAGCTTTATGGAGTTCAAAATGGTGCCCTTTTTCTTGTGCGGCATCCGGATCAAGATACTTTTCAGGCCCTTTGTCCGCGGTGGGGTTTATTCCCGGATCTTGTTTTGGCGGATCAATCCGAAACCGGAATTCCTTCGCCGTCAATAAGAGGCTGGTCGCATCCATTTTTTCAGGCGTGCGGCCACTGTCATGATCTCTTTTCAGATGATCCATATAATTTCCCAGATCGCTTGGACTTTGCCCTTCTTTTAGAAAATCAGCAATAGATTTACTAGAATCTAATTCTGGTTTTCCTTGTTGCTCTAATTGTTTTTCTAATTCTGATCGATCAGCAAGTCCACGCTCCACCATTTCCTGCTGCTGTCCATTTCCTTTCAATGAAGAAATATACCGGATATGGTCTCCAGCACTACATCCGAGCCTGGAAAGATTATACAATAATGTCCCTGCAAAAACCAGCTGACTAAAGCGTTTAAATCCTCGTCCCGGTTCGCCTTTTCTTTGGTTTTTCCTGCTCATAATTGCACCAACCGCAACACATAGCTCTCAGCATCTTCCAAATGTTTAGCCGGTGTTTTGGAGCCGGACTTAGTCACATCAGCTGAATCTGGCGTGTGATAATAAATGAGCACTTCCAGCGCCTGCTCTAATTGTCCTTGTTCTGATTTGGCTGATGCAAAAAGAGTATCTTTCACTAAAACCACCACCTTATATCCATCGACAATAGGACGAACAAAAGGACTAAAATCTTTTCCGCCAATAATAACTTGCTGGGGTTCTTGGGGTAAATATAATGATAACATCACCTCGTGAAGAGAATGAGCCGCATACATTTCCTGTGTTTGCCGCGACCGCTCCAAATACTGTCGCCCGTCCCATTTTTTAACTGCTGTACTGGGATAGAAAACAGAATTGCTGCTTCCTTTGCAAGATACTTCTAAGCGGCTAAAATGATCTTTATCATATCCAGTTCCCTGCACGACCGGTACTTCAACTCGTTCATCATGATACTGTACTTGCATCTTTGCAGGGGGACTTCGACCTACAACATACGCTAAACTCAAAGCAGCAGCAGTTCCGATTATAGGAAACCAAAATCGACGTAGTGCCGAGTCAGAAGGCATTCTACTTCGTCCTTCACCTTGTACATAGTTCAATAATGATCTGCGAAGTGTCGATTTCATTTGCCCTTTAAAGCCACGGAGTATTTTTTCCCATCACTGTAAGTGATTGTTATTTCTTGTAATTCCGCTGTTCCGGCAAAGGTTAATTCTTTTTTTTCTAAGGGAACAGCAGTACTAAAATCAAGTTCCTGCACGTAAGTGCCTTTTCCACGCTTAAATGTAAACAGAACATTGTCGATGGGATGCTGTGTTGATTTTGTGGCTTGAACATTGTATGTATGCGTTTGACCGCTGAGATAATCATCTAACGTAAGCGTATTGTACTGCGCAGTAAAAGGAACGACAATACCATTGATGGAGAGCCCGCCCCGATCTTCAATTTTCCCGGAAGCTTCGATACGTTTGTTGGTCTGGTCATCAATTTTAATTCGATCTGACGTGGTTAGATAAATAGTCGCCATGCATGCCCCAAAAAGAGCAGTCGCTTTAGACCAGAATCTTGTTTTACGCTCATGCGCAATCCGAGAGTACAAAGATTGTTCTAAGGTAGGGGTGGTCATAGTTATCTATATTGTTTAGCTTGATGAATAAAATCAGCAAAGCTAGATTGCAGTGATGCCACATTACTGACTACAAACGCGTTAGCATAGACGCGTGGAATATGTGTAGTCCACTGAGGAGTAAAGGAACTCATATCAGCAAGCTCTAAATCTGATCCTTCTTTCCCAAGTTGGTAGGCGTATACTCGAGAAGAATGCCCAAATTCAATGGAAGGAACATACCGCCGATCTGAGATTGGTGAATTCCCATTAACGAAAAAAAAGAATATGTTGCGAACGGTTGCTTCCAGAGCATCCAATGAGGCAACCGCTTCAACTCCTTGATGCAGGTTCAGCACAGGCGCAACTGGCAAATGATCCAGAACCGGAAGATCCAGAGGATCTTGAGCACGTTTGACTACTGTAAAATCTTTTCCCACACAGTTAATTGCCACGGGGTGGCCTAAATCATCAATTGCTTTGGCCATGGCCTTAGTTAATAACATAATGTACGGCTGCGTTACCTCCAATCCATCTTGCCTGGCAGATGTAAAAGTCAGAATGAATTGATATTTATCAGGCCTTTTTACTTCTTCTCTGTAGATATCTTCCCTTTGTATGCCAGCTTGCCGCCATACTTCTGCTCGAACTAAATCCGGGCCACTAAATTGCGATCCTTGGTCACTGATTCTTTCATCGAGTCGATCATGTAAGAGATTTTCTAAAATAAGTTTAATTTCAGGAACTAAATCTTCAACATGTGAGTTTTGATCTCGCGGCGTAACCGATGGTGGCACCGCGCGCATTCCCAGCCGAGAATGGTACAATCGCTCGGCCGCGAGATAACTTGCCGTCGCTACGCCGCTAATACCCGCATTGTACACGAAATCTAGGAGAGCCGACATGCATCACCTAAGCACTTCTTTCTCTGGCTAATAATCGTCCTAAACGCGGAAGTCGCATTCCTCGAGCTGCCTCGGTTACTTTTCCTTCAAAGATATTCTTGTGGCGATCAATTTCATTACGGGCAATCTCTTTAAATTTATCGACCGGCTTTTGTTTCCCTAGATACATATTCTTGGCGGCGATAGGAATGACGGCAGTTTCCAATACAAATTGGTAGAAGTCATCGGGCGTTAATCCGGGTGAGTAGCACACTTGTGCTCGTTTGTAACACGCTTGATTTTGATGAAAACCTAAATTTTCTTTGTCAGTTTTATCTCGAATACTCGTAAGTAAAGCTGCCAGGGTTTCCATCGCTCGCGGGGTTGCCGTTACTTTTGTTCCATAAAGTTCATCAAATCTCGTTTCCAGTTTTCGAAGATCATCAGTAAATTCACTTAGCTGAGCTTTTCCTTCCGAATCAGCACGAAGAGACGCAGTGAACTCACGAGTGCCCATATAAGGCATAACCATCCATACATACCGCTGCAATGACGCAATACTGAAGTTGGGCTTTTGATAAGCAAAGTTACCGGCAGCGACAATTCGAAAATTTTCTATATCACTAAGATCAAATTGAATGCTTCCAAACTGCGTAGGAACACTAATTTGTTTATTCTGAAGAACCGAGTGAAATTCTACCATTTTATTAGGATCAATATTAGCAGCTTCTTCCAAGAAAAATATCCCTTCATGAATAGCAGCGAGCGTTAATTCCCGAGGATACATTAAGGTCTTTCCATCTTGCATTTGTGGATCAACGAGCGTATCCATCAGGGATAAACGTTCTCGCCCTTCTGCTCGATAAAAAGGAAGATTCAGCCTCACCGCCAAGTTTTCAACCAAAGTTGTTTTTCCTGAACCAGTTGAACCCTCAAGCATTAAAGGGAACTTGCGAAATACATACAAATAGGCCCTTTCTTCCAGGCCGAGACTGCATCCTTGCTCAGGAGGAGGCGAGAGAAAACGATTTACTTTTGTAGCCACTAATATATTCGGATCATAATTTTCTTGTACCCATTGAACGTATCGTTCTTTATTATTAATTTGTGCCATGTGTTATCACCTAAATCCTCGCTACCACCCATTTATTTCATTCTCAAAGAGCCCCCCATATACAGTACATCCGATTGAAGTTTTAGGCTAAATTCTAAGAAAAAAGGGGAAAA
>CAYOKQ010000040.1:0-15200 GCA_964404595.1 uncultured Methanosarcinales archaeon | reverse complement strand
GCGGGAGTATCGCCGCGCTCTTGCAAGCGCTGCCGTAAAACCTCTTTAGAAGGAGTACACACAAAAAAAGGAACTACTCCAGGTGTATAGCTCAGTAATAGGGGTATAGGCTCGGGAGTTAAGATCATTATTCCCGCTTTGTCATGTGAGATTGCCCGATCCAGATAAAGATACCGTGTCCCATATTGATTATCAGCATAGTTTGCTGCCCATATAAAAGCGCCAGCAGCTGTCAATAACGAAAATTCTGCCGCGTTAACATGTTCATACTCTTTAGGCAAGTCAGATAGCCTTGCGGCCCTGGTGGTCGTGCTGGTTATCATCTCAAATCCATCATCAAGAAGTTTCCGAGCAATGGACGTTTTGCCAGATCCTGCCTCACCGGTTAAAGTTATTATTTTCATCGTAAGCAGCATTCATATCTGTTATTCTTTATTTAAAAATATGATGGTTAATTTAAAGCGTTAATATCTAAAAATCCATCACTCATCCCGCAAGATAGGTTTCTTCTTCGGCATCGCCTCATGAAAGAAGAAGTAGATGAATATCTGGCAGGAGCAAATGCTCAGGATTTAGAAAATATAGCTAAAGAACTCGCGGATATTCTCTATGAGTAAAGATTACCATGAGTATAAAATGATTAAAGGAAAGAATTATTTTAAAGCAAATGTAGGAAAGTTCCTGGAGTGATTTATTTAATGGTAGATAATTTTACTTTACTCACAAACTGATTTCCTTCCACAAAAAACCGCCATTGTAAATTCAGGGCATCTTTTATACCTATTCTGGAAGAATTCTTTGTTTTTCCTACTTCGAAACCATCATCATAAACTTTTATTTCTTGACCCAATTTTAAGCCGTTATATTCTCGGGTAATATTCAGCGCTTGGCACAATTTCCCCGGACCGGAACAAAGATTGTAAAGGTTTTCTGTTTGGCGGTTTTTCTTCATCTTTTCAATCCCCTGCAAAGGTTCAACCGCCCTGATCAGAACTGCCCCTGCCTCTTTTTTCTCGGTGGTAAAATTAAGGCATTCGTACATCCCGTAAATAAGATAGACGTAGACATGCCCGTGTGTTTCAAACATAATCTTGCTGCGGGCGGTTTTCTTGAAGGCATGTGAGGCAGGATCACGGCCATATGCCTCGGTTTCGACGATGCGGGCAGTGCAGCCATTAACAGCAATTATTTTACCCAGAAGATTTTTGGCTACCTCCACGGTGTTGCTGGTAAAAAACGATTGAGGAAGGAGTTTCATGGTAAATTTTTTCTTATTTTTCTCCTCCATTTCTTTCAAAAACTTTATGCGAATAAATTTCCAATCCCATATCCAACACTTGCCGCAATAAATCCTACCAGCATAATTTCTATCCCTGACCGAAACCAGTTACGCAAGGTGTATTTGGCCTTTACCGCCCCTAATATAAACAGGCCAATCAGCGTTACAATTATCGCCGGCACAATTCCGTCATATGATTCTAAAAATAAAAATGCCAGTAATGGAATTGCCGCTCCCACAATGACAGATAAACCCATAACGATGGAGGAAATGACCGGATTTTTATGTCTTGAATATGCTTTCCCATATTCCCGCCCTTTTTTCTTCACTGAAAAATATTCTTTCTCGGATTTGATCGACAAGTAATTCCCGGCGAACATCGAAATTGCCTGCGCACACATGGTTGCAATACCCGCGAGCAAAATTAAAGTGTTGGGAGCGGCAGCCTGGGCCATCCCCACAACTAATCCTAAATTTCCAATTGCACCATCTTCAACTCCGAAAATAACTTCCCTAATATTCTGACCAATGGTAATTTTCATTCATTCAAAACCACACTGCATTTTTTCTGTACACACCGTATCTGCCCCTGGCCGCAGTCAATTGTTCCTGGCCGGCATTCCATGGTGCATAAAACACCGTTACATGAAGGCGCATATTGTTCATTGACGGCAGCATCAGCATGGCAGCAGGCGGCAGGAGAACAGTCTGCATCTACAGAACATTGCTCTTCAGAAGGCGTGCAGGCGAGCACAAAAAATAAGAACATGAGGAGAGGGATTATTTTCATTTATTTGGAGAAGTAAAAGAAATACTTAAAGGTTTCTCTTATCACAAGGCCATCCTGCTTGCCGCAAATGGGTGTAGTTAAAATCTGGACCAGTTGGCTTGTACGTCCCTAATTGCTCAAAAAATCTTGCAAGATTTTGGAATGCCATACGTGATCCTATTTGATGCGAGAAACCCAAATCCAAAATATCACTTGACGGGATAGTTACTTGCGTAAAAAGAATAGGGAGTGGTCTATACGATGCAGCTAAGTGATCGAGAATGGAGTGAGAAAAATTATCGACAACTGCTACATTGGTCTGGCACAAATAGTGCCGTTTTGCTTGGTCAATTACAATGGCGGCGATACCATCAATAAATGAATATAATTGATCCGGCGTCTGTTCATCTATTACATAGAGAGGATGCCAGTTCTTTGGCCTTTGCATCCCAATACTGTGTCTTATTGGAAAATTGAAAAATTCGCCCCCTATTCCAATCAATGTCCGCGACGGAGCGCCGAAAGCGCGATGGTACAGTATGGAAGAACCTAAATCACTGTGTTCAAATTCAGGTACCTCTAAACTTAGAGGTTCACCATTTTTCTCTGAAACAGTATACAAAAGATCTAGTTGTGGTTTTCTCCGAGTAATCTCTACAATTTTTGTACCCGGAGCCATAATTGTGATCCCCATATTAATTCACCAAATGTTGTAGTAATCTGCCCGTCTCTGCCTTATAGACTTCACGCAGCCCGTACTTAGGTGCAAATAATGGTAACAGATCATGTAAATCGGGGTGAATTGGGCCGTGAATATACATTTGAGGAATACTTTGACCGGATTTGTGAACGGCCTTGATAATAGCAACCACGTCATCTAACTGACCAGCTGGTGGTCCTGCCATTAGAATGAAGTCGTATTGATTTCTCGCGGCGATCGTGCTGGCCATTTTTATATCCTGCACAACGGTAAGGTGATTTGCCGCGGACATCGGCAAGTCATACAAACAATTAGCTCTTTCAGGAGTAGCATAACAAATACCTCGAAAGGCAATCCGGCATAGCGAATCCTCAAAAGTAGGACTCCAGCTTCGTACCGATGCGGTACCTGTTCGTACAATTCTTGTTGCGTCTTCCATTGGAGAAAAAGATTTTCCAGTAAGTTGTATATAAATGTATCTGAAGAATGGCTGAAAAAGCATATATACTATATTTATTCTAGGAAGTTAGGTATATACTCCTGCCGTTGAGTTATTTCACCACGAAGATCGATTGAAATAAGCCTCTTAACTTCATCTTCAGGATAATTACCCAGTAGCCAGGCTAACTTAACATGAGCAGTTTCCGTGAGCATATCTTTGCCAAAAATGACCCCGATATCCCGCAGTCTACGGCAATTAGAATAAATATCTGGATGCACTGTACCAAAGAGGCATTGGCTGGTTAATACCACCACGCCCCCATTCTTGATAAACGTGCGCAATGCTTTATAATTAGGCAGATTTTCATCAATATTAGTGGGAGCTTGTCCAATGCCCGTTGCTTCCAATATCAGGCCTTTGAACTTGTGAGTATTGAGCGCATCGAAAAAAATGGAAGACATATTGACGTGCGTTTTGATGATAGCGACTTTCTCTTCAAATTGGAAACGAATTACCATTTTTCCATCAGAGACCTTGGGCTTGCTGATCCAATCAATAGTGCCTGTTTTATACTCGATCTTAGCCATCGGTTTTCCATTGATCACTTTGAAGGCATCGCGGCGGGACGTGTGCATCTTACGCGTTTTCAAAGGAGGCATAATCACGCAAGTGGTATCACTGCTGTGCTCATGCATGCAAAGGCCCACACCTTTATATCCAGAGTGGATAATAAATTGTGCTGCACAAGATAGATTCATCGCGGCATCGCTGCTGCCCCGATCTGATGAGCGTTGTGAACCAACTAAAATAATGGGAACTGGCGGATGTTCGATCATAAATGCTAATGCCGCGGAGGTAATAGCAAGGGTATCTGTTCCATGCCCGATAATGATGCCGGCGGTTCCTTTTTTAATTTCTTCTTCAATTGCTGCCGCCAGGAGCCGGTAGTGCGAAAATCGCATATCTTCTGACATTAAATTAGCCACATGGCGTGAGCGGATATTGGCAATAGTACTCATCTCTGGAAACAGGCTCAGGAAATCTTCGTTGGTAAATCCAGCAAATACCCCGCCAGTCTTATAATCTACTTTGCTGGCGATCGTTCCACCAGTATGAAGAATGGAAATAGTGGGCAGATTTTTGGAAGAGGTGGTTTTAATTTTAGATGTTGCTGCACTTTCTTTCGCTTTTTCAAGAACAGTCATTTTAGTGATCTCTTTTTCAGGAAATCCGATATTATAGCCATTATCTAATTTGAGGAGGGTAACTCCTTCTTGAAAACTGGGCAGGAGAATCCCTTCTACTGTTTCCTGTTTAGTTACCAGTTTGACCTTATCGCCGGATTCTGCTTTCATTCATGCACCTTTTCCATTATTTTCATAAACTGCCATCCTCCGCAGACCACAATATGTTCTCGAAGTATATTTTGATAGAGGGGCTTATTTTTCTGATTAATAAATTTCCTTGCAGTTTCCATTTTAAGGGATGGTTCTACTTCTAAGGTTATAAAGATTTCTTTTATTGCCCGAAGAATATGTTTATCTATTTTTCCTATAAAAAGTAAATCCAAGTCGGATTCTTTTTCAGCAGCCAGACGAGCGTAAGATCCATACAATAGCACTATAATATTATTTTCTGCACATAAATCCTCCAACTGGGAAAAATAAGGTTTTAGAGATTTATATTTATTGATGGTCGAAAAATGCTTTTCTAATTCAACAAAATAAAAAGCAGCTTTTCCAATTTCCCTGCTTAGGTTGGGCTTCACTATGCGCATATGAACTTTCTTTTGGCCTTGCAACCTATTTTCTTTAAGAATGCCGTACGTTAAAAGGGCATTAACGTATCGCAATACTAGATTAGGAGAAGCTTTTGCGGTACGTATAAGAGCAGTGAGATTTATCCCAGTACTTTCATAAATAGATTTCAGAATACGCATCTTGGTTTTATTGCCGGGAAGCAGATCCTCGATCATACTTTTTCCTCGACGAATTTAATAAACTTCTTCGCTACTCCCAAAATGAGTTCAGCATCTTCTTTGGTCACGCCATCCCATTCATCAACATTATATTGGCTTATTTTTCGGAGCTGGAAAGCCAGATCCAAGCTTAAAGTATCAGAAAATTTCTCATAAAGCTCCATCAGTTCGTCGAAAAGGGAGGTGTCAATAAGTTGATGCTGTTTCAAAGCGATAATCAGGCAGGAATGATCTTTAGAAAATACATTTTTGTGTTTTGATAGAAGTGCATTTCCGCCATGATGGATGGAATAATAGGCTTTAACCACGGTCCAATCCCAGCATTCATCTTCAAATTCAGCAGTGGCTCTGGTTAAATCATGCTTTGCTTTAGCCAAATGTTTTTTATAATGGTCGGAAGTATCACTCACAAATTTTTTTCCTTTTTCACAGCCTTGAAAGAAACGAACTAAGGAATCTTCTTGTTCGGGCAGCGAACTTTTAACTTCTTGGATTTTTCCCATAGTATTATCATTAATGGTAATGATTATTACCTAATATAATAATAGTTATATTTAAAGCTTTTGCTTGTTTTGGCCTTGCGGAAGTGGTTGCGGCTTTCTTTTAACACTTTTTTTGGCTGATGCAAGAAGAACAATCCAGAGCTTGGGCTTGAGCTATCGCTAGTAAAAGCAGGGGTACAAAGATACAAAAGAGGGATTTCGCGAGAAATTTTTTGGCATAAATCATGTTTAAACCTTATCCTGTTGAGGCTATGATTCATAATTCTTATAAACACCTCTTATCAACTACTTATCAACTATGTCAAGACCAGTTTTATCAGTTGTTCATTCACTCTCAGAAACGTCCGTAGGGCTGGCAAGATATTTATTAAACCATGGACGAAAAGGTACGGAGTGGAGATTTTCTTGCCCTGTTTATTCGATAGAGCGACGGTTGAAAGATGAAAGACTTGCTAAAGTTTATTTAAGTGATCGTGATGAATCAAGAGATCCTCAAAATATGCCTGGATCTGAACTGAGAATTTACGTTACGCCCACCCTCCCAAGCCAATTTGGTTTTGAATCTGTCGAATGTGGTCTAAATGGACGCTGGACTGAGTACGTACTTCGCCTTGGTTCTCCCACTGGGAATGGTCAAACTACGCCCCGTTATGAACTTCCGAATTTCATTCCGATGGGACCAAATGTATCTAATCTAGTTAATGATTTTTCCCAACTTCGTTATCAAGCTGAGACTAGAAAATTGTTAGAAGAATTGTGTGGTAAATAAATTCTTAGAGATTAAATTATTGTTCTTGAAAAAAATCGAAAGCGGTTAACTCCCCTTGTGCCATACCCTTCGTCTGCCCTCTAAAAAAACTCTCCTTTTCTAAAAAACTGAAAAGTGTATTCCAGATTCTAAACCTTTATATATATTATCCCTGCCAAACTAATCCTAACGAGGTGTACTTACTATGACTCATGATTATAAAGTCAAAGATATCACATTAGCAGAATGGGGCAGGAAAGAGATTATTATTGCTGAAAAAGAAATGCCCGGCCTGATGGCCATTCGCGAAAAATATCAGCAGCAAAAGCCTTTGAAAGGATCTCGCATCACCGGTTCTTTGCATATGACTATCCAAACGGCTGTTCTTATCGAAACATTAGCGGCACTAGGCGCAGAGGTTCGCTGGGCTTCCTGCAATATATTCTCAACACAGGATCATGCCGCAGCTGCCATTGCTAAAGCAGGAATCCCCGTATTTGCCTGGAAAGGAGAGAATCTGAAAGAGTATTGGTGGTGCACGAAACAAGCATTACTGTTCCCGGAAAATAAAGGGCCGACACTCATTGTCGATGACGGTGGAGATGCCACGATGATGATCCACAAAGGAGTAGAAATAGAACAAAATCAAGCTCTCTTAGATTGGGATTATAGCGCGGAAGGGGAAGATTTTCGCGAATTAATGGTGGCCCTGAAGGAGTCATATGGTGAAGATGCGCAACGATGGACAAAAATAGCTGCACAAGTAAAAGGTGTTTCAGAAGAAACGACCACGGGAGTGCATCGCCTCTATCAGATGCTCAAAGAAAAAAGATTATTATTTCCGGCTATCAACGTCAATGATTCTGTCACCAAATCGAAGTTTGATAATCTGTATGGGTGCAGGGAATCTTTAGTTGACGGAATAAAAAGAGCAACCGACGTCATGCTGGCTGGAAAAGTTGCAGTAGTCGCAGGTTATGGAGATGTAGGCAAAGGATGCGCGCAATCACTGCGCGGATATGGCTGCCGAGTAATCATCACTGAAATTGATCCGATTAATGCCTTACAGGCGGCAATGGAAGGATATGAAGTGAAAACTGTTGAAGATGTTCTTAGTATTGGCGATATTTACGTTACTGCAACGGGAAATACTGATATCATCAGAATAGAACATATGGAAAAAATGAAAGATCAGGCTATTGTATGTAACATCGGACACTTCGACAATGAAATCCAGGTCGATAAGTTGGTAAATTATCCTAAAATAAAAGAAATAAATATCAAACCGCAAGTGGATCAATTTTTCTTCCCTGATGGGCACTCGATCATACTTCTTGCTCGTGGAAGGTTGTCGAACCTCGGATGCGGGACAGGCCATCCCAGTTTTGTGATGAGTAATTCTTTTACCAACCAGGTTTTGGCTCAAATAGAATTATGGACTAAACCGCAGGAAGTGGGAGTGTATATGCTTCCTAAAAAGCTGGATGAAGATGTCGCTCGATTCCACCTTCAAAAGTTAGGGGTAAAACTGACCACTTTGACTTCGAAGCAGGCTAAGTATCTGGATGTTCCTGTTGAGGGCCCTTATAAAGCGGATCATTATCGGTATTAGCTTTGTTTATTTCGTGGAGTAAAGTACGGCGGGGTGGATTCGCAAAGTAAGTTTTGAGGCTGATATTCAAACTCTTCTCGATTTGCCTTTGAGTAGGAATTTCTCCAAGTGAAATGATGTACTGAATAATCTCTTTCCTCTTTTTCATGAAGGCAATTTCTCTGGAGATAGCATTAACTTTTTCCTCTTGAATCCACTTAATATTTTCAATAAAAGAACCAAGATAATTTTGTTGTAACAGCTTTATTAATTCTTCACCATCAATTATTTTTATATTCCGGGGATTATGGTTTACTTTGGTAGCGGTGGTAATAAATAAACCTTGAGAGATGTTTCTTTTTTTCATATAATTGGTTAGTTGCTGAATCTCTCTGGCGGTAATCCAATACCGACTTTGATAAGCTTTTATCTCTACCAATATTTCTTTGCCATGATTGTCGAGTAGCTCAATATCTGGGCCTTTATTGAATCTCTGGCTATCAAATATTGATGTTCTTTTGATAGTATAACCTAATTCTACCAGGAGGTGAAGAGCAATTTTCGTTAATATCTCCTCTTTATTTTTGCCGAGTATTATTGGGCAAACTCTACTGTAATCTATGTTTGCTTCTTTATAGGCTTCTTTTGGCGATTTAAAATATTTGTAGAAATTTAATCCTAATTTATGCTGGATTTCTAGAACCCCAGCAAAACATCCTAATTTATTTCTTTCCTTGATATAATTGATAATCTTTTCCTTCTGTTCCTCTATTTTTTGAGAAGAGTGAAAATTGCTTATTCTTATTTTTTCTAAATGCAACAAATAATCAACGCCGGATTTGGAATAAACATCCGCTATATCCTTGAAATAAGTATAAATATGAATATCAAACTTTGCTTCAATCTCGTTTTT
Organism: uncultured Methanosarcinales archaeon; assembly: GCA_964404595.1. Taxonomy (GTDB): domain Archaea; phylum Nanobdellota; class Nanobdellia; order Woesearchaeales; family GW2011-AR9; genus CAYJXA01. The sequence continues at coordinate 6,277 of CAYOKQ010000040.1, read as the reverse complement.
TGTAGGATATAATCCTTCTTTTGATTTTAGTCTGACAAATTCCATGATTTTATTTATCGCATATTCTCGAGGAGAATAGCATAATGGAACATCAATGTTTAAGTGCTGATACAGCTCAAAAATATTCTTAAAATAATTGTAAAGTTCAAGGTGAAACACGGACCTGATCTCTCTTTTAGAAACAATGCGGTTTTCTTGTTCATATATTCTTTTAGCATAATTTAAGATTAGTTTTCGCCTCTGTTCTTTAATAGTTGAATTCTTCATGTGATTCACCTCTAAGTTTTCGGAGGCTAAACTTAGAGAGTCCAGAAAAAGAGCCTTTTTTTCGGCAAAACCTACAATAAATTTTTAGGTAGGAGCCTGACGGCCTCGCCGAGGGAAAAATTTATGTGAAAGGCTTTGATCTCGCCTCTTTTGAATGAGGGAAGAATCAAGGATTTATAAAATATATCAGGAAATTTCGAAATCAGGCTGTATAAAGCGGAGCATTACAGGTATTGATCTAACTCTCAAACCTCTTAAAATAGACCTCGTGTACCCTATCATATAACTCTTCAATGCGATTAAATTCTATCGGTCTATCCGACCTTGGACTCTCTTTTGTCCAAATATTTACTGATTCTGCCTGTGATACTCCAAATAGACTAGCTCCACCGTGAGAATCTCCAAAAGCTTTAATATACAGCAATAATGATGTTTCGTACTGCCCACTTTCTGGTGTGCACGCCGGATTGCCTCTATCATGATAGAATCTTGATTTTTCTAAACCTTCTCTAACTAATAATATGGCAAAAGCAGAATTTGGTATATCTACTCTATGATGCCTAAACAAGTATCCCCGATGCTTATACCTTTGAAACCATTGTTCAATCGGCGGTGGAGGGCTACGTTTGCCAAAAATCCATCTTTCCAGTGGGATTCTTTCTGCAATATCAAGCACTTCTTCTAATGATAAAAATGTGGAACGTTCCATTAATCTAACCCGTTCTTCATTTACTTTTGCGAGTGCCCTTCCTAGTCGAGTGATATTTGATCTTGTCATTGTAAATCACTACTTCCGTGAAACAAAGCCGAAATATTTAAATATATAGAGTATTCTACTGGACAACAATATGGAAAAAGAAAAACTGCTCCAGCAAGTGGGGCTAACTGCGATGGAAAGCCAAACGTATCTAACACTGCTAAAGTTAGGCTCTTTGACTGCCGGCGAACTAGCCAAGAAGCTGAAAATACAGCGAAGCACTGTTTATTACATTTTAGAAAATTTACAGCAGAGGGGATTAGTTATCTTTACTTTGAGAGGGAAACGAAAAATATTCCAAGCATCCAGTCCCCACGTTCTGGAACGACAAGCCCACGAAACCTATCAGAAAATAAAAGAAGCAATTCCAGAACTATTAACCTCAAAACCTGCTGGAGAAAAAGAAGCAGCGCTCCTTTTTACAGGATATAAAGGATTACAGGCAGCGTACGAACAAACGCTTGCGGAAAGCAAAGCAGGAGATGAAATATTAGTTTTAGGCGCGCGGGGAGGAGAAGATATTTCCAGAGTAACTTACCGCAACTTCTATAAAAATTTTAATGCGAGGCGGATTGAAAAGAAGGTGAATATGAGGATAATCATGAATGCTGATTTAAAGGAAAAAATTGGGAAGTATTACAAAAAATTATCCAGAACAAAAGTAAGATACTTACAGCAGCATACGCTGGCTCCTATTGTTATTTTTCCAACTGCAGTGGCGATTGTCCAATGGAAAGAAGAACCATCCTTGTTTTTATTAAAAGGGCATTTGGTTAAAGAATCTTTTAGGCAATTCTTTGAGGCGTTATGGAAAATTGCCAAGGAATAGAGAATAAAAATTATCTCTTCTTCAACAATCCCTTACTCCTCACATTTATCTCCTCCACCACCAAAAACCTTAAGAATAAATTGCACTCTCTACTTCCAAACAATGACTAAAATAGGCATCATCGGTGGCTCGGGATTATATAATATTAAAGAATTGGAAGAAGCCTCAGATGTAGATGTATCGACTCCATTCGGAGAAACATCTTCACCTTTGCGCATCGGAAAGATTGCAATGACGCAGGTCGCTTTCATCTCCCGGCATGGACGAGACCACACTATTCCACCAACGCAAGTTAATTTTAGGGCAAACATTCACGCACTGCAGAAAATCGGCTGCACCCACATTCTGGCAACCTCTGCCTGCGGAAGTTTGAAGCGGGAAATTGGAAGAGGAGATTTGGTAATTCTCGACCAATTCATTGATTTTACACGGCATCGGACTATTTCTTTCTACGAGAAATTTGAACCTGGCACTCACGGACATACACCGATGGCCAGGCCTTTTTCAGAGGATTTGCGAAACGTATTTATCGAATCATGCCAGCAATTAAAATTAATACATCATCCGAAAGGGACTGTAATTACTATTGAAGGTCCACGATTTTCCACGAAAGCAGAGAGTAAGATGTTCGCCCTGTGGGGAGCAGACGTGATCAATATGTCTATTGCACCTGAAGCTGCACTTTCCAATGAATTAAAAATCCCTTATGCCGCCGTAGCCATGAGTACCGACTATGATTGCTTATTTGATGATCTTGAACCGGTTTCGCATGAAGAAGTGCTGAAAGTGTTTAGTGAAAATGTGGATAAAGTGGTGAAATTGCTGCTGGCAACGATACCTAAAATAAGGTGAGAGATTATGGATCTTAAACACACCATCCGCACTATCCCCAACTGGCCCAAGCCGGGAATCATGTTTCGGGATATTACCACGCTCATCCAAAATCCCGCGGCCTTCCAGTATTGCATTTCGCAATTCAAAGAAAAGTATCAAGAAAAAAATATTACTAAAATTGCCGGCATTGAATCGAGAGGATTTATTTTTGGCGCGGCTTTGGCACATGAAATGCACTTGCCTTTGGTCCTCATTCGCAAAAAAGGAAAATTACCGGCAGAGATTGTTTCACAGGAATATAAATTGGAATATGGCACTGATAAGATTGAAATACATGCCGATGCAATTCAGAAAGGAGATAATGTTTTAATTGTGGACGACTTGGTGGCAACGGCCGGCACCCTAAAAGCTGCAACTCAACTTGTTGAAAGGTTAAGCGGAATTGTGGCCGGGTGTGCGGTGGTTATCGAGTTGCCTAACCTCAAAGGAAGGGAAGTATTACAAGATTATACCCTGATTTCTCTGGTTCAATTTGAAGGAGAATAACTTCTTGACTTCCAAAAACCTTAATAATGACTTGTTTCCTCTAAACTAAAAAGGTGTTATTATGAACGAATTAATGACTGCATTAAAAAATCCTGCTGCCTATCCCCATCCTACCCGGGAGATAATAATTATTTCAACCCATATTTCTGATGTTCTGCTGACCGGAAATTTTGCATATAAGATATGTAAAGAGGTAAATTTAGGTTTTGCAGATTTCTCCACACTCCAAAAACGCAAAGAGCAATGCGACAAAGAATTCAAAGTGAACACTATGCTCTCGCCAGACTTATATTATGGCGTGGTTCCTATCGTGAAAGAAAGAAATGGGGCCGTTGTAGTTGGCGGTAGAGGAGAAATCATTGAATATGCTATTAAGATGAAGCAATTGCCTCCTGAATGCACCATGGACAAATTATTGGAGAAGAATGCCGTCGGGCCAAATCACATGCGGGCGCTCGCTGCCAGAATCCATACTTTTCATTATATCGCTAATACTTCACCAGAGATCAGCAAATTTGGGGAAGTTTCTGCTCTCCAGTATAATTCGGATGAACAATTCGCGCAGAAGAAAGACAGGGTTCCGGAATTAATTTCACAGGACGACTTTTCATTCATTCAACAAAAAGTACATCACTTTATTCAGAACAACAACGCACTCTTTTCCAAGCGGATACAAACCAATAAAATAAAGCAGGGCCACGGAGATTTCCATTCCGGGAATATTTTTATCGTCGGCAGGGACATGTACGTCTTTGATGCTATCGTTTTTAACCAGCGTTTTCCTTGCTGTGATGTCGTTGCTGATATTGCTTTTATGGCCATGGATCTGGATTTTCATCATCGGCATGACTTGGCAGAATTATTTATCGGTGTATATCAGCAATTTTCCAGCGACAATGATATTGCCACGCTGCTCCCATTCTATACTTGTTATTATGCCTATGTCAGAGCTAAAGTTAATTGCTTTATTCTCGATAATAAGAACCTTGATGAGGCGATGCGACACAAAATAGTTGAGAAAGCAAAAGAATATTTTGCCTTGGCTAAGCGTTATGCGGCATCTCTTTGAGTCAAGAAAAGAGTCATGCGCCTTGCTATTTCTGCTTTCGTATCAGCATACGTGTCACCGGTAACAAGAAGGTTTAACAAAAATCCACCCGCATGGCCGCGCCCTCCTCCTTGTTGTGAAATGCATAACGCCGGAATCTGTCCCCCCAATTGCCCATATCCTTGCAAAATGACATTATTCATTCCCTCGTAGACCACCACAAAGCAATCGGTTTCATTGTAGAGGGCACTTCTTTTCTCATCCAAATATCGCGGTGCTAATTTCATATACAAGCATGCCGGGGCAAGGCCAAAAGTAATGTTAAATCCGGCAATACTGACGTGTTCTATGCTTTGTTCCAAGGATTCATAAGCTTGAAGTTTGCGCTGATTAAAATCAGCGATCACGTGGTGATATTTTGATTTAAATTCTCTTCCATGCCATGCTCTTTCATTTGATAGATCTTTGACTAAGGCGGGGAGATTGTAGCCAGAGGCAATGAGGTCCTGCAGCTGCTGCGCTCTCTTCATCAAAGGGCTCCTATTTTTTTCAAAATCATGAACTTGGGCTAGTTCTGCCAGAAAACCAACATACTCATCTTGGGCTGCATAGTCGAGAGCCACTAATTTGGCGGCGCATTTATTAGAAGCAAGAGCAACTCTTGTGCAAAACCTTCCTAAAAATTCTCGTCCATTAAGTGAGGATGCATGATGATCATACCAAGAGAGATGCCGATGCTTTTCCACCAACGATCGAAATAGATCTTCCCGGACTACTTCCTCATTAAGACTTAAATCTGCCACGATAACTCGCCCTGATTTTTCCGTCAGCAAATTTTCAAGCGCAGTTCCTAATTGTGGATAATCAACATAATAGTGTTTTGTTTTGTGCCCGATCTGTGTTAATGATCTCTCTAGAATGGCGTGAGTGATAATTCCATCAGGATCAGCACTATGGGCAACGAGGTGGTGGAGCATTTTTATTTGCCTCGAATTGCGTCGATTGCTTTTCTGATCTCGTCTTTGCGATCAGAGAGAGTGAGGGGTGAAGTATCTTGTATCCTCACTATTTTCTTTTCCATAGTGGGAAGAGGCATTTTTGATTCCTCTTTCTTCTGACTATATTTTATTTTCCAAGTTTTATCTTTTATTTTTTCAACGACATTATCTAAATTATAATTAGGTTGTTTGGGCTGCCAGAGCAGGCTTTGCAAGGAGTCATCCTGCTTTCGCGGCAAGATATGAATGCTCAAAAGTCCCTCTGGATTATCATCGCTTGTGCCTGATTTGAGAATCAGATTTGTGCCTTGAACTTTCATGGCTTCAAAAAGCAGTGAAGCTACGATGGATGCCGCCATAAAAAAATAAATACTATCTTCCATCGATAATTTCTCCAGATATTTTACTTCTTTCTTGCTGTAGATTTGAATATGGCCCGGAACTGCTCCGGCGTTGGGAAGAACGCAGAGTATCTTGTCATCCTCATAGAGAATGGTCGAGGAAGCGTAGATCTTCTGCAAAAATACTGGCTGGTCTTTGGAAAAATCACTTGCTTTCAAGGACCGCTGTAATGCGATAGGAACATTTTGGAGCAGCACTTTTTTCTGTTCTTCATCGATACTTTTTCCTTTTTTGAACAGAAAATTATAGAATCCATCACCAGGATCGCGGGAAAGGCAATGCACCATGAAATGAGGAGCTTGTTGTCCGGCTGCGCCACCGCTGGCAATAAACAGATTAAATGCCGTTGCCACCATGCTGTCTTTGATCGCCTTGGCCATACTGGGGATGAGGCTAAAGAAATGAGTAAAATCGTCTTCGGGCATGTACGGCAGGATGGGATAATGCTCCTTGGGCAGGAATAAGGTGTGGCCTTTGACCGCGGGATAGATGTCCAGAAGCGCGATTGTTTTAGAATCTTCAAATACAATTTTGCCGGGAATTTCTTTCGCGATCAATTTACAGAAGACGCATTGTTTCTTTTGTTCGGCGAGTTG
>CAYOKQ010000039.1:14388-15261 GCA_964404595.1 uncultured Methanosarcinales archaeon | reverse complement strand
TAACGCCATATTCATGGAGAGAACCCAACGGGGGCAGCTTCAGTCGGAACTACTGTTTAAGGGTTTTGGTACCTATTTACTTTTTTATAGTAGTTACAGTAGAAAACTTTATAAATGATAAGTAATATTCTTTATATATGGATGATAATATTATTGCACCATATGATCTTGGACAGGTAGTGGATACTAGAACAATGGAAGAAATTCATAGAACAGTAGTATCTGCATTAGAAAAAGATCTCTATAGAACACATGTTGGAAACTTTGAAGTTAGGGATGCGCGTGGGCACTTTGCTGTAGGGGGCTTTACTGAAGGAAGGCGCGTACTACTTGTTCCTGATTCTATTGAAAGGTATGAACTTCATGTTGATCCTAAAGGAGAAGAAGTTCCAGGTGCTGTAAAAGGTGTAGATGGTGTTGGAATTATTTATGATGTAACTGTAGCGGATGGACTATTCAAACGCGGTTTTGAAGTATCGTTCCATTATCCACATAAAAAAGGAGATGAAAGTGGCAGTTCGTATGGTTTCTTTGGATTTGACTTGATCAACAGAAAAATGGATTATAACAACCCCGAACAGGGAAATATTAACTGGAAAACCCTACAGTGGATTTATGATCAATTAAAAGTTTAATACCAAAGCCCCTACATAAATTTTTAATATTCTGTTTTTATCATCTAAGAAAGCCTCGTTCTTAAAACTCAAATTCTATTGTATTTAACAGCGATTAACCAAATTCATATATTTATTCTCCCCCTTTTTCCCCACCACCTCGTAATTCTGAAAACTTCTTAAAACCCCCCAACCAACTCTACCCCCCACTTCCCTTATTTAACCATCCCCACAATCTTCCGCAAAGAAAAACACACCC
>CAYOKQ010000039.1:0-14378 GCA_964404595.1 uncultured Methanosarcinales archaeon | reverse complement strand
CCCCATGTTCCTTGATATCGTCATCGCACTCATCTTAGGAATAGGCACCGGCATCATTACCGGCCTCACCCCCGGCCTGCATATCAATCTCGTCTCTCTCTTAGTCTTATCGTCCTCTCCACTCCTTTTACAAATCACCTCCCCCCTGGTTTTAGGAGTATACATCATCGCCATGGCCATCACCCATACTTTTCTGGATGCACTTCCAAGCATTTATCTGGGAGCACCTGATGAAAGCCAAGCTCTCAACGTTCTGCCCGGACATCGCTTATTGATGAAAGGCGAAGGACATAACGCTATCGTCTGCACCGTCATCGGCGCCTTGGGGGCAATCTTATTAGGGATCCTCTTTTTTCCCATATTCATCCTGCTCATGAAATGGCTCGCCGACCCCGTCACCAGCATTGTCGGCTACCTTTTAATTCTCCTCATGATATATATGATCTGGCGAGAAAAAGAAAAAAAATGGAAAGCACTGGCCTTGTTCCTCCTCTCCGGAGCGCTCGGTTTACTGGTCTTTAGCATTCCCACGTTGGAGCAACCTTTATTTCCGTTATTGTCAGGCTTATTTGGTTTTTCCATTCTACTTATCAGTCTGGCTCAAAAATCTGTCATTCCGACACAGAAATTAGATCGGCCACTTAACCTTTCCAAAAAAAATCTTGTTAAATCAGTATCTGGTGCAACCGGGATGGGATTTGTTGCTGCTTTTCTTCCCGGCTTTGGCTCATCGCAAGCGGCCATCATTGCTACCAATGTGGTAGGAGATATTGGTGATGAAGGATTTCTAACCTTAGTGGGAGGTATCAACACTGCCAATATGTTAATCAGTATTGCCGCCGCCTACATCCTTGATAAATCTAGAAATGGAGCCATCTTAGTCGTCAACAAGCTTCTGGATGGAATGTCTCTTGAAACCATGCTCATCTTTCTCGCCGTCTCCCTGACTGCTGCCGGAGCCGCTGCTCTTCTCACTATTAATATCTCCAAGATATTTGCCAAAGTCATCGTGAAAGTGAAATACAGTTATATAGTGTGGGGAATTATTTTCTTTATTACACTTTTAACAGCATACTTTGATGGATTTCTAGGCCTGATTATTTTGGGCACAGCAACGGCATTAGGATTGATCTCTTCTGTGTGGGGGGTGGGAAAAAATCATCTGATGGGCTGTTTGCTCATTCCGGTTATTTTGTATTTTGTGCTGTGAAAAATTACAAGTTATACCACTTTCCTTCCTTTGCCAATTCTACACTGACTATTTCTTTACGTAATTCCTCTGCACTGCGCAGCGCCTGTGCCTTTGCCCTCACTTCCAAGCCGTCATGATATAAATCACCCATTTTCGGCTCATGATGGGTTAACACCAATTGTTTCACCCCTGCCAGCGTGGCCATCTGCAGATCTGTTTTATAATCACTATGCCCCCAGGTAACCATGAAAGGATTCTCTTTTATCTCTGAATCGCGGGGTTCATACTGGGCATCAGCGAGCACTACATCGCTTCCCTCCCAAAATTCAATTATTTTTTCATCATATCCATTATCGTCAGGTTCGAAATCCGTGGAAAAAACAAACACTTTTTTTTGCCCATCTGATTTTTGTTCTGTAAAGCGGTAGGAGATACTATTGCCCGGATGATTTAAGGCTAAAGTATCAATAGTCATACTGTGCGATTGGTAAATTCTCGCGCCAGCTATAAAGTCATGGTAATCTGTAATTCCTTTGAGTGCTTCTAGTGGTGCGGGAAAGTTTCGAAAAATCTGCTGTTTTTCTAATACTGTATGCAATCCGTCACCCTCAATTTTCAACAAGCCAAGTATATTTCCTGGCTGGTCAGAATGCTCGTGAATTGCACGTTCGAGAGATTCTTTTGTATCTACATGAACTCCTTTTATTTTTGCTTCTCCAAATATTGTAATTCTGTTGCCCGGGATATACGCAGGAGCAAAGAAAGGTATTCCCTGAATGTGATCCCAATGCGTATGGCTAATGTATATATTCAATTCTTTATGTTGTTTTCCATTAAACCCACCTTCCCTCATCAGATGTACTCCCACATCGCGTATGCCTGTGCCTGCATCAAGGATATGCTCGCTCCCATCATCCCCTATCAGGTAGACACACGTAGTATTGCCACCATATTTTGTCGTATTTATGTGTCCGTTAAATAATCTTGTCCCCGAAGGTGTTGAAATTGATCCGCGCGCGCCTGCAATGCCTATTTTCATGTTGTCCCTCCCTATTTACTTGATGAGATAGTTAATCCTCAGATATATTTAAATTAAAATGGCAATTTTTTAGTAAAAAAGCGAAATATTTTAATATATAATAAGATTTATTAACATATATGAGGGTATTAAATCCGAAAGCAAGGGAATTATTGCTGGATAAGAAAGACTGGCGTGTGCTTAGAGAAGTCGTGTTCAATATGCGCCAGCCTCTATCTCAGATTGCCAAAAAATGTTTTTTATCACGGCAAGCCGTGGAGTATCGCCTTAAACTTCTTCAACAGAATCATCTTATCGCTGGTTCAAGAGCAGTAATAAATATTCAAAAATTAGGGTATAGTTCGTTTCATATTTTTATTGAAGTTCATACTCCGGAAGAGGAGAATATCATTATAGAGAGATCAAAACAGGCAAAATTTGTCAATGCCATTATCCGTTACAGTGGTAAATATAATGTAGAAATTTCAGTGATTGCACGAAGTCCCGATGAGTTCCTGCGATATTATCAGCAGCTCATACATGGAGTTCGTATTCGTGATGACCATATCTTACTTTTGCTTACCACCATTGCATCACAAGTTCTGCCAAGACGCTATTTTCCACAGCTTCAGGAATTACAAGAAAGTACATTCGGTGTATCTCGAATTAAGCCAAGGAAGCCAGAACCTGCTCACCTTGATGTGCTGGATGTTAAATTACTATTTCATTTATCGCAAGATGCTTTGATTTCAAATATTTCTTTGGCTAAAATCATGAATGTTTCTAAAGACACCATTACGTACCGGATTAAACGTCTAGAAAGTAGTGGCTACCTGCTTCATTACCGTCCCATCATCAATTTTTCCGTTTTAGGCTTATTTATTAATTCAGTCTTAATTAAATTAAACCATTCTCTTAAAAGCAGTAAAGATTTTGAGAATTATATCCGCTCCCAGGGTTCTAGTTTATGGGCAACCAGAACTTTTGGTTATTACGATTACCTTATTTATGTTATCACCAAAGATTTAGAAGAATTTCATGACTTTATCAATGCAGTGAAAGAGCAGTTCCACGATATGATCAAGACCTATGAAATTTTATTTGCGTATGAACAGCTCAAATATTCGTATATGACTGAATCTATTATTGAAAATGTCGTCATGAGAAAGAAAAAACCTATTTTGAGGTAATTTTTATAAATAAAGTCCCCTTTTTAGCGGTAATGAACCGAAATCTGCTCCTGATCAGCAACTCAAAAACAAGAGCCGAACCAACAGTGTTCTTAGGATATTGTCAATCCCAGATTCAACAGCATTTTGGAGATGTAAAAGAAATACTTTTTGTTCCATATGCCGAACCAAGCGCCATAGATAAAGTAGTTCTTGCAAAGCAAAGAGCTTTGCACCAGCTGGTCACTATCCCTACATCAGAAGAAAGAATGGAAGCATATACCGAATATATGAAGCCTCGTTTTGCAGAGATGGGATATCAGCTAATGGGAATTCATAAATCTAAAGATCCCGTAAAAGCTATTGAAAATGCATCAGGAGTGTATGTGGGGGGTGGAAACACATTTGATTTGTTAAGTGCTTTACAGCAACGACAATTGATCAACCCGCTTAGAAAGAGAATACATGAAGGAATGCCTTATATGGGTGTAAGCGCCGGCACAGTCATTGCGGGAATGAATATCTGTTCTTCTAATGATAATGCCAAACCTCTGCAAGATATGGATGCGCTCGAAGCAGTTCCATTTAATATTAAACCTCATTATTTTGATAAAGTAACCATTTCGAGCGAAATTCGTGAGCAAGTTTTGGCAATTTCCCCGGCAGTAGTGGAGTTAATAGATCATCAAGGAGAATCACATAAAGATAGGATCATAGAATTTCATCATCATTTTCCATATGCAGTAGTTGGATTACGAGAAGGCGCCATGCTTCAGGTAAATAACGACACGATAACGTTATTGGGCACTCGTGGCGCACGGCTGTTTAGAATGGAAGAACTTGTGAATGAGTATGAACCTGCCCAAGAATTTGCACCAGGAGATTCCCTAGACTTTTTATGTACACAAGAAGTAAAAAAAGTATCTTCTGCAAGTGTGGCTAATGCAATATATCTTGCATGGTACAATGGGCAAAGTGATTTTAACAAAATGATGATCAGAATGCATTACTGAGATTTTGGTTAGAAAGGGTAGATAAAATATACTCTCTGATATAAAATGATTCCAATTGAAAATTTGGATACAAGAATATTTTCACATATTACTTTTTACAGCAGAGGGAAAATGGAGATACCTAATCTGCCAGATATAAGCTTTGTAACGTTTGATTATGCCCCCCTGTATGGTGTTGCTACACTGGTACATGTGTCCAACACAGCAGAAATTCCTGCGGGAAGATATATTACATTGTATTCTCCAGATAAAACGGAACCCGAAAGAAGAGTTCAGCAAATAGCAAGCTACCTAACCTGGAGTGACCGTTGGTTTGATAATGCGTTTAATGCCGAAAATCATGATAAAGGATGTGCAAGTAATAGAGCAGATTTGAAATATAGCAAATTAGAAAGAGAATATCCTGATCTTGCCAAAATAGTCGCTGCGGTTTTATGTATGACTGAAGATGAATTTGAAATGATGAAATATGGTTCAAGAAGATAATGATTTATTTTTCCTTTCTCAATTCACTCACAATCAACGATGATACATCAATCTTATTCGTCTGATGCTCAATGCAATTGGTGGTCACAATATGCTTTAATTTTGCCTTCTTTAACTTATCAAGACCATTTTCTACAAACAATCCGTGCACGGCGATCGTGGATACATCTTTGGCTCCCTGGGCATACGCAAGTTTAGCTGCTTGAATGACCGTATGTCCGGTCGAAATAATATCATCCACGATAATAACGTGCTTTCCTTTTAATACAACGGGCTTAATCATCTTGACTGATACCTTTCGGCTCGAATGCCGCTTTTTTTCAAACACAGTTACGGGAACACCAATCTTATGTGCAATGCGCTGCGCCCATTGAAAACTTTCCCAATCAGGGCCGACAATGACCGGATCTTTTTTGATATTTTTTTGAATATAATCAGCAATTAAAGGATTGGCAGTCAAATCTTTTCCTGGGATTGAAAATAATGCGCCTAAAGTTCGATAACGATGCAGATGTCCGTCAATCGTAATAATTTTATCGATGCACGTATTCAGGTGTTTGGCCATGACCTTGCTGGAAATTGCTTCACCAGGATTAAAACGGGCGTCTTGTCGCAGATAGGCGAGGTAAGGGGCCACCAAAATAACTTTTTTTGCACCTAAATCTTTCGCAGTTTCCGCCGCAAATATGATTCTGAGCAATGATTCATTGGAATGAGGCTGAAAAGAATGAATTATAACTATTGTTTTTCCTTTGACGGGAGTATTAAATTTGAGGTATAAATCGCCGTCAGGAAAATCAGAAATATACATTGGAGAATAAGGCACTTTTAATGATCGTGCTACCGTTTGTGCTATTTTGACTGAATTTCCGCAGCTAGTTATGAGCATAAAGTCACCTCTTTAGATCCAGTAATAAAATAGTTGTTTATAAATCTACTGACTGAAGAAAAAGTTTTATCTATAAGAACTCCACCCACCCTCGTTTTCACACATAAATTAGCCTTTCAAAACTACTATAAGCAAAGTAGCTATAACTAAAGCCCAAGTTCCAAAGACAAGCCATTTAGTCCAAGAGACTAATTTTTCATGGGATTGTTCTTGTTTAAATTGAAAATACCGCCCGAGCAAGTCTTTAGCATTTTGATCATATCCTTTGCTTATCATATTTTTATAGGCTTCAGAGTCTCTGAAACTATTATCAAATTCTTTCGCCCATCCATTAAATCTTTCATCCATTATTCTATCCTTCATTTCATTCACAGTTTTTTGGTAGTATTTAAATAGTCTGATTATTTATTTTTACCTATTTGTATATAAAGTAAAGTTACAACTCAAAGCATCGGGCGAAGGAACAGAGATTTAATAATAGAAGGCATAGATTAAAATGATAAAAGAAGATATTAAAGGATTAAAAAAAGAACTAGAAGAAAAACAAAAAGAATTAGACAAAGAATTATCACATCATTTTACATTAATGTGGAAGCATGCTGAATGGGGGATGAGATTAATTATTATTTGGGGTTGTTTAAGTACAATTTACGTTACTTGGAAAGTCTTTTTCTATATCGGTCAATACTTATCTGCTAAATTATTTGGATAAGCTCCTTACTTTACTTTATAAACAAAGCCTAGGAAATCTTTATATAACTTGGCTCTTTCGTCTCGTCGATGGCCAAGAAAGTAGAATTAGACGCAGAAAAGTTGCGCAAGCTGCAGGAATTACAGGAAGCGGGTGTCAATCTTTTTCCTTATACCTATCATCAAACTCATCACGCCAAGGATATAAACGAGAAATATGCGAGACTGCAACCTGCAGAACATACCAAAGAGATGGTAAGTGTCGCTGGCAGAATGATGCTTCGGCGAGTCATGGGCAAAGCTAGTTTTTGCCATATCCAGGATCAGAGCGGCCGAGTACAATTATATCTGCGTGAGGATGCACTTGCAGAGAAATATGATCTTTTTGCTAAAAAGCTGGATTTAGGCGATATTATCGGCGCTAAGGGAACCATTTTTAAAACAAAAATGGGAGAAGTTACTATTGAAGTTTCCTCATTTGAAATTCTAAGCAAATCTTTGCTTCCCATGCCAGAAAAATTTCACGGCCTCAAAGATGAAGAATTGCGATACCGTCAGCGCTATCTTGATTTTATCATGAATCCGGAAGTCAAAGATGTTTTTATCAAGCGAGCCCAGATTTACAAAGCTATTCGCGAATTTCTTGATAACCGCGGATTCATTGAAGTGAGAACACCTATTTTACAGACGCAATATGGCGGCGCCAATGCCCGGCCGTTTATAACCAAGATCAATGCCTGGGATATGAATATGTATCTGCGTATTGCTTATGAATTAGATTTAAAGCGGTTAATCGTCGGCGGTTTTGAAAAGGTGTACGACTTAAGTTCCTGCTTTCGAAATGAGGATGCAGATAGAACTCACAATCCCGAATTTGCCATGATGGAAATTCAGTGGGCTTATGCAGATTATCATGATGCCATGAGATTAACCGAAGAATTATGGGAATATGTTGCAAACAAAGTGCTGGGAACAACTATTATCGAATATGGGGGACGCACCATACATCTCAAAGCACCGTGGAAGCGCTTGTCGGTCAAGGATGCGCTCAAAGAATATGCCCAGTTGGATGTAGACAAACTTTCTGATAAAGAATTAAGATCACTTATACAAAAGCACCGCATTGAGCACAAAGGTAAATTAAGCAGGGGGATGATGATCTTACATTTATTTGAACATTTATGTGAAGATAAGTTAATGGATCCGGTTCATATTATTGATCACCCCCAAGAATCGTGTCCGCTGGCTAAAGTTCATCGTACGCATCCCGAATTAGTGGAACGCGTTGAACCTTTTATGAATGGCTGGGAAGTGGGAAATTGCTATTCTGAACTCACCGATCCCATCGTACAGCGAAAATTGTTAGAAGAGCAAGCTGCTCAAGGGCGAGGCGGAGATGAGGAAGCGCACCCCATGGATGAAGATTATATCAATGCTTTGGAGGTAGGTTTGCCACCTAACTGTGGAATTGGGATTGGCGTGGATAGAATGGTGATGCTGCTCACCGGGGCACAATCAATTAGAGACGTCATACTATTTCCAACAATGAAACCGGTTGACGGCGAGGCCGAAACAGGAAAATCTACAGAAACAAAAATAGCAGTTGCCATTCTTAACAAAGGAGCCAAACTAGAACGATGGCAGGAAATGAACACGATTGCGCATCTGAATGCCGCATTCGCCGCGCGCATGGGTAAGCAATTATTTTTACAGGACACTATTGTGACCAGAGATCACCATGCTATTAAATTAAATATTCAACATGCTATTATGATTAAAGAAGGAAGCACAGCTCAGATTCATGATCTACTGGTGCAGGCACGTGCAGAGAATATGGAGATTGCCGAATTTACCCGCGAGATGTTAGAGACTACGGATGATAGAAAAGTTATTGCTAAAACTGCTGAAAAAGACTCGGATAATGTGGAATATTTGGGAATATTGCTGTTTGGCAAAAAGTCAATTGTGGATGAGATTACTAAAGGATTAAAACTGTGTAAGTAAATGGATTATGGCCTGCGTAGTTTAACTGGACGCAACTCAATCAAAGATTCTAAAGAAGGTTGCACAAAGCGCAAATGCGAAGAACTTTTAAAATGTGTTTGCAAATATGCTAATGAGGCTTCTACTATTGGAGACGAAATCGAAGTAGCGATATTGCCGCACAAAAAAGATTTCTCTGGATTTGGTTTGGCTAAACATGCAAAAATTCCTTTCTCGAAGATTACCTCTTTTCAACCAAAGTTATAATTTCCTCCATTGTATCTACCAAATGGATTAAGCTAAGGTCTTCTTTATGGATAAAAAAATCTTCTTTCAAAGGATTGTTCTCAAGCCATTCAAACAATCCTGACCAATATTTCTTATTCACACAAATAATCGGAACTCTATCAACGATATTAGTCTGCATAAGAACTGCATATTCAAATAACTCATTGAGTGTTCCATACCCGCCAGGATAAAAGATCAGTGCTTCGCTCTTAATGGACATGATGAAACGACGCGCAAAGAGGAAGTGAAAGGAAAGCTGGTTCGTAAAAATGGGGTCGGTTATTTTCTCCCCTTTGAGTAATTCTGCTTTTAAGCCTAAGGAAGGCACTTTAGCTTCCATGGCTCCAGTATTGGCTGCATGCATAATGCCAGGACCACCACCGCTGAGGATAGCATAATCTTTCTTTCCTAATTGAAAAGATAATTTTTTACAATGCTGATAGTATTCGCTGCCTGAGCTGGCTCTATGTGAGCCGAAAAAAGCGACAATTTTTTGATCTATTTGATTGAGAAGATGTAAACCAGCATCAATCTCTTGTTGAACTTTATCCACGGTCCATTTGGAATTAAGATACTGTTTATTTTTGTGAAGAAGATTCATTTTTGCTCTTAAAGAGTCAATAAATTGTTTAATAAATAACTTTCTTTAAATATTTCATTTAAATCACAATATTTATATATAAAAAGTGTTAAATAATGTATAATGAGCCAAATAACTAAATTAGACCTCAAAGACCGTAAAATTATCGTGGAACTGGAGAAAGACTGCCGGCAGAACAATCAGCAGCTGGGCAAAAAGGTTGGACTTGGCCCGGATGTGGTGCGCTACCGTATCAATAGGCTGGAAAAGAATGGAATCATTGCCTGGCATCTTGCTTTCGTCAACTTTGCAAAATTAGGATACACTGATTATGGCGTGTATGTGAGCACGCAGCATCTTACTACAGAAAAGGAAAAAAGAATTGTAGATTTCATTCAATCGCACCATCGTGTAAGCTATGTGGCCAAACTTGGAGGGAAATATGATTTTATTATTGGAATTCTGGCAAGGAATATTCTTGATTTTGACAGCGTCTGGTCAGAAATAATGAAAAATATAGGGGGACATATTTCAAATAAAGATATCTCCACCCGTGTCGCTCTATATCATTTTTCCAAAACATATCTGGTTGGAAGCCGGCAGCAGCACCAACTTCCTTCTTTTGGCGGCGAAATTATGACCACACCAATTGACGAGACAGATTCTAGAATTCTGCAGGTACTTTCCACCAATGCTCGAATGGATATCATGACACTCGCTTCACGAATTAAAGTTCCAGCATCCACCACTGCCCTGCGGATAAAAAAATTGCAGCAGAAGAAAATCATAGAAGGCTTTTTTTCATTTACCAGATGCCAGAACTATGGCTTTCAAAACCACATCATCTTTCTGAGCCTCCAGAACCATTCTTTGCCGGATGAACAAAAGATATATCGCTACTGCCAGCAGCATCCAAACATCGTCTATATCATCAAAACCGTGGGTAAATGGGACTATGAATTGAGTGTGGAAGTTCAGGATTTACAATTCTTACAGACTATCATATCCGGATTAAAAGAAAATTTTACCGGAATATTGGCAAATATGGAAATAATAACGGTCTTTGATGATTTAAAGTATAATTTATATCCTTTTTGATTATTATAACTCTTCCTCTTTTATTAAACACATTTATAAATAATTTAATCATTATCACATAAGTGAAAATACCATGCCTCTCCTTGATCCCTCCCTCAAGCTTGCTCTCGAAACTATTGCGATGAAGAAACAAGCTATCATCTTTGCCCCCAGCAGGGCCAGTGCGGAAAAGACCGCCGAAGATATTTCAAAATTAACAGCATTTAATTTCCTGGAATTAGAACAGGAAGTCCTGCATGCCGCCTCCACCCCTACGAAACAATGCCGAAGGCTTTCCCACTGCATAAAAAAAGGAATTGCTTTCCACCACGCCGGATTACTACAAAAACAACGGGAATTGATTGAAGATAAATTCAGAGAAGGCACCATTAAAATAATTTGCTCTACTCCAACTCTTAGCGCTGGGATGAGCCTGCCTGCTTTTCGTGTCATCATCAAATCTTTAAAACGTTATTCTGGAGAATGGGGCATGGATTGGATTCCCGTACTCGAATATTTACAAATGGCTGGCCGAGCCGGAAGGCCGGAATATGAGAAATTTGGAGAGGCAATATCCATCGCCAAGGACGAAGGAGAAAAAGAAGAGATTCATAATCGCTACATCTTGGGAATACCGGAAGATATCCAATCAAAATTGGCAGTAGAACCAGTATTAAGAACCTATTTATTATCTTTAATCTCTTCTGGTATTATCCGGGATGAGAAAACCATGAATGACTTTTTTAGCAATACCTTTTGGGCGCACCAATATCAAGACCTGGACCGGTTAGGTATAATTATGAATAAAATGCTGGTCTTGTTAGCAAAATGGAAGTTTATCAGTATTACTGAGCAGCAAGATACATTTATTTCTGCCAATGCTTTTAATAAAAAAGCAGGAAAGCAAATGCGTCCCACCCTGCTGGGAAAAAGAGTGGCAGAATTATATCTTGATCCGCTCACTGCCAATCATCTGCTCCAATGCATGGAAAATTACACGGAAAAAACCACGCTGTTCTCATGGATACAAAGTATTTCCCATACCTTGGAAATGCGTCCCCTGCTAAGAACCAAAAAGAAAGATTTAGATTTCGTGCAGGAAGAGCTGGTTAAATATTACGATCAGCTTTTGGAAGCAGAGCCAAGTGCATTTGATATCGACTATCCAGACTTTATCAATTCCATTAAAACGGCATTTTTCTTTATGGGCTGGATTGATGAAAAAGATGAAGATTACCTGATGGAGAAATTTGACATTGCGCCTGGCGAGATCCGTGTCAAGACGGAAGTTGCTGATTGGATTTTATATGCGATGGAAGAATTAGCCAAAGTAGTAGATAAGAAAATTTTATTAAAACAATTCGCAGTACTGCGAGTGCGCATACAAAATGGGGTACGAGAAGATGTGGTGTCACTTATGCGTCTCAAAGGAATTGGTAGAGTTAGAGCACGTAAATTAGTACGAGCTGGACTGAAAGATTTGGGTGACTTGAAAAAGGTAGATCTTACTACTCTTGGTCAAGTTATTGGGAAAGCTCTTGCCGAAGATGTTAAAAAACAGCTTGGAGAGACTATTGAAGAAGTTCCGGAAGGTAAAAGAAAAGGGCAGCTGAGTGTGAGGAAGTTTGAATAAAATTAGGTGAGTTTACGCTCAAGAGCTGCGACGACCATTTGCCTCAAGTGAAAATATTTTTTTCTCAACGAGTTAAGTCTTTCCATTGTTGATGCGCATATGATTTGACCATCACGATTGCTGTTCTCACTCTCCTCTTCTACAAGTACGCATCCTTCACCATACCAACTCCCCCCACTTAAATCTCGTTTTCTATCAAATAGGTCAAAGTAATAGATGCTATCTAAAATTCCAAATAGACTTTTTTCACAGGTTACATAGCCTATTTGATCGCCCCTGTTTGGATTAATAGTAATTTGGAGGGCATAGTCACGGCTAGGGAAATCGAGAGGGTTGAGAGCCAGGTGGGGAAATTCAAACCCTAGACGAAAAGAGGGCTCAGTATAAGCGATGTCAACAGTTCTGTCATCTTCTAGGATCGCAGCATTCGACGCAGTGTATATTTTATAATAACACTCTGATTGGACATACTTTCCTTGGCCATGCTTTCGAGCATAACGGGCAATTTTTTGGGAAAGTAAATCTACCCGAGCTCTTGCTTCATGTGCCCATAATGGTAATTCATCAATTTTTTTAATCATTTTGTACTACTATGTAAGGGCACTAGGTTATAAAATATGTCTTCCCACCAGGGGGTATACAACATAAAAGCTTATATAGAAACGGCCACTCTCTCAGCATTATGGACATATCAATACTACAAAAAATAGGCCTCACCATCGGAGAAACTAAGGTCTATCTGGCGTTGCTGAAAATAGGATCCTCCACGACAGGACCTATTGTTGATGAAGCGAAAGTATCCCGATCAAAAATGTATCACATCCTAGAGCGGCTGGTGAATAAGGGTTTGGTAACTTCCATTGTAAAATCAAAGACCCGCTATTTTCAAGCATCAGATCCCCACAAACTCGTTACCTATTTGGATGCCCGGGAACAGGAGATAGCACAGGAACGCACCACAGTTATGCAGCTCTTACCTGAGTTAGAACTATATCAAAAATTAGGAGTTAAGGAAGAGGCTGAAATTTACAAAGGCCTCGAAGGAGTAAAAGCAGCCCGGGAACTTGTATTCAAAGCTTTGAAAAAAGGTGATACATTCCGCTGTTTTGGTGCCAATGCTACGAACTTAGAGCCACTGAAAACATATTATGCTTCATTTCACAGAAGAAGGAAACAGGCAGGAATACGCGCGAAATATGTGGCCCAAAGCGATTCTAAAGATGTTTTTAATAGGAAAAATAATTATGGTGCCGGTTTGATAGATTTTCGCTATCTTGATGTTGCCGGACCGGTTCATATTGATATCTTTGGCGATTATGTTGTTACAAATATTATGGCTGGAGCGCATATTTCATTTCTCATCAAGAATAAATTTGTGGCTGATTACTACATTCAATATTTTGAGAAAGTGTGGAAAATAGCAAGGAAATAGCATTTTATTTTTTCTTCGACGTTGCATATACCAAGACGCATAACACTACAAATAGGATGATCCAAAACAAAGGCGCCTGCAAAACGTAACGGACATTATGGACAGCAAAAGCTCCAGTGAGGCCTTCTCCCGTAAAAAGTAATTGTATCTTAGCAGGACCGATCAGGAAAGCCAATGCCAGGAGTACTGCAAGGCCTAAAAATATTTTTTCTGCTGTTCTTGCCATAAAGAAAGGATTATTCCTGGTTATTTAAAGTTTACTTTTCCAAGAGATCATTTCTGAAAAGTAACCTTTATAAATAACTAGCATTCCCAGCATATTATGGTCAAACTACGTAAGTTTTCCGCCTATCAGAACCTAGAACGTCCTTATACCAGGATCAGCAAATTCACCAACAAGAACTTTGTGCGCGGAGGATTCCCGCACATGAAAATTACCAAGTTTGAAACCGGTGATCCTAAACGAAAATATGATAATATGTTGACGTTGCACGTCACTCGTGACATGAATTTACGACAGAATGCACTTGAAGCCGCAAGAATGACCTGTAACCGCCTATTAGAAAAGAAAGCCGGTAAAGAATTCTTTTTCCGCATGAGAGTGTATCCTTTCCATGTTTTACGTGAGAATCCTTTGGCAGCAGGAGCTGGTGCAGACCGTATGTCCCAAGGTATGTCGCAGGCTTATGGAAAACCAATTGGCTCTGCAGCACGGGTAAAAGAAGGGCAAATCGTGTTCGAATTGCGCATCAATAAAGCCAACATCAATGCCGGAAAAGAAGCGTTAGGACGGGCATCCAAGAAATTGCCCTGCACCTGTAAGATTATGGTGCAGTAATTATTTTTCACAACTATATTCTAATAATTTCAACTTTTTATCACAAACACCTTAAACGTCGGTGGTGCAACTGGCTGCACTGGAGGCACA
>CAYOKQ010000038.1:0-15502 GCA_964404595.1 uncultured Methanosarcinales archaeon | reverse complement strand
CTACTACACCATATAAAATGCTATTGAAGATCTCTTCATCCCGAAGAAAAGAGGGCCTTAAACTCAATACGGTGTGGAGCTTGCTTACCCTGGCGGCATACAAATTTGATCCAGACGTTTCGGTAGTGTGCAGCATTCCATCTAGGCCTAAGGGGTACACTCTGGTACCATCCGATAAATTGTCTTTACATCGTTGATATTGTTGTTTGGTCATTTTATTTTACTTCCTTCTTATCTTTTTCCTGTAGGTTCAAATACCACATCGGGTCTACAGGAATATCCTCCTCTTTTAGGGCCAACGTAGTCGCAACGGTGTAGCCTATATTTTCCATCAGTTTCTTTACAACTAAGATCATAGTTGTAATGTCCATCGTTGTGCAAATTACTTCTTTCAATGCTTACTACTTCAGCGCAACTCTCAGGGAGAGCTATGCTTTCTATACTTTTGCCACTCCGATAATCACGGCTACAACCTAATCCCAACGCGAAAGCTGTTCCCATAATAATTTTAGTTAATGTTTTCATTTTGTTTTACCTCGTTATTTTTATGATATAGTAGTAACTACTGATTATAAGAATCTTTCACCCATATTTTTCTCCAAAATAGAAATATTTAAATAGATATTTACTGTTTCAGCTTAAATTATGCTAAAATTAGACCTTAAAGACCGGAAACTGCTCTATGAGCTGGATACGAACAGCCGGCAGTCCTATGCCGAGCTGGCTCGGAAAATTGGCTTAAGCAAGGATGCAGTCATCTATCGAATCAGTAAACTACAAGAGGCAGGCATCATCAAACAGT
Organism: uncultured Methanosarcinales archaeon; assembly: GCA_964404595.1. Taxonomy (GTDB): domain Archaea; phylum Nanobdellota; class Nanobdellia; order Woesearchaeales; family GW2011-AR9; genus CAYJXA01. The sequence continues at coordinate 14,700 of CAYOKQ010000038.1, read as the reverse complement.
TTCATACCGTGATAGATGTAGGAAAACTGGGTTTCATTTCTTTCCGGCTGTACCTTAAATTGCAAAACAGTACACCTCAAAGGGAAGAGGAAATCATTGAATTTCTCAAGCAGAAAAAAGAAGTTGTCTGGCTGGTTTCGATTGACGGGAATTATGATTTAGGGATGTGGATCTTAACCAAAACAATAGCCGAAATGAACCACTTTTGGAAAGAGCTGCTGCAAACTTATGGCAATTTTATCGCCGAACGGGCACTTACCATTTTCACCAAAGTATCATATTTTCCCCGCTCCTATCTTCTCAATAAAGCGGGCAATGAGCAGCAATATGTCTTTATCACTGAGCCGGAGGAGAGCAAAATAGACCAGAAAGACCTGGAAATCCTGCAATTGCTAGCTTCCCAGGCCAGGATTCCAACATTAGAAATAGCCCAGAAAGTAGGTCTTACCGCCAAGACAACGGCTTCCCGGATTAAAGAATTGGAAAACCAAACAATTATTATTGGCTACCGCACCCAGTTTGATCTGGAAAAGTTAGGATATCAATATTTTAAAGTTCATTTTAATCTGCATAATCTTACCGCACCAAAAGAAAAAAAGTTCCGGCAATATATCAAGCAGCACCCGAACGTCGTGTATGATAATGAAGTCCTTGGTGGAGATGACATCGAGATTGAAATTCAGGTAAAAACCTTGCCAGAATTACGTTTGATCATCGCAGACATCAAGAAAAATTTTGCCGAAATAATTAAAGATGAACATTATTTCTTGTTTTATCAAGAGCATAAGTTTGTATTTTTTCCGTTGTAAAATTGGATCTTATCATCGATCGGTTAAATAATATTTTACCCAATGCATCAAAGCTGTCTAATTCAGAATTCGAGCTTTGATGATTTCCACGCTGCGCTCTTCTCCCTGCTTCATATATCAATCAACACTTGTGCTTTCCATCCGTCTTTGATTTGCTCTACTTTAAATTCATGCATAGTGATGGCTTTCACGTCTACTTTAGGATCATGGCGTGAAAAATCAATCTTTTCACCCTGTGCAGAGCATACTAAAGAGAATTTGCCGGTGATTTCTTGAATGTCTAGGTCAAATTTGCTAAACACCAGCTGCCGATAATCTTTAAAAAATAACAACTCGTCTAGAAAATCAAAAAGCAGGCTTTCAATTTTAGCACTTTCTCCAAGAATTTTAACTTTCTCCACAATCTTCACTTTGGTAACATCCACCATGGTTTCTTCGACCGCCAGAGCGCATTCATTAAAAAGAGCAGGAAGCGTATCTGCTTTGGCAACAAAGAAAACATCGGCAGTATGATCCAGGAATTTATGAAAAGATTTCATTTTTTTGAAAAAAGAGCCGCCGCCTTAAATACTTTGTGCTGGTGAGGCATTACCCAAAAAAGGAGCGGTGTTGCATCTCAAAATCCGGCAAATTTAATAATAAACCTATAAGTATAAAAAAACATGGATCCTTTTTTTACCCTTCAAGAAGAATATGCTGCCTGTTCACGCTGTCTGAACCTATGCACTTCCCGAAGCCAGATTGTTTTTGGTTCGGGTAATCCAACTGCTCAAGTTCTATTCATTGGGGAAGCTCCTGGAGCAGAAGAAGATAAACAAGGCATTCCTTTTTGCGGCGCATCTGGAAAAGTATTGCAGGAATTGCTTGCTTCCATTAATCTCACACACCAAGATGTTTTTATCACCAATACTATCTTGTGCCATCCAGAAAAAAATAGAAATCCAGCTAAAGATGAAGTTGAAAACTGCAGAACACGCTTAGACCAGTTAATTGCTATCATGAAACCCAAGGTCATTGTTACCATCGGCAATTTTGCGACAGAAAGAATTCTGGAAAAAAAAGGCATCACCAGATTAAGAGGAAAGGTATTTCCTATGGTGATCAACAATCAGCAGGTCAAGGTTATTCCGGTCATTCATCCGGCAAACCTATTATATAATGGCAGAAATCCGGAAATATTAGAGCAAATGAAGCAGGACTTTCAAGTAATCAAGAGTTGCATAATCCCCAAGAAAGATTTATAAAAAATCTCTCATTTATTGGAAAAATGGAAGCACAAACCTTTAAAATCACAGAAGAAACTTTAATTGGCGGTTTAGTAGAAGAGCATCCCGAAGTTATTGATACCCTTTTAGGATACGGCGTCCATTGCATAGGGTGCGGCGTGAGTCCATATGAATCTATAGGAGATGGTTTTAGAAGCCATGGCATGAGTGAAGAAGAAGTCCAAGAAGCTATTGCGCAGCTCAATAAAGTTATTGTCAATCAGCCGCAAACCACTCCCGTAAAAACTGTAGTCCAATTTACGGTTACACCGGCAGCTGCTCTCAAAATAAAAGATTTCTGTGATAAAAATCAAAAACAAGCCCTGCGCGTGAGTATCAAACGCGGTGGATGTTCTGGTTATTCTTATGTATTAGAGTTGGTCGATCAAAAGAAAGATCACGACATTAGCATAATGAAGTCGGGAGCCAGGTTATACATTGATGGAGCAAGTGCAGAGCAGCTTGATGGAGCGGAAATTGATTATATCGACTCTTTGCAGGGCGCTGGTTTTAAAATAAAAAATCCGCAGGCAACCAAAGGCTGCGGCTGTGGCAACAGTTTTGGTATTTAGGCATTTTCACAATAATATTTAAAAATAAAGGTAACTAATCAGTAATATGCAAGAATGCCAAGAACCGCGCTGCCATAATCCTGCCACCAAGAAATGGGGCGGTCGAAACATTTGTCAAGATCACTATGACCAGTACGAGGATCAATATTTTAAGAATATTCACGAAATGAGAGATGCATATTAAGTATTAGGATAATGTTGATCTAGAACGTTTTATTGAGGAAATGGAAGAAACAGGCACGTAACTCGCATTCCTAATTATAAATATGGACCTGCCGGGATTTTCGTTGCCCCTTCAGATTTATGAGCGGGAACGCAGTGACCGCGAATCCCCCTACCAGATCCAAGGAGATCTGAATCGAACCCGGACCTCATCGTTGCGAACGATGTATCTTTTGCAGCGCGCTGCATCTGCTTCACGCGTAGCCGTTGGACTACAGGCCCATGGTCATGCTTGAAAACCGATTTGTTTAAAAATGTGCTGTCATTAACCTGCATATGAATCTCTCAGACTATCATGCTCACATTCAACTCCAATTAGAGGCAACGCAGAATTCCTGCCTTGATTTGGCGCTTCCTCTTTTAGAGAGATCTCTTGAACCAGCCCTCGTTACGTATAGGCCACTATTAGGAAGAGGAGCCTTTTTCTTTCGCCCACCACACATTTATGTTGCTAAGCCCGAGCATGAAGCAAAAACTTATACCTCTGCCAAACGGTATCAAGATTGGCTCGCAAGTTTGGAATATGTCGTTGCGCATGAAATCGGGCACTATGCTCACCTCACTTTAAACCGACAGTTTAGGACTATTAACGACAATAGCGATAAAGTGAATCTGGCCGAGAATGTTGCCGACCTGTTTGCACTTTACTTTTTGGATTTTAATGGAAAGCTAGAGTCTTATCTAGCACGATGTCAGCAACAAGGCAGCCACTGTTATTTTAAGAGAGCGATATTGTCACGGTATCGTTCTTCTACTAATCCTGCCAGCCTAGTGCAACGGTTGATGAAAAGAAAGATATCATCTAAGAGCGGCAAATAAAGATTTAATAGAGAGATGATTTAGTCTTATTTATTATGCGCAGCGGAGACTAATAACAGTATACTGGAAAGCTATGCGGACACTTGTATTTCATCGTTTCACTGGCAATCTGCCGTTTTGCAGGAGTCATTCTTTGCTCAAGAGTATTAATCTGTGGCACGCATGTTTCGAACTCTTGGACAATTAAATAGGCGTCGCGATCTTTCTGAACTTCTTCTTTAGGAAAGCGTATAGCATCAGCAAGACCGTCACCATTGAAATCAAAGATATCCCTTTCTCCTTCGGCGGTTGCCGGACATAAAATTCCCGTAAATCGCGGGATTCTCTTTTCGTATCTGGTATGGGATGCACAGCCTAAACTAAGAATAAGTAATGCACTTTGAAAATAATTTGTAAGGGTCATGCACTGTTTAATCGCGCAGTTCTATTTAAACTTTTCTACTTAATAGTGACATTTTTAAATTATTAATTATTACATAGTTGTAAAAAACAAGAAAAATTTATAAAACAAAGATGGAAACTTTTAAATACTTTATAATATTTTAACGTACGTATGGAACAAACCCAAATTAGCCTTACCTTGCCTCAAACGCTCCTGGCAGCCTCCAAGGAATACTCTGATGAATACGGCTATCGAAATATTCAGGAATTTATTGTAGATCTACTTCGAAAAAAAGTCGTGCTGGAGAATGCCAATCGCTATAGAGAAATTGAAGAACGTATGAAAAAAGGCCAAGGCGTTCGGAAGTTTAACCAGCAGGAAGCCATGAGATATCTTAGAGGATTGTAAATGTATCAGATTGAATTTAGTGACGAATTTGATCGTTCTATGAGAAAGCTCAAGAAAAAGGACAACGTTCTTTTTGAAAAAATTCAAAAGAAACTGCTGGAAATTGTGGAAAACCCCGAGCATTTTAAGCCTCTGCGCAATGTCCTTGCAGGATATAGAAGAATTCACTTTGGCAGTTTTGTGCTTATTTATACGATTGATGGCAATGTCGTGCGGATTATTTCATTAGATCATCACGATAGGGCGTATTAATGTACCCCAGAATAGAGAGGAAATTATTTAAAGAAAAGCTCTTTTTTAGCATTTGATGAAATCAACTTATGGACAAAGTAAAGCCGTCCATCGTAAAATTAAATTATACGGAGCTAAACCATTGGGAAAACGCTTGATCGAACGCTATGGAAAACAACATGTTGGATTAATGAATTTGGATAGTTGCGATTATCCTGTTATTCCAACCTGCTTTGTGGAATAATAGTATCATCTCATCAATGTATTTCTCTATAAATCTCCCTATGCTTGGTTGGGATAACCGAGGGATTATCGGTTTACTATCTTGAGCATCAGTCTGGAGAAAAGATTATAAATGAGATTGGTCTCTATCACTTGATGTTATCCGGAAACCCTTTGATCGCGGAGCTTCAGCTCATGTTTAAAACCATGAAAGGGATGAAAGAAGATCTGCTCGCACTACAGGACAAAAGTATCTTTCAGGATGAGCAAAGAAGCCGCAAGCTTCAGCTGCATCTAGAATTTTTATTTTCCCATTTTAAACATTATAGTAAGAAAGAGTTAGAATGGTGTGATCGGGATGAACTATCAAAGTCCTGTAAAGCCCTGTTAGAAGAAATTGGGACGCACTATTTATTTGATTTAAAAAATATGTTTTCCCCCCGGCAGCGTATTCCAAAAAATTTTCCTTTTGAAAAAATACGGGAGCTAATTCAGAAGATTGAAGAAGCAGAAAAAACCATTCTCAAGGCAGAGGATGAAGTTATATTTGAACTTAGACAGAAAAGGAAAGCACGGCGTCTGGCTCGTTCGCAATTAAATCTCCGAGAGTTGGGATGTTATCATTATACCTCCATTGGTCGGCTTCTTCATATCCTGCGCAATGGATTGGTTTCTGTCGAGTATGCGCAACGGGAAATGGAGCAGGAACTGGAAATTGCCCTGGAAAATTATCAAGGCAGAAAATATCTCTCCGTCTTTGATCCTTATTCTTACTGGCGGCTCTATCGATACTTCCTTGCCAAAGGGATTTTGAATAAAATAATCAAAGAGGGTACCATCACTGAAGATGATTTACGTGGAGCTTTTAAAGCGAATAAAGAATTGAATCTCTCAAAATTTGGTGAAATCAATATTGGGATATTTAAAAATGAGGGAATTTTCCATGAGCCTGATAATGAATACCTCGGACCTTTTAAGTTGTCGATGATTGAGTGCACTCCCCATTCTTTTGTCCCTTATTCTTCGGATAGATTTAGTGCTCCGGGAGAAATAGTTTTAGTCATCAATGATACCATGCAATTCTTTCCCAAGCATCAAAATGCGTATGAGTTTGAGGGACTCTTTGAAGATAAAGTGGTATCGGATAAGATTGTGGGAATAGCTTTGCGGGAAGAGTATAAACACTATGCTCCGCTGATCCAGGAATTGGCAAAATTGGTTGGCCTTCCGTTATACGATTCCTCTGGTAAGCTGATCTGGCCGACTCGCTAAAAAGTATATTTTGAGCACCTTTTGAGAACACTAAAAATTTATAAACTTGAGGTAAGCTTACCCTCATGCACCATGAACGCCAAACAACTGATCCAAAAATATCTGGACTTTTTCAAGCAGAAAGGCCATGCCGTCATCCCTTCCGCTTCTTTAATACCAGCGAATGATGCTTCGGTCTTATTCAATACTGCCGGGATGCAGCCGTTAGTGCCCTATCTCATGGGAACACCCCACCCTTTAGGCAAACGCATCGTCAATGTGCAAAAATGCCTGCGCACCGTCGATTTTGAAAATATTGGCGATAATACCCATCATACTTTCTTCCAGATGCTGGGCAACTGGTCGTTAGGAGATTATTTCAAAAAAGAAGCAATAGAATGGAGTTTTGAATTTCTCACCAGCAAGAAATGGCTCGATATTCCTATCCAGATGCTGGCAGTGACCGTATATGAGGGAGATGCTGCAGTTCCACGCGATGAAGAATCGTATGCCGTATGGCGTGATTTAGGTATCTGCGAAAAACGTATCGCTTTTATGGGTGCTGATAATTTCTGGATTGCCGGAGAAACAGGTCCATGCGGACCTAGCTCAGAAATGTTTTACTGGACCGGAGATGAAGACGCACCTGCTGCATTTGATCCGGATGATAATCGTTGGGTGGAAATCTGGAATGATGTATTTATGGCTTATGATAAGAAAGAAGACGGATCGGTTGTTCCTTTGAAACAAAGAAATGTAGATACCGGCATGGGTTTTGAAAGAACTCTGGCAGTCTTAAATGGCAAGAAAAGTGCCTATGAAACTGATGCTTTTATGCCCATCATCCACGCCATTGAAGAAATTTCCCATAAAAAGTATACACAAGAGCAGCGCTCGATGAGGATTATTGCTGATCACATTCGCGCCGCCACTTTTATCATGGGTGATGAAAATGCTGTTCTTCCTTCTAATGTAGATAGAGGGTATATTTTACGCCGACTTATTCGCAGGGTAGTGCGCTATGGAAAAATGATGGGGATAAATACTTTGTTTACCGCAGAACTCGCGAAGATCGTGGTTAAAGAATATGGTGATTTGTATCCGGAATTAATCAAAAATAAGGCCCTCATTATGGATGAATTGAAGAAGGAAGAAGAGAAATTTGAAAAAACCTTGGAGCATGGCTTGAAGGAATTCGAACAACTGGCCAAACAAGGCGATATTAATGGAACCGATGCGTTTCTCTTATTCCAGAGTTATGGTTTTCCTTTAGAGATGACGCAGGAATTAGCTGCAGAAAAAGGAATAAAAGTGGATGTGCGTAGTTTTTTGGCAGAATATGAAAAGCATAAAGAATTATCACGCGTGGGAGCAGAGAAAAAATTCAAAGGCGGACTGGCGGATAATTCGCCCATCGTCATACGGATGCATACTGCGACGCATCTATTGAATGAAGCACTGCGGAAAGTCATTAGTCCCTCAATTCATCAACGCGGCAGCAATATTACCTCTGAAAGACTGCGTTTTGATTTTAGTTTTGATCGTAAATTGACACCAGAGGAAGTTAAGAAAGTGGAAGAGGAGATGAATCGAGTAATTAGAATGGATCTGAAAGTGGTGCGCAAAGAAATGCCTCGCGAAGAAGCGGAAAAATTGGGAGCGGAAAAGGAATTTGGACAGAAATATCCTGATCTCGTGTCGGTATATTTCGTGGGTGACTATTCAAAGGAATTCTGCGGCGGACCGCATCTAACACATACTGCCGAGATAGGGCATTTCAAAATTCTTAAAGAAGAAGCCTGTGCCGCCGGCGTGAGAAGAATTAAAGCGATAGTGGAGTAGGTTTCGGCTTGGCTGCAGGCACTCTCTTGCGTCTGCTTGACAGCAACAGACCTCCTGCCACTGATAATGCCGAAAGCGCGGCTACTGTAACATGGTAGATAAATAAATCCAGTGAAGCTGTCTTATCCCAATATGCCCTTAGCTCGGGAGTAATGCTTAGACGAGATGCCTGTTCTTCAAGGGACGCATATTCGCGTACGCGTTGGGCGGTGTATTCTAGCGATTGGGCGAGTTCTTTCCAATCACGGATTTGGGTTGGGTAATACTTCTCGAACTTGCTATCCAAATTTCCTTTTAATTGGGCCATTTGGCGATGTATGCGAGTGTGCTCATGCACTTTTGGATCTGCTTGCTGGTATATGTGATTAAGTTGCTCTATTTGATAGTCAATGTTGTAGAATGTTCCGCAAATGCCAATTGCACCAGCCACTATCATCGCTGTTGCCAGTTTCTTATCAACCATAGTAAGAACTACACATATTCAGCCTCTATTTAAAATATTCCATTTTAAAAAGACATCATTTACACAATTCATTGTCACTTTCTAATGGAAAAATTTATAAAGTAGAGCTTATAAACTATACGTTACAAATATAAATATTATACAGTATAGGGGTGGCTTACTTATAACCGGTGTATTATACACTACCCATGTATCTACAACAAACAGTAATTCCTATATATCGGCTATCTGAAATAAGAAGGCCAAATGCTTTGGAAATAGTTCTGGTTGAAGATAATCTAGATATGCTAAATAGTTTACAGGAAGCAATAGTAGAATTTGGCTATAATGTGCGGCCATTTCACAAACCGACCCAAGCTTTGACCTATATTCAATCTCACGTGAATTCTGTGGCGCTCTTGCTCAGCGACTACCGAATGCCCGAAATGTTTGGAGATGACCTTATCAGGCATGCAAGAAAAGAAGATTCTTATTTGCCGGCCATACTTTTTACTGGATACAATCAGGCAGAGGTAGGTAAACGAGGTATTCGTGAAGGAGGATTAGATGTCCTCACCAAACCAATTAGATTCAGTTTACTTGAAGAAAAATTAAATCTAATCCTGAAAACACAATACATGCTTCCGACAGATTTGGCTGAAAAAAAGTTCATAGTCCTCAAAATAGGAGGCAGTGTCATGGAAGCAGATTTGGATAATGAGTATAAAGGCATAGTCAACATTGTTCGGGTGACTGAAGAATTACAACAGGAAGGATACCAAATCGTGGTTACGGTAGGAGCTGATCCCCACGGCACTATCCCCAAATCCCGGTTAGCTAAATATGGAGAAAAATCCACACAAATCAAAAAACAGTATCATCGGCATATGTGTGAGGCGCTGCGGCTAAATCGGGAATTTATCGAAGCGATATATGAACATGATGCTTTTGTTTTTGATCCCAGCTCCTTGTCTGACCTAGAATCTTTGGATGATGTAATCAGGGATAATCGCGTTATTATCTGTAGTACAGCGCCGCGGCATTTAACTTTATCAAAAGAAAGTTCGCCTACGGAATTGCTCAGCGACTCAGATTATCAAACACTAAAATTGGCGCAGTTTTTCGGACAATCCACCATTGTTATCGCTAAAGACACGCCCGGTATTTTTTCGAGAGATCCGCTCAAAGGCATGTCTGATGGGTCAGAGGCCTGGCGAAAAGCGCAGAGAAGCAATGTTTTGCATGAACTGGTTTATGTTTCTGAATTTTTAGATGGGTCAGTCTCGAGAAAAGGGATGGATGGGAAAGATAATCATCTTTGGGAGAATTCCGCTTTGCGTGCTATGCTTGGAACAAAAATGCAGGTAGCGGTGGTTTGTCCCGAATATTCCCGATTTGTACCAGGTGGCCACAGTGTGCTGCCCGAGGTTAAAGAAGCGCATATGAGCGATCGAACAATCTTAAAACAGAGCATACTCAATGCCGTACAAAGACGAAAAACAACCGGAGTTATAGTTTCCAGGATTGTTCCTGATGAATTGAAAAAAGACAGCCTACATGATCAAACTTATTAACCTAATTTTTCTTCAGATAATCTAAACGCATAGTGGTGAAGTGGTACACGATATTCGTAATATCCTTGATAAAAAGTAAACAGATAATTTCAAACTCGTTTAATTTTTGCCGGCAAACATCTTCAATGTCGGCATCAGCTTGTAAATGCAATTGGTATGCTTTGTTGGCAAGTTCCACTGAAGGCTTATAAAAGTATTCGAATGAGCATTTGTATTGCTCCAGTATGCGCATAAAAATTAATGCAAATAAGTCTTTTCTTTTAACTTTAGTTAAGCGAAGAGCGAGTTTTTTGACGGCATCCCCCAAATCTTCAAGTATTTCAACCAGATAATATAATACGCGCAATTGCTGGTTTCTTTCATGACTGTCGTAGTGCTCTTTATTTATCTGCCGTAAACAAAAATAGGTAAGCCGGTTTACTTCCAAATCACGGTATTCGACTTCAGCCAAAGCAGCCATATTGCCTTGCGCATAGGCAGCACACATTTCTTCAAGCATCTGCTTCACGATTAAAAATGCTCTTTTTAAAGAGTTATCAAAGTCAAAATCAATTTTGGCAGAAATGGCTTTAATAACACACTTGGCGCTGTCTTGTTCCACTATCTCGTAGCCGATGAGTTCGTGAACTTTAGTTTTTATTACGTTCAGAAGATCTTGGTTCTTGTGAGTAAATATGATCTCATCATATCCTTTTTGATACGAACGAGCCATAAACCTATCTACAAGCCGTGGAAGCAGCCTGGACCCATCAATTTCTATACGCACTATCTTAGAAACATTCTCCGAAGAGATGATCAATGATTTATTTTCCTCACGTACTACTAACTCATCACCAGGCTCAACACCATATTTCCTTACCCATTTTATAGGCAAGGAAATAATATAGCTAGATGATCCGTGTTTGACAACTTTTCGGTTCATGGCAGTTTATTTCTATTTGATTTTATTTTAAAGCGAGTATACATTATTCTACTTTAAAGTAGTTATATAATGGCAGTTATTTATATATTTTTGCATTTTTTTAAGAAAAGAGCATACTTTTTTTTAATTACATTTAATGACCAGATTAAGTATATATAAGTGCATACGCAACCACCATTTCTCAGACTCAGGAGGTGTTGCACATGACCTATGTGATAAAATTATATGTAGTGAATTACGACGAAACCGGCGGGACAGGCGATTTTGAAGCCGATGCAGAAGAGAGTGAATACCGGGTTGAAATTAAAGACGTCGCACGGTATCCTTTTTTGCAAAGGGATGAGAAAATTATGCCTCTGAGCTATTGGCGGCGAGCTTTGCCCCGGGCGGCGGCAGAATTAGTCCGTAAGATGGAAACGCAAATTGAAGTGCTGGGAATGGATTTCCAGTATGAATTGGCGTAATTTTTATTTTCCATCATTAATTATTTAAATATCCGGGGCTGATTGGTCTTTTATGGATAATTTTGCAGAGATTATTCTTAACTGGTATTCCAAAAATAAAAGGGAGCTTCCCTGGAGAAATAATCCGAGCCCTTATCAAGTGCTTATCTCTGAGATCATGCTCCAGCAGACGCAGGTTCCCAGAGTTATCGATAAATTTAAAGAATTCATTTCCCTCTTTCCTACGACTGAAGATCTCGCAAAAGCATCAAAAGCTGAAGTGATAAAAGCGTGGAGCGGCCTGGGATATAACAGAAGGGCCTTATTGCTGCATCAGTTTGCACAGGAAGTGGTTGAAAAGTATAATGGGATGATCCCTTCTTCCCCAGAGGAACTGCTAAAACTGCCCGGGATTGGACCATATACCGCCGGAGCAATTTCCAGTTTTGCATATAATCAATCCGATCCTGCCATCGATGTAAATGTCCGGCGTATTTACCGGCGTTATTTTCACGGAAAAGATCAAGGCCTGCCGTCTGCTAAAAAAGAAGAACAGGAATTGTATGAGCTGGCAAGGAAAAGTATCCCGGACAATAAAAGTGCACAATTTCATAATGCCTTGATGGATTTCGGCTCTTTGACCTGCACCAGATATACGCCCAATTGCGGCTGTTGTCCTCTACAAAAAAGTTGTCATTTTCTTCCGAAGTATACCCTTAAAAAACAAAAAGCACTTTTTGTCATGGAAAAAAAAGAGGAGAAAGGAATTCTGGAGCTGGGAAAATTTATTCCCAATCGAATCTTTAGGGGCAGAATTGTCGAATTTGCACGCACCAGCCAAGGTAAAGAGATGGCAGCGCAGGAACTGGGTAAAGTAATTAAGAAAGATTATACCAAAGAGGATGAACAATGGCTGCTGGCACTGTGCAGCAAACTTGAATGTGAAGGCTTTATCTCTTTTTGCAAAAATCAGGATACAATCATCCTGGCTCTCCCAAACATTTAAAAGGACCATTTTACCTTTTTGAGGGAATGGGTGAAACTTTAACCAAAGTTAAGAATCTCAAGAATCATCGGCTTGTTCAAGGAATACACTTTTACTCGTTTGGCCTCTTAAAAAGATTATATTCATGGGTATTATCTTGGGCAGAATCGAAATACAGTTCCTATGCGCTGGCAGTACTCGCATTTATCGAATCGTCGTTTTTTCCCATTCCACCAGATGTGCTGCAAATAGCTCTTTCCGTAGCAAAACCAAAAAAATCCTACCGGTATGCCAGCATTGCATTGTTTTTTTCTGTGCTCGGCGGGATTTTAGGCTATTTCATCGGATCTTTTTTATTTGAAAGTATCGGAAGAACCATCATTCATGGTTTAGGCTATGAGGAGCAGTTTGCTTTCGTAGGAGAGATGTTCAAGGAAAATGCTTTTCTGGCTATATTTGCCGCAGCGCTTACTCCCATCCCGTATAAAGTGTTTACCATTGCGGCAGGAGTGTGGCAAGTTGGCCTGTTTCCGTTAATCATTGCTTCAATCTTGGGCCGGGGCCTGCGATTCTTTCTGGTTGGCACATTAACCTTTTTTTTGGGAGAACGGGTGAAAGTGTTTATTGACAAATATTTTAATTGGATAAGTGTGGGAATATTGGTGGCGGTAATGCTGGGATATGCCGGGGTAAAATATTATCTTTTCACAAATTCCACATAGTGGCACTTTCCACACACCACCCTGTTGCTATGCACGCCCATGAACGTTCCTTGGCCACATTTAGGACAGAATTTATTCTTACGAGCGGCTTTCTCACCTGAAATAGCATAGAGAGCGCTTAATTTTTTTCCAGGTTTCTTTTTGGGTGCACTTGATTTTGCTGCTGGTTTCTTCTCGGCCATTTTATGCACCACCTTTTTTCTTCTCAGTTTTCTTTTGCGCCTTTGTCTCGCCTTCTTTCTTTTTCATATGAGGAGGAAGAACTTCTACTTTCTTTCGTGCTGAGGCAGAAGCATACACCAATGCCACAAACTGAGCCCTTTGCTGCCCAAATTGGGTATAAATATGCTGCACTGCCACTGTTGCGGGATCGTGATGAAGCTGCTTGGCAAGTTCTTGCGTCACGTGAGCGATACTGGGCGTTGCTCCCTCGAACTCAATGATACCCTGTACTTCTGTCCGGTCCAATAAAGGATTTTCTTTTGTAGCTGTAATATTCATTCTTACCTCACTTTAATAGCGTATTCACCTTTGAGCTTAATATTAACTTTCTGAGCAATGGTTGAATGCTCTGCATCATTGATGTACAATCTTCCTTGCCAACTATTAGTAAAACTGCTGGTACCGCACTGGGGGCAGGTATCTTCTTCTACGAAGAGCTTACAGCGTTTGCATGCTTTCTTTTTGCTCATTCTTTTTTAACCTCAATTGGCTGCTGCACTTCGAGCCATTCTAATTTGCCCAGACCTTCTTGTCTCATCGTCAAGCCAATTTTAGGATTATTTAAATCTTTATAACTTACCGCGATAATCCTGGCCCGGCACTTGTCGCCTACTTTAATACTTTGCCCGGTTTTCTTGCCCTGCAATACTTTATCTTTGCTAAAAGAAACGAAATCGTCCATGCTCTGTGATATATGCACCATCCCTTCAGTTCCGCCTAAATCCATAAAAGCCCCAAAATCAGTAATATCGCGAATTTTTCCATACACGAGCTCATTTACCTCTGGTTTAAAGGTAAAAACCCTGAAGACTGTTTCATAATATGCTGCCCCATCACCAGGAATAATTACACCTTCTCCAATATTTATAATTTCTGAAACAAATATTACAATACCTAAATCCTTGCTTATAAACCCTTCAAATTGCTCATTTAACCTTTTAGCTATTGCATCTTTAGTATCTCCGCTAAAGATGTTTGGCGGTACTCTGATATGACTTTTTATTTCACTTTCATAAAACATTTTTTATCATCTCAAACCTTTTGTTTGATTTTTTTATTTCTTCTAGCGCTTTAGAACAAGGTAACCATTTAAAAACTTTTGTTTTTTTATGATATTTATCCTTATAATGCGAAAAAAATAAAATTATCTTATCTAGGTCTTTAATTGCTACATCTTTAAGCTCTTTGATCCCAAATAACAATCTATCATTTAAAGGCACAGCCAATATTTTATCATCTTGTTTTTTATCATCAATCATTTTTAGAATAGCTATAGGCCTACATTCAACAATATCCCCTCTTTTTCTCTTATTTCCTAAAACTAAAACATCTAAGGCATCACCATCGCCTCCTAAAGTTCTTGGAAT
>CAYOKQ010000037.1:0-15872 GCA_964404595.1 uncultured Methanosarcinales archaeon | reverse complement strand
GGAAATATTTTTCCGTAAACTGTAATTGCTGCAATTGGGTCATCTGCCGCAAAGCCTTGGTGCTTGTTCCTAAGCTTCTTGCAGTCGCGGCAGTGAACTGAATTAATCCTGAAGCAGAACCTTTGGGATTCTTAATTCTGGGGCTGAAAGTGCTCCTGGTTTCATAATCCATAACTGACAATAATCCCATGCAATGCATGTCCAACTTCTGGCACATCTGTTCTAAGGCAGGAAGAAATCCTTTCTCAAATTTTCCTTTCCGGATCCTTTCTTTTAATTTTTGATTGTTGTAATTTATCTTTTGATAATTTCCATCTGAAAAGTGAGGCTTTTCCGGGAATTTACAGTCAGCAACCACATAAATATCTTCTTCGTGTGTCCGGACATTACGCCAGCTGGTATCTTTGCACTGGTTCCCTTGTTGTTGATCCCAACGGTCAAATTTATCAGAGATTTCCTGCTTTTGTCGTACAGTAGTAGCTTCTTTTATTCCATTATATTCAAAAAAGTTATAGCCCTTGGCACTTTGCTGACCAGTGGGCCTAAATTCAGGGTTTTCTGTACAGGCTTTACTGCCTAACGTTGCCATTAATAATAATGGTAAGAGCTTGTTCATTTTCCGCTCCACCAATACTTGCCTTGTGGATGAGGATCAGTAGCGCCGCTTGATTCGAGCCAGAGATGCCCGGTCAACACAACATAAGCATTGCCGGTACTTCCACGGGTGATAGTTCTTTGGAAAAATCTATCTACTGCTATAGCTGATCTTTCTTTCAGCAACTTCTCGGCTGAATCCGGACCGCCATTATAATATTTATAGGTAAAGAATAATCTTTGTTCAGGGGGAATATCCCTGGCTTTTATCCCATTTTTCTCCAAATCTTTTAAGAAAAGATATTGACGATGGGCTAAAGTGGCAATAAAAGCCTCAAAAGCATCCTGCTTGGTTTCAAAATTGGCCGATTTTACTCTGCGATGCTGTTCATTAATATGTTCAGAAACAGTGAATCTCTTTTGAAATGAAACTGGTAGATACCCTCTTGCTATTATATACTTAAATTCCGAGCCAAAATTATCTAGCCCATATGTTGAAAATCCTCCATTACCATAACTTGGCCGGTCAACGTCTAAGCTATGCCCTTCATTACATAACGCGGCGATGATAAAACTCATTGGTAATTTAATCCCGTCTTTTTGTGCCCGGACGAGGACTTTCTGCTGTGCTGAATATAACCTCGCCACTTGTTCTGTCTCCCGAATATCATCTATAAAACCAAATAGGCGTTGTGGCTTTATGAGTGGGAATCGCTCTCGTAATCTTTGTTCTAAATCACCAAGGTGTTCTTGTTTTTTCTGGAGATCTTCTTTAATCCTGCTTCCATTATCTATAATCTGTAAAGCATACCTAACTGCATCTGCTCCAAATCCATCCCGTAATAATTTTGATCGTTGTTCTTCATACATCTCTTTTCCCAGAGTTGGAGAGAGCTGGTTTTGCCCCGCAATAGAATTATTCCCAATGTCAGTTCCTGAGGAACAACCACTGGCCGTTGCTGCCAGTAAAACTGAGTATAGGAATCCTTTCATGGTGCTTATTATTTTGCCTTTTTATTTATAAAACTTTCGTCATTTAATAGTAAGTATTTAAATATACCTCTAGAAAACTTTATATACCAGTATAAGTATCAATTGATACTATTACTAGTATAATGGCCACCAACACCCAATTAGACATCATTGCACATCTGCTCAATCAAGAAGAGCCGCAGACAATCAGGGGTATCGCTAAAACATTAAAGAAGTCTTATCCCTTGGTTTACAATGCAATTCAAGACTTAGCAAAGAAAAAAGTCGTCTTCAAGAAAAAAGTGCCCCCTGCCCAGGCTATTGAAATTAATCCATATAGCGATTGGACACTGCGTCTTGAAGCGGAGAAGAAACGTGCTTTATCTTTTCTGTCCGTCCATCAGGGATTTCATGTTTTTCTCGAAGATGTATTAAGAAAAGCAACATCGACCTATTTTACTCTGCTTATTTTTGGCAGCTACGCTAAAGGAACGCAAACAGCTCACTCTGACTTAGATATCCTCATAATAGTTCCAATACAAGATAATGTGTATCCCATGGAAAAAGTAGCGTCAGAGATATATTCTAAAGTCAAAAAGCATTTTATAATAGTGCAAGAAAAAGACTTTATAGAAATGATATCAAAAGCTGATCAGTTTAATGTGGGGAATGAAGCAAAAAAGCATCATATCTTATTGTATGGTGCAGAGCAATATTATGAATTAATACATCGAGCCAAACAATGAAAACCAAAGATTACATTGCCCAAAGGATAGCGGAAGCAGAAAAGAGGATTCAAGAGCTTTTAAAGGCAAATGATATTAAGAAAATAACTGAAACAGAAGCATATCGTGTGAGTGAATTCTATCTACAAAAATCCATAAACAGAATCCAAACCGCAAAAATAATCCTGAAAGAATCTCTGAACAAGGAAAACAACTATACAGATTTTGGTGAGGCCGTCAGCACTTCTTATTATAGCATGTATTATATTATCCATTGTTTCATTGCGCTGAAATACAGAGTAAAGTTGAGGGAAGGGGTTCGTGGGATCCATGCTATAACCATTCATCTCCTGCTTTATTATTTGATTAAGACTAACCTTTTAGCCCGGCATTTTTATGAGGAATATCGTAAGAATCTTGATGCTGCGGCACAAATTCAAGCTTTTAACCCTGAGGAATACCAAGAAGAGTCCTATAAATATGCTCAAGATTACGAGCAGCAAAGAACTGATCGAGAAATCTTTACCTATTCTATTTCTCGTACTGCGGCAGAGAATCATGCCCAGCACTCTATACAGATTGCAGAAGAATTTATAACAACCTTACGTCAGCTTTTAAAAAAATGACCCCCCTCTACCTCGACCACGCTTCCACCACGCCCGTAGATCTTCTGGTACTGAAAGCCATGCAACCATATTTCTCAAAAATCTTTGCCAATCCCAGCAGCATCCATGCGGCCGGTCGAGAGGCAAAAAAAGCTGTGGACAAATCACGACACATCATTGCCGCCATAATAGGGTGCTTTCCAGAAGAAATTATTTTTACCGGCGGAGGTACCGAAAGTATTAATCTTGCGTTGAAAGGGATTGCTTTTACAAAAGGAAAAGGACACCTCATCACGTCACAGATTGAACATCCTGCGGTTCTAGATACATGTAAGTATTTGGAGAGCAAAGGTTTTAAAGTAGCATATCTGCCAGTTGATAAATTTGGCTTAGTTTCCCCCTCTGACCTCAAAAAAGCCTTACGTCAAGATACCATTCTTATTTCTATAATGTATGCCAACAATGAAATTGGAACTTTGGGGCCAATCACAGAAATTGGACGGATTGCTCAGCAGTATAAGATTCCTTTCCATACGGATGCCTGTCAGGCAGGTTCATTGGAATTGGATGTCGAGAAATTAAAAGTGGATTTAATGACGCTCAACGGTTCTAAAATCTATGGGCCAAAAGGGGTAGGAATTTTATACAAGAAAAAGGAAATGCCGATTGAGCCATTGCATCACGGCGGTGGACAAGAATATGAATTGAGAAGTGGTACGGAAAATGTCGCCGGCATAGTCGGATTTGCCAAAGCTTTGGAATTGATACAGCATGACAAAATAAAAGAAAATAAACGAATACAACTGCTGCGCGATTATTTCATAGCCGAAGTGCTTACCAGGATTCCTGATACTCTTCTCAATGGACATCCTAGCAAACGCTTGCCTGCGAACGCCCATTTTTCATTTGCGGGTGTAGAAGCTGAATCAGTGGTCAAGCATTTGAGCCAGAAAGGAATTTATGTCTCAGCGGGGAGTGCGTGTTCATCTAAAGAGATTATAATCAGTCACGTGCTGAAAGCAATCAAAGCTGTGCATCCTTTAGGAGGAGTTCGCTTCAGTCTAGGAAAAGGAACGACGAAGGAAGAAATGAAGTATGTAGTTCAAGTGTTGAAAGAAGTGGTGGGAGACTTAAGGAAGATTAGTTAATCATCAACTAATCATTTTTCCGCTAATATCAAAAACAGGAATGATATGTCCTTGCAGATTTAATATTTTTGTTGCTCTTTCCGCAATCTCTTCGGAAGTCATTATATGTCTTTTTCCTCCATATCTGGTTTGGAAGATTCTCCTATTCTGTCGTAGAGAATATTGGATTTTTTGATCCGTGGGGACAACCAATGCAACAAAAGTATCTAACGGCAAGCCCTGATTACTCAACGCAACTTCTACGCCTTCATAATGGTGCGGCTGATGATAATTTGTAAGATCAACCCCTTCTGCCAATAACTCCTCGTTGTTTCGGCTCACAGATCGAAAGGGATAATCTGAAACAACATAGAAATGAAAAAATTCTTTTCTATCCCACAGATATCCTTTCTGGAAGCTGTAATCATAATCGTAAATGCTGGTATGGAGCACGACCGTTGAGAGATGTGGCCTGTCCTGAACTCTCACTGGGAATTCACTTGCCTGTTTTCGTTCAAAGTAGCGAAGAGGTTTCAAATTATCTGGAAGCATTGCTGGAGGAAACAAACCGCCAGCTCTCGCTATCCTGGGGAGATTATCCAGATAGGTCCCGTGAACTAAATTGTCCGGTTTATCAATATCTTTTATGAAATCCATTGTCAAATATCATCAAGTATCCTCTGCTATTGCAGAAAGAGTGCACAATATAAACTTTTGTACTTTAGATAACGGTATCAAGAAGAAGCAGAGAGTAGAAAAAGTTTTTAATTACTAAAACAGTTGTTTTTAGCCGAGAATTATTTTTATTTTGTAGGAGCTCCCCCTACGCTTGACAATAAAATTCACTTCACAACAACCTTTATTAACCCCTTCCATAATCCTCCCTTTAGAAAAAAGAGGATCCAGCATGGCAGTAAAACCAGTCTATTCAACCCTTCAAACTACAGTCATCCCTGCTCATTATTCTTTACTATTAGAACCTAGCTTCGAGACCTTTACGTTCAAAGGAGAAGCTACCATCGAGGTGGAGATTCCCAAAGCAACTAAACTGATTGTGCTCCAGGTCAAGGAATTGCAAGTTCACCACGCGTGCCTCACCCAAAAATCAATATCTATTCCCGCCAAAATTAAAATTAATGAGTCCAAACAAGAGCTTCATCTGACCTTTCCAAGGGCAGTGAAAGGGAAAGCAACTATCTCTATCTCCTATACTGGCATTCATAACGAACAGATGTATGGGTTTTATCGCAGTAAATACACCATTTCCGGAAAAGAGCATTATCTGCTTTCCACTCAATTCGAAGCACCTAATGCGAGGGCTGCTTTTCCTTGTTTCGATGAGCCCAATTTTAAGGCAACGTTTGATCTTACCTTGATCGTCAATAAAGATTTAACAACCTTATCAAATATGCCGATTAAGCAGCAAACCCCTATCTCACAAAATAAGAAAAAAGTCCTCTTTCATCGAACTCCAAGAATGTCCACATATCTGTTATATATTGGAATTGGTCATTTTGTCTGCGTAAGCGCACCCCATAATAGCAATGTCACCATCAATGTATATACCACGCCAGATAAAATAGGATATGCTGATTTACCGCTGGAATATACACAAAAATTTCTTGCTTACTTTGAACATTATTTTGGGATTCATTATCCTTTGCCAAAACTGGATATGATTGCGATTCCCGATTTTGCTGCCGGCGCGATGGAAAACTGGGGAGCTATCACCTTTCGTGAAATTGCATTATTGGCAAATAACAATACTTCCGTGGTGGTGAAACAAAATATTGCTATTACCATTGCTCACGAATTAGCCCATCAATGGTTTGGCGATTTGGTGACTATGGAATGGTGGAATGATTTGTGGCTTAATGAAAGCTTTGCGACATTTATGAGTTATAAAGCAGTTCATGATACCTTCCCCGAATGGGAATTGCCCCTGCAATATTTTGAACATACCATCATCAGCGCTTTTTCGGCGGATCAGGTTAATTCGACGCACCCCATCGACGTGGTAGTGAAAACGCCTGGTGAGATTGACGAGATTTTTGATCGGATCAGCTACGATAAAGGGGGCAGCGTATTGCACATGTTGGAAGATTTTGTCGGTGAAGAAAATTTTAGGAAAGGATTGTCAGCCTATCTGAAAAAATTTTCATACAAGAATGCCACCAAATATGATTTATGGGATGCCATTGCCAGAGTGTCGAAGCATAAAATGGTGGTGCCTTTAGTACAGCGATGGATTACCTTGCCGGGCTATCCTTTGGTACACGTTTCAAAAACAAAAGACAAATATTCATTGGAGCAAGAGCGATTTACGTTGCTATCAGGAAAACATACCGAGCAATGGCTTATTCCAATAACTTATATCACCTCACAATCAGAAAAAAAAATTATTCTGGACAAAAAGAAAGTTTCGGTTGTAGACCCAAGTCCCTGGATAAAACTCAATCACGAACAATATGGGTTTTATAGGGCCCATTATAGCCCAAAATTGCTGATATTGTTAGGGGAAGCAATAATGAACAAGAATCTTTCCAACCTCGATGGAGCTGGCATTGAAAATGATCTGTTTGCTTTTGTGGTATGCGGCAAGTATACCATTGCCGAGTATCTTGCTTTTGTGGAAAAATATTGCTTGAATGCAGAATATCCATTGGATTCTGGCATTTCAGGACACCTGGGCTGGCTCTTGCAGGCTGGATATCAGGAGCAATTTGGAAATGAAGTAAAGCGAGTAAGTTTGCAATTTCATCGTAAAGTACTTGCCCGTGTTGGCTGGGATAGGAAAAAAGAAGAAAAAAATACCACTACCATCTTACGCTCCATGTGTTTGGCAACACTGGGCCTGCTTGATCACCCCGAGACTATGCGCAAGTGTGCTAATTGGCTGGATCAGATTCGCACTGGACAGGATGTTGATCCTAATTTGCGCGGTGTCACTTATTTACTGGCGGCATGGAAAGGAGATCAGGAAATGTTTGAATATTTGTTCAATCGTTATAGAGAAGAGAAAGTTCCTGAGGAAAGCAGAAAGCTGCTGCGGGCTTTGGGAATGTTTCAAGATAAGAATTTAATGGCGAAAGCATTGGATGTATCGCTTGGTTCAGCAGTGCGATTGCAGGATTCCTATATGATTCCCGTGTCTGCATCGATGAATCCGGCAGCGGATATGAATCAGCTGTGGGGTTGGACCAAGAAGAATTGGCCCGTTCTTCGAAAGAAATTTACACCCGGATCCCACATGCTTGGAACGTTTATCAATAATTTTGATGATATGAATATGCCGCAATTACGAAATGATTTTAAGAAATTCTTTGAGAAAAAAGAGAATCTGCGAGATGACGTCAAGATGGCTGTGAAGCAGGTGCTGGAGAAAAGTTTAGTTACGATTAAGATGGTGGAAAGGAATAGATAGGATTTATTGTTGATCTTAATGGTAAATATCGAGAGAAATTAGTTTATTCAATCTGGGAAATAATAGATTTATTGATCTGTTTGGCCATGCTCAGATTTTTGATGACGGTTAATTTAATTTCCTGTTTTTTATTTACAATCTCTGATAATTCATGCAAGTCTAAATCATCAATGGTCTTATTTTTCTTGAAGAATCTCTCTAATTTTTCCACAATTTCTGGTGGGTAATGCACCTGCACCAAAGTTTCGCCATACGTTCCGACGTAATAGGTCTTATCAAATGAAGTGGAAGAAGGATTAAATGCCACTTTAATCCCGATTTTGCCATAAAATTTCCAGACATATCGGTCTAAAGGTGTGTTCCCAATACCCAGAATATATGATTTTATTCCTTTTTCTTTCAATCTTCCCATTAAGATTCTCTCACGATCAGGATGCAGCAGGCCTTCCCATCCATGAGCCGCTTGGTAACAATTGATATTAGGATCGCCTTCTTTAAAATGATCGAACCAATCATCCACAATATCTTCCCAGAATTTCATCATCTTGTTTAAAGAGTCAAACGTAAATACTGAAACTTCTCCTTTGATAGAATCGATGCTTTGAGGGGTTACTTTGTCTTTGGTTAATTCATCATAGAGTAAATCTAATTGCTTCTTGCTGTTGATTACCCATTCTTTGTTGATGCAGAATTGGTTCTGCTGGTTCAATAAAACATCTTCTTCCACTAATTGAAGTATAGCCTTTCTAACGGCTTGAAACGTGACCGACTTCCCATAACGCTTGCGGATGAAATTGGTCAGGTCGATGATTTTAAGAGGATATTCTTTGGTTAGGATACTAAAGACCAGATTTTTCACATTGTCTTCTTTTCCGAACGGAAGCGTGATTTGTAATGCCATTGAACTTACAGGATTAACTATATATTTAAACTTTTTGGTTTAATTATGGTTGAACCAAACATAGATAACACCGGGATATTACTACTTCATTATGACAAATAAAAAGAAACAAATGGTAATCATATCTGGCGCAAGACAGGGTATTGGCAAATCATTTTTAGAGCATTATCAGTTAATCCCTGGTACAGAATGCCTTGGCCTTAGCCGGACTGATAAGCCAGGATATTTACAGTTAGATCTCTTAGATGAAACCGCGACAAGCCAGGCACTGAAATCATTAAATCTGGCGGGGATAGAAAGAATCCTCTACTTGCATGCAGTTGGCATGGATAAATTTGAACCAAAAGGAGTTCCGCATATTGACAACGATGGAGATGGCATTGATGATGAGATCTATAATTCAAACGTAGGGGCCTTTGTTAATCTCGCCACTCCTTTAATTGAAAAAGCGACTTCCCATAAAATTCCTTTGACTTTGGGTAATATTGGTTCTATCAGTGATGTTTATGTGGTTCCATTTTGGCAATCATTCAGCAGGGCAAAAAATAAAGTAAGACAATATGTCAAATCGATGATTGGACCACTGGTCAAAGGAATTTTCCTTAATGTTGGCTCGACCCTTGATGAAGAAGGCATTTACAGGTATGGCAGAATTCATGCGGATACGACGTATTGGCAGACCTCACAAGAACTAGTGCAGCAATCAGCTCCCCTTATTGATGAAGTGATTAATGGCTCTTTCAAATTTGCGGAATTTGATTTTTACAAATACAATCCTTACTTCAGGCCGGACTATTTTACGAATCTTCCTAAGTTATATTTTACCTGGCAGAGGGATATGGGGTTTGAAGGAAAGGAAGTGCCTTCAGGGATTAGGATATGATTGATAACAAAAAAAATAAATGGGGTACACAAAAATGACAAACTATCTTAAAAATAAAATGGTGTTAGTGGCAGGCTTAGTGACTGCTTCGTACTTTATAGGCTTAAATAGAAATCCATCCTTTGACGAACTCCCACCCAAAGCCCAACAAGCAATCGTGGTTCAACATAGAGATGCTGATAGCTTGCTTACTCAAGCAGTGAGTGAATACAAAAGAGGGAACCCTAAAAAAGCAGAAGAACTCTATTGGCAATGTAAAAAAGAGGAGGCACCGCTTGAAGATGTAGATCCTCGCTATGAAGAATTAGAAACCAAGCTTTTTAGGTATAGTGTTGCTATTATTGATACTGCGGACATAGTTACCAAACATATTGATCCTTTATATGAACATATTGTTGCTGGAACACCCGAGAGAATAGCAGAATATGTTACAGCACCCGGGTTTGAGTGGGGGGACAGTCGCTTAGAAAGTATAGGGCCAGAAAGTGGTGCCTATCATCGCCTAGATGGAGATAAAACTGCCCAAACTGCATTACTCAAGTATTATGTGGACTGCTCACTGAAATGGTACGATGCTCAAATGCAAATACGAGAAACGTTGAAGAGTTCCGAAAATAAAACTGAGCAGATGGAATGGGCAATCAGAATACTTGACAAAAGAATGGAACAGATAAAAAGAGATAAGGAATGGGTAAACCAATTCAAAGAAGAGCAAAAGCTAAAATAAATTCACCCCCCTCCAGAGGGGGCAGTTTACATCTTATACCCCACTACTGCATCAATTGATTTTGGATTATATAATGTTGACTGAGTTGAACTTGTTTGCACAGTAGAATTGTATCCAGAAATTGATGAGATTCTTGATAATAATGATGAAGAATAACTTTCTATGGGTTTCCTATCCTGATTTCCATTGGGCAATAAATGTGCCCGATCTAAATAGCCGGTCTTTTGTGGTATGCCAGCATAATTTCGCACCATGCTGTTGAAGTAGTACTGGCGAAGAGCGCTTACTTCGTGTGCTATAGAATCATAGACCATTTCTACTGTAAATATCCTCGTAGTTTATCTATTTCTGTCTGGGATGACAGATATCCAGTGAGAGAAGCTAAAGGCTTGGCCATAGTATCGTAACCAATATCCTTTTTGGTTCCGTAGCTTGGCTTTTCTGAAATAGAAAGCATATGTGCTCTGGACTCGTAGTGAAGCGACGCACTGGCAATAGCAGGCATGCTCATGGCTTGGCTTTTTCCCATGCTATATAGTTCACGGCCGGCTTGGGCATCAGGCAGATATTCTGATCCTCTGGCTAAAAAATCACGCGCGGAAATAAATGGCCGTCCAGCTCCCGTTGTACAATATTCTATCATGTGGGACTATATCCTCATTATTACTATTATTAAGGTAAATATACTTAAATGTCTTACGCTGCAAAGTGGGGCAAAAAAGTCATAACGTTGTATTTATAAGATGCACTTGATTAACAGCAGGCTGTCCAGACCGATATATGGTTTCAATTTTATTTCCTGATATTCTTGCGATGAAACCAGTAGGATAATATCCGTTGCATTCAATTACAATTCCTCCTTCTCGTGCAAACAACGCTGACCTGGGTGTTTTGAAATGCTCCTGGATTGAATTTGAAAGAATAATCTGTATATCTGCTAATAGAGGTGGAGCATCGTTTATGTCCCTCCTTCGTGCTTGTGAAGGGTGATCATCACAAATTTCTACTAGATAATTCTTTTCTTTGAATGGAAACATATGTCGACCAAAGTAAGACAAGTGGGTCATAGGGCTTGTCAACAAACTGGTATTATAATTTTCATGAAGTATACCAGGTGGAGAATTATTTTGATCAGAACTATTGGTAAATTCTTTTGAAATTTCTTTTATTTTCCTACCTTGATAGAAAATGGGGCTGGAATTCTGATACTTTCCATCTTTAGCCCATACTATTGTTCCAGGAATAAGCAAAGTATCACTCTCTTGGGTTAATTTTTGTAATTCTGTCTCAAGTAATCTTTTTTCACTTTTATCAAAGATGTGAAGCGCGTATGTTGATTCTTTCTTATTCCAATCCCAGCCTTCTCGTGCTGGAGCAACAAAAAGATACTCCGGCCCTATTAATAAGTTTGGGCAATGTTTTTCTATAATTTGAGCTAATGTTCGTATGGTTTCTTCTGTAGATGTTCGTGGCGTCCTGTGCTGTAATAAAGCTATGCGCATATTTTTTCTGTGATAAAACTACTTTTAAAACTTCTGGATCAAACTTCTGAAAGATATATAGCCTCATTTTAAATACTTGATGATTTGAGTGGTTCTTAAATTCACCCTCTTTAAGTAAATTCTCTCAGAAAGATTTATAACTTATTCTCCAATATGATGCTTTATGACTAATTGGCGCGATCCGACATCGGCAGATAGACGCCTTCCTCGCGAGCATTCTGAATTAGAGCGTTTAATGCAAACAACACGCTATCTTCATCGCGACTCTACAAATATTCCGCCTTGGCTGCAGATTACAAGTGGTGCTATTACTTCTGTAGCGTTCACAGCACTTACGGTGTACTGCTGGATGAAAAATGAAATTTTACCAGCTTACTTTTTTTCCAGCGTTGATGGAATTGCCTTGATTGCCTTGTACCATGGGATTAGGGAATATTCACAGCATAGAAAAAGATAGCAGGGGACGCTTATTGTCGTTCACAAGGTTCAGAAAATATAATTAGTAGCTATTTTTAATTTTTATTGATAGTAATATTTTCTTCTGAGAAAGATATATCACGCAACTGTTGATAGTCTATTGTAATCCCTAATTCTTCCATTCTGTCCACGTATTCCTTAAATCCAATACGAAATTGAAAATATTCCTGTTGCAAACTAGCAACCAATGCAGGTAAATTTTTAGAGATGATGGTTGGGAGAGAGTACGTTAAGATTCCCTCATAATCAACTATTTTCCAGGTCAGATCCACATGTAGAACATTTTTCACATAAATAGCTGCCTCAATGTCTAGCTCGCTTGGCAGCGCCATCATACTGTTGTCACCATTTAGCTTCTCAACTACTTGTGATTTTGTTCTATTTCCAGAAGAATAGCTAAAGCCATTTATTTGATGAAGATGGTAATGGACTTGACGGCGATTTGACTGTAACACCGGATCCAAAAAATTATGTACATAATGTTTGTCTTCAAAAAAACCAATTTCCCTCAATCGACCAGTTGCAGGATCATAAATCCATGATTCCTCGACAGTGGCGGTCCCCGCAATTTCTACCAGTCTTTTTTCAAGCGCTGATTGTGCAATATTTTCATAAGCGTATTGGTCTTGGAATATAATGCCTCGATTAAGATTTACAACTACGGGGCCATCTCTCACAATCTCTCTTCGTATACCAGTATACCCACATGCAGCTAATAAAGCAAGCATGGTCATTCTTCGGAATTGTTCCATTATGATTGTTTAGAAACCACCTAAAAAAACTAGCGGGGGGTGGACTTTCATCCTTTACAGGAATTTGAACCACCGATCTCTACCCTTCCATGAATATGGAAAATGGGTGTCTGGGACTTTTTGGAGTCATATGAGCCCATCGGGTACTCCGAGCTTCCCTACCCCGCTGTATCAGAGAAAAACGGCAGCTGCTTTAAAAAGATTTGCTTTAAATCTCGTAATGTTTCGTCTAAACTCATGTTTTTTTATTTGTACAATACGGCATGAAGTGTAATGTAAGTGATATATTCAGAATGGTTTTGAGGCCCAAAAGGAGTAGTGGTATGGGTGATGGAACGGATAGCCGCTTTGCGTGCTTGTATTTTATCGGCTGCTTCCACCAGCGATACTAAAGCATCAGCAAAAGCATAGACTTCAGGATGTTCTAAAACTTTTTCACTCACTTCAACCTGTTCTCTTTTCAGCCAATGGACCGCATCTCTTCCGCTCTCAAAATGATACAGGTGTTTTTCCTGATGATGATGGGGA
This sequence comes from uncultured Methanosarcinales archaeon, assembly GCA_964404595.1. Classification (GTDB taxonomy): domain Archaea; phylum Nanobdellota; class Nanobdellia; order Woesearchaeales; family GW2011-AR9; genus CAYJXA01. The sequence continues at coordinate 2,655 of CAYOKQ010000037.1, read as the reverse complement.
AAATACATTCCCTGCACTATAGATAAAGCAGCCGGCGTAACCCACAATTTCCAGTGTGGCTCTTGCATCAACAACTCTAATGGAGAATATCTCTGGTAGTGAAATATTGTTCTGGAAGGAATGATCATATTTTCTTCCTATTTGCACTGCTTTTAAAGATTCTGGAACTGCCGGCTAGAGATCAAAGATATCTATACAATTAGCTCAGAAATTCACACCACTTCTTCCATCTTTCCCAGCACATACTCTTTCAATTCCGCAGGCCAATTTTCCTCAATGTCTTTACGGGAATTCTTTAATTCATCCCACACTTCCTTGCGCATCGACCCAAATTCGATCAGCTTGATCAATTCTTCCTTGGCATATATCGGCATGAGCTTCAATCCCCATACCTGCATCTTTAATTTCTCTTTATAACTTTCCTTCTCATTCTCCTGTTTCTGCTGTGCTTCCTCCCATAATTTCCAATACGAGAACTCTTCCTGCTTCTCTTTCAATAGTTGTTTGCCTTCTTGTAACGAAATTCTGGCCAGCACCTGCTGATGCATGCGTTTTAAAAATTCCTGCTTGTCTTCTACTTTAATCACGTCACTATACCCGGCCAGAATGAGTCCAAACGAAAATGGGCTGGGAAAATGCTGGGGCATCTCTTCCATCTTCAGAGTGCCGTCAATAACTTTATTGATAATGAACTGGGCATTGTTATAATCCATTAAATCTTCCAGCACTTCCCGGCGAGCTTCTTTCAGAATGGGGAAATTTTCACTAATTCGTTTCACCGCATTAAAAAGGATCTTACTTCCTACCTGCATCCTGCCCACGTGTTTTTTCTGCCCCATGTACTGGCGCAGGATCATCAGGGAACGGGCAGCGCAATGCCTAAATCTTCGGGATAAGATTTCGCTTCGCTCAATGGCTTCTTCTACCACCCTGCGAAAATCATCTTGTTTGAGCAATTCAAAAGCGCGCTGGGAATTAAAAGATTGGCCTGCGGCCAAATAAAACCCGTTGTCGGTGACACCTATCTCGACATCCCGATGCTGTGATTTTCCGATAACATATGCAAGTGCACGCGACAGGCAATCATTTACCCGCCTGCCAAAGAGGGTATTGAAGAGCACATAAGTTCTGCCCCGATCGACAAACGTTTCGATAGTAATACGTTTATCCGACGGAATCTTACTAAAATGGTACTGCTCGTAAAAATAATGATAGATGCTTTCGGCAGTATTTTCATTAACATACAAAAATTCATTGATAAATTGGATAATTTCTAGCTGGTCTTTGCCAGCGCTAAACTTTTCATCCATTAATCTTCGAAAGCGGTTAATTTCCATGGCCAGATCAAAAGATAAAGGCAGCATTTCCGAAAACCAGCTAGGTACGGTGGGCGGCCTATTGACAGAGGCGCTTACTTGCGCGGTCATCCCCCGGGAGAATTTGAACATGTACACATTGCCACCAAGCACAAATACATCGCCGGGACGAAGCCGCTCCAGGAATCCTTCATCAATCATTCCCACCGATTGTTCACCGACTTTCACCGTGACATATGTTTCTTCCGGGATCGTACCAATATTGGTCATGTAAATAATGCGGGCCATCTTTCCTTTCTTGCCGATCTGGCCAGTTTCTTTGTCATACCAAATGCGGGCATAGACATGGCGCTCTTCCAAGCCTACATATTCACCAGATAAATATTTGATAACTTCATAAAAATCATCCCAACTTAACGTGTGGTAGCAATAACTATTTTTTACCAGACGGAACAATTCATAAATATTGATAACCTCATGGATGGCAATGCCATAAACATGTTGTGCCAGCACATCGAGCGCGTTTTGTGGAAGATGGATCCGATCGATCTTTTTCTCTTTGGCCGCTTTGAGAATAAGTGCACATTCTACTAAATCGTCCCGATCCATGACAATAATTCGCGCTTTGACAGTGGAATGTAATTGATGCCCTGCTCGTCCTGCTCGCTGCAAAAATCTGGCTACGGATTTAGGACTTCCGAGGCACAGAACCAAGTCAATAAATCCCACATCAATGCCCAACTCCAAGGAAGTGGATGAAACCACGACTTTTAAATTTCCATCCCGCAGATCCTGTTCCGTCTTGAACCTGGCAGCTTTGCTTAAACTCCCATGATGCGCCGCTACTTTCTCACGGTAATGCTGGGGAAATTTTTCTTTCAGGTAATGAACGACCCGCTCCGTCCCGCTTCGTGTATTGGTGAAGATAATAGTCGTTTTATGCTGCTCGATAAGCTCATGAATCAGCTCATACATCTTTTCATGTTTGAGCATATAATCCGTGTCCACCAAACTTCGCACAGGGCTGAGCACCTGCAGATCCATCTGTTTGAGAAATTGGACATCAATGATGCCACAGTTACGTTCTTCATCGCCGGCATAGCCGACTAAATAGCGGGCTATCTCTTCCAGCGGAGCGATCGTCGCACTCAATCCCACCCGGGTCATGCCAGGACTCATCCGTTGCAGACGTTCCATAGTGAGGCTCAGATGGACTCCCCGTTTATTTTCTGCCAGAGCATGAATTTCATCGACGATCAACCATTGCACATCTTTCAATTTCTCACCAAATTTTGGAGAATTGAGGATGATGGCTAAAGATTCTGGGGTGGTGATGAGA
>CAYOKQ010000036.1:0-16034 GCA_964404595.1 uncultured Methanosarcinales archaeon | reverse complement strand
GATGCAACTGCCGGGATAGTTAAGAAAATTCAGCCCTGCTCGCCATCGTGGAAAAGAAGTTAGAAAAACCAGGTATAGTCTTTTCGGAATGTTACTAAAAAATTCAAGTCATTTTTAATTTGCCAATCGCCATAGCGCCAGTGACATCTCTGCGCCGCTTGAGATCATCAAGAGAGAACGTGCTGGTTCTCCACCTACCCTCTATGCTTTTTCCTTGAACTAAAAAAGAAAAATTTTCGATAGGACCGCAGTTACCACCAACCACATACTCCCCCATAGCATAATGCCCCGGCCAATTCTCAAGCGTGTTGCAACCAGTGGCGATGTCTGTATTCACCGTATCAAACAGCACCGCATCGAGTGCATCAATAAACGGTGCATGCGTTGCTTGTGCAAAGAGTGCACTGCCGCCATTTCGCAAACAAGGCAGAGCTTGTTCGATCCCGCTAATCATAGAATCAAGCAAAGCCGCGCCCATTGCTGCCATAACCGGTCTGGTTTTATCACCATCGCAAGGCACAAAATAATCAGTAAGCAAAGTCTTCACATACGCATCGGCGGGCGCAGGCGCAGGATCATATTTGGGAAGTTCGGGATGACTAAAGTCAAAGCCGCATGCAAGCCCCGTTTCTGCACGCTCTGGTTGCCATTGAACGACAGAAGAATCGACATCATAGCCAGCGCCAGAAAGCATGTGCTGAAGCGTTTCCGTTGTTCGCATTAAGGTAGAACGTGCAGCAATCACCAGATCACAGCTTGGAGGTACTACCTGTGGATCTTGTCCCGTTCTATACGCATTCTGTTTTCCCCTCATCGAAAGAGGTAGCCGCTGATCTTCTGCTGAGCCCGGAACTACTTTTTCCACCGGCTTCATTTTTTCTTCATGTCGTGTAACCAATAAATATAAGTTTCCCATTTTTGTCCTCACAAGTACATTAATGCTAAAAGGACTATTTATTTATAAATGTTTTGATTTTTAATCATTTTATAGTGATCACTTTAATCCTTGCAGCGATAAAATTATTAATCTCTTTCCTTTTTGCACTTTTATGAACCTCATCCAAATCTCCTATCAGCGTCTTTTTCCTGATACCGACTTTCCCTACCAAACATCTATGGAATATAACCGCCGATTATCCGATTTCAACGCCAATATCCGCCTTACTAAAACTACCCTCTCCTTGCATCTGAATCTGCAATGGAAAGATATCGATGACGAAATAAAAATAGGGCTTATACAGCATCTGCTCTTGCGGGTGCTTAAGAAAAAGGGCAACACCCCCAACATAGATTTATACCACAATTTCATCCGAAATATTCCTACTTTAATGCCCAAAACCAAGAATGACCAAGCCTTGGAATCATCATTTGCTCGCATCAATAAGCAATTCTTTCATAATAGTGTAGAACAGCCCAACCTCCAATGGGGTACGGATTCTTTTCGTAAACTGGCAAGTTACGATTTTCATAATGATACTATTACGGTTTCTACATTATTTACTGATGCGAGGGCGGAAATTCTCGATTATATCATGTATCATGAAATGCTGCATAAACATCACAAATTTCAGCATAAAAACGGCCGAAGTTCTTTCCACACCAGAGAGTTTAGGGAAGCTGAGCATTCGTATCCGTGCCATGAACAGATCGAAAAAGAGATTGGGCAGATTATTCGCGCAAAGAAACTGCGCGGCTCATGGTGGAAATGGTGGTAACCTTTAAAAATAAACCCCTATTTTGCTCTTATATGATAAAGAGGATCTTGTCCTTAAATGCGATGGACAAAATTATCCGAGAAACAGGATTGCGGGTAAGCGATGATGCCAAAGAAACGCTGGCAGATGTCTTGCAGGATCAAGGCAAGAACATTGCTCTTGCTGCCAAAAAATATGCCGAGCATGCCGGCAGAAGAACCATCACCGCCAAAGATATCCAATTAGCAATGAAGTCGTGAGGTGCTTGTTATGTACGATAAAAAAACTGTCAACGTGGGAAGTTTAAAAAAAGGAGATACCGTCATTATTGATGATGCTGCCTGTAAGATCACCGATGTGTCCATTTCCAAGCCAGGAAAACACGGACACGCCAAAGTGAACCTAACTGCGGTGGGCTTGCTGGACGGGAAAAAACGCAATATTGTCATGCCCGGGCACGATAAGATGGATGCACCCATCATCGAGAAAAAAAGTGCTCAAATATTATCCATAACTGGAAATAAAGCCAATGTTATGGACACCGAAACCTATGAGACCTTTGAAATGGACATTCCCGAAGATTTAGCCGGGGAAGTGACGGAAGGAAAAGAAGTCTTGTATTGGCTGGTTATGGGAACAAAAGTCATGAAACAGGTCAAATAAGCAGTAATAATTATAACAAAAATCAATCGGGTGAAAAATCATGGTTAAATTTGAAGAAGCGATGGCCAGGAAGCTTAAAAATGTATTTGTGTGCCGAATTTGTAAAAGTAAAGTTCGTGCACCGAGCCTGAAGGTATCCCAGGGCGCGGTAAAATGCCGCTCGTGCAGTTCCAGGAAATTGAGGCCTAAGAGAAGGAAATAAATTTATCTAAAAACCGCATAGTTATAATCAATTAGTTATAGAGAATAGTATAACTGACCAAAGGGGTTAATTATACAAAACACCATAATTATAGAAAGTTTTATAAACAAGTTTTCTTTTTATGCATTATGCAAGAAAATGATTCTCTAAAAGATATATGGGAACTTTATGGGGTTAAGGAAAATCCATTTTCTACTTCTCCTATCTTAGTTATCGGAGGTTCGATACCCATAGAATCGTTTGTAGGGAGGGGAGAACACATAAAAAGATTAAGTAAAATAATAGGTTCAAGAGGCGGTTCAAGAACATTTATTTATGGAGATATAGGTGTAGGAAAAACCTCTTTTGTAAATGTAGTTAGAAATTCCGCACATGAAAAAGGTTTTTTTACACCATTTAAGGAAATAACGACCCAGGACTCGTGGGAAGCAGAAGATTTTATCCTCAATACTCTTTCCTCTATTTATGCTACTTTAAAGCTGCTAGTAGATAAACCAATGAACCTAGAATTATATAGAAGAATCGAAAGTTTATTTGAAATAGGAAAAAACAATATAACTGCGGGAATATCTATTGCAGGTCTTGGTGGAAGTTATGGTTCAGAAAGAACAACAGAAAAATTACCTTCATTTAGTCTACACCAATTCTTTAGTGAAATAATTGAAGAAATAAATAAACATACAGAAAAAGAAGTAATTATCCACTATAACAATTTAGAACTTATAACTGAAAAAAAATTAAGAAAATTATTTGATAATTTAAGAGATTTTTTTCAGACTAAAGGAGTACATTTTGTTTTTATAGGAAATCTTACAGCCTATTCAATTATGCAAAGTATTCCCCGTTTTTCTTCAATATTAACAGACACCCCATTTCATATAGAAGTTCTAAAAATTAATGAAGTAAAAGAAATCATAAGGAAAAGATTTGAACATTTGCGTATATCAGAAGATTACAACCTCATTTATCCTTATAATGAAGATACTTTAAATATCCTTTACGATTTATTTAATGGAAATATTAGGGATATTTTAAATAGCTTGTCTACGGCTACTTTTTATGCAACATCAGAAAGGCCCATAATAATGGATAGAAATAGGCTTGCCAAAACATTAAAGGAAATTTTAGAAAAAAGATATTTAAATTCATTGACGCCAAAAATTAGAGAGGTTTTAGATGAAATGGTTAGGCATGAGGAGATAACAAACAAAGCTCTATCCGACAAACTAAAAATCCCCCGCTCTAATATTTCAACTTATATAAAAGATTTAGAAAATGCTGGCTGTGTTTATTTAAGACGAAAAAGCGGGAAAGATAAATTTTGGAAAGTAGACCCAAAAATAAGGTGGTTATCATTAAAAGAGAGTTCCCAGCAAGTTTTATCTATTTAGGTACTCCTTTCTTTGCCAGTCTTCGCTTAATACAGAAGTTGAACTAAGTCCTCAAAACAGAAACATATAAATACCTACCAGAAAAAGCAATACCTGATGGCAGATATCTTTTCTTTTCTCAGTCAATTCAAATACATCATTATCTTTTATCTCTTAATTATTATTTTCTTGATTTTCAATCGAAAAAAAATAGCCACCCAGGCCAAATTCATTATCCTCTATCGCATGAAGTGGGGGCTTGCCTGGATGGACAAGTATTCTAAGAAGTTCCGCGAGTGGGTTATTTTGCTGGGATATATCGGAGTTGGCGCCGGATATGTAGGATTATTGATCATTTCTTATGTCCTCATCAAGAATTTGGTGGACCTGGTCACCAAGCCGGCTGCCGTTTCGGGTGTCTCTTTAGTGCTGCCGGGCATTAATGTTCCGGGACTGGGAGTTTTGCCTTTCTGGTATTGGATTATTGCTATTTTTATCATCGCTTTAGTACATGAATTTTCGCACGGTATTGTGGCCAGAGCGCATAATGTGGAAGTCAAGAATACCGGCATCGTCTTCTTTGGCCCAATCTTGGGTGCATTTGTGGAACCCAACGAAGAGAAAATGCGTAAAGAAAAAGATATTACCCAATATTCTATTTTGGCAGCCGGGTCATTTTCGAATATATTGTTGGCAGTACTTGCCATTGCCTGCTTGAGTTTTATATTTGCACCGTTGCAGCAAAGCATGGTGGAGCCAACCGGATTTACCTTTGCTTCCTATGTCAATGAAAGTTATCCCTTTGCGCAAGCTGGAATTACTGCCGGCACCATTGTTACCGGTATAAACGACAAAAATACAGTGACGTTTCAAGAATTTAGTGATGAGCTGGCCTATCATCAGCCGGGTGAAACAATTATTGTTAAAACTGCGCAGCGAGAGTACGAAGTTACCTTAGCAGCCAATCCTGATAATCAACGCAAAGCCTTTTTGGGTATTCAAGACATTAAGAATGAATTTGATGTAAAGGAAAAGTATACCACCAGTATATGGAAAGGTGCCTATTTTATTGTTGATTGGATTGCTGGCTTGCTGCGCTGGCTATTTTTGCTCAGTTTAGGAATTGGATTATTTAATTTGCTCCCGTTGCCTATTGTGGATGGGGGAAGAATGGCACAAGTCTTTTTGCATAAATTGAAGGGACCCGAGGTTGGTGAACGGCGCTATCGGCAAATTAGTTTGCTGTTTCTGCTGATTTTATTGCTCAATTTATTTTTTCCGCTGCTGGTGAAGATATTTTAACCAACTCTACCACCGCTTCACTATGATTGGTCTGGGGAAATAAATCAAACAAGGCTGCATTCTGAATATTATATTTCTTTAATCTGGGCAATTCCTTGGCCAGCTGCGCTACATTACACGAAATGTAGATAATTACTTCCGGCTGCAGTAGGTTAAGCTGGTCGATAGTCTTGGGATGCATCCCCGTCCGCGGAGGATCGGCGATGACAAAAAGCGGTTTTGGTAAAGATATTTTTTTGAGTTGAGCGGCATCCAGATTGAGAGCAGTGCCATGTTGAACGCTATTGAGTATTAGATTTTTTGTTGCTGCAGGAATAGATACTCCCAAATCAAGGATGGTGACTTCCCGAAATAAGGCGGCGTTGATAACCCCAAACGTGCCCACGCCCCCATACAAATCCAGCAGATGTGAAGAAGAAGTCGAATAGTGCTGCAAGAGAGAATGAACATACTGCTGCATTTTCTCTGCCATCTGAGAATTATTCTGGAAAAATCCCTGAATGGGGAAATAAAATCTTTTTCCCATCAGTTCTTCCTGAAGATATTCGCTGCCTTTGATGACGCTGCTATTTTCCGACGTGCTTACATCGGTATTGGCAGGAACCATTGTTATCATAATATTTTTTGCCGTGGTTGTTGCACCAAATTGTTTGATTTTTTCAACTGCTTCTCCTAACCGTGAAGAATCTTCATTGAGCACGAACGAAATAGAGGAGTCATTGATAGAAGTGGCACGAATAACTGCGTAGCGAAAGGTGCCAGTGTGTTTGCGCACGTCAAAAGCATCGGAATTAGTGAAATGGCTTTGTACCTCTTGTAATAAGCAGTTTATGTTCGCATCAGAAATAATACATTTTTGGATATCAACGATAGAATACCATTTCCCACCTTCCCGCAATCCTAATCCTGCGGGGTGGAAGACGAAATCCATACGGTTGCGATAGGCGTACTCGTTGCCAGAGAATACTTTAATCTCATTGTAATTGAGAGCTTGGGATAAAGCTTTTCGTTTCTGCTCCACTTGAAGAGAATAATCGATATGCTGGGTAGTGCAGCCGCCGCATGTACCAAAGTAAGGGCAGGGAGGGATGGTCATGAATTGTCAAGATTGCTGGTTCTTTAAGAAGGTTTCACTGGTTTTGCAAGCTTCCATAATTTCCAGAAAGTATCTTCTAAAGCGCTGATTAAAGCTTTGTTCTGGCTGTATAAATTTATTCGCTCTTCTTGTTGATGATAATTTTGTACACCTAATAATAACTCTTGGGAATCTTTAATGAGCAGACTTAATAGATTGGGAGAATTTAATATTTTTATTTCAGCTCCTGCTTTTGTGGCTTCGTTAACTCTTTTCTTATTTTTAATATTTACATCTTTAATAATTATTTTAATCTTGATACTGCGCGAGAGTGCTTCATGCAAGCTTCGGTTACTTGCAAAAGTTCCAATAAATAAAGGAGCGATCTGCAATAATTCTTTTTTGGCAGTACCACGCATGGTGATGACTGCATGCAGATGCTCGTCTAGTCCACTTAGAAAAGCTACGGAAGGCGATTTCATCTGTGTAAACAGTTTTGGTTCTACCTGCATGGACTCGATCTGCTTTGATTTTTCGATCAGTTTCGCTTCTTCCTGACAAAGAAAGTTTTGTAAAGCTTGTTTGACATCTTTAATCTGATATTTTTGTGGGGAGGTAGGAACTACTGTAATCAACCCTTTGCGCCGTAATTCCTGAAGGATCCCATAAATTCTTCCTTGGGGGATGGAACTGTTCCTGTAGATTTCTCCGGCAGTTGCTGCATCTACAGTGGCCAGATATACCAGCGCTTCTTTTTCATACCGAACGAACGGCAAAGTATCCAGAATCTGGCTTAATTTCATAGAACTTTTAAAAGTTGTTGTATCTATATAAAAGTTTCTTCTCTTTTGAAAGGGGCATGGGACAGAAATATTACTTTTTGGAAGATCTAATCGATATGGTTGATCCGCCCAACAGAAAGTGTTGCTATAACCTGTTAGATGATAATAAAAAATTGATATATAGCGCTCCTGGTTCAAGAAATAACCACCAAGCTTGGGAAGGAGGCTATAAAAACCATCTGTTGGAGACTATGAATATTGCAGTTATCCTTTACGATAGTTTGTCTCGATGCCGACCTTTACCATTTACTCTTTCTGACAGTTTGCTCGTACTCTTCTTGCATGATCTTGAAAAACCATGGAGGTATGTTAAAAATGAAGATGGATGGAGAATCAACCCAGATCTACAAGATAAAGTAACACAAGTGAGGCCTTTTGTTGAACGTAAGATAAACGAGTATTTTTTCCAATTGAGCAAAGAGCATTGGAATGGGATTGAGTATGTGGAAGGTGAGAAAAGAGATTATAGTGGAGAGAAACGGGTACAGGGCCCTTTAGCTGCATTCTGCCATCTGTGTGACACTACCAGCGCCCGTATTTGGTTTGATAATCCTTTACCCGGAACAGATGATCTTTGGTTGTTTGGGTATAAAATAAAAAAGGAGTAGATTTTATATACAATCAAGAAAAGAAGGAGACCATGGCCGCCGCCGACCTTATTATCAATGACACTCTGCAACTTACCTATGAGCAAGGATTTCCAAAGAAACTGGAATTAAACAAAGAATATTCTTAGGCATTGATTACAGAACTCACTATCTTGCCGCCAAATCTTTTATCGCTGCCAGGTATTCACTAGGATTGCTCATGAAACTTTGCACTGTTTCTTGAACTCCGTGCATCCGTAAAAAATCGTAGGCAGCCGGAACTAAAGAATAAACTTCTCTTTTCTGGGCAAGTGTAAATCGATGCTGTCGGATATTTTCAACAGAAACAAAGCGCAAGGCTTCTCGCATTGGAGCTGTCTGTAAGAGTTGCTCAACTAAATATAATGACAAAGACTCTGAAATTGCCTCAATCACAGTTTGAACATCGTGGAGAGTGGGGCGGCTTTCTTGTTCGACGTATCGCTCAATTCCCGGAAAAAGCATAAAAGGCAAAATCTCAGAAAAAGGGGCTTGTAATACACCTACTGCGCCTGCTGCCGTGCTTGCTGCCGTGTTAATAAAAACATAAGGATTCGCATCTCTGGTTACTTTTATAGTTGGTTCCATCTCAAAACGCATGAAGTATGCCTGCGAACTACGATGTGGTTTATGTATTATCACTCCTCCTGGTTCTCTCTTCCCATCTTGTTGCACACATTCAAACGGTAATTCTAATTCTAAAACGCGAATTAATCCTATAAAGCCAGTTATGGCCTGAAGATTACGCTTCTGGGAATAATCGTCGATCCATTCTACTTTGGGAATTTCTAAATCCTGAAAAGCATTGTGCCGGCGCAGAAAATTCATTGCCAGAGTGAGATATTGCTTTACATCATCATCGTATTTCGTTTCGGGAATTACTCTTATTCCGCTTTTCACTCCTGACCCTATTTTTGTCTCGAGACAATCAATCCCTTTAAGATTGGCTTCTTTTCTAAAAGCAGCGAGATATTGATCTACTTCTGCTGAGGTGGCAAGATTATTGTACAAAATATAATCCAAAGGATCAAGAAGGCCAGTCCCCTCATGGACATTTATGAGAGGATAACGCACAGCTTCCTGAACTTTTCTTTCAATTTCAGTTTGGTCACGTTGTAAAAAACCAAAGTTTATTTGCCTTGTCTGCACTGCAGGTTTCTGGGGGAAATTGGCTCGAAAATGGGCATAGCCAATCCCGCCTGCAAGAGCAGCAATCAAGCTTGAAACAATAACGGCTTTACCTCTTGAATGTGAAGAAATTTCTGGTGCCTCGGCCTTTCTTTTTTTCTTTTGCCGGCTTGCTTTTCCCATGCTTTATTTTAAGCCATATCCATTTATAAATCTTTTGTAGAATACTACTGGAGGATAATAACTTTATTGTTCATCTTCCGCCAGCCATTTCTCCGCTTCCATTGCCGCCATGCAGCCAGAGCCTGCCGCCGTAATTGCTTGCCGAAAGCGCTTATCCTGCACATCGCCGGCTGCAAAGACCCCAGGGATATTAGTGTGAGAATAAGGATCTGCTTTCAGATAGCCATTTTCATCCATATCTATCTTTCCTTTGAGAAAGGAAGTATTAGGCACATGGCCGATTGCTAAAAAAATACCGTCACATTTGAAATCAGTTACTTTATTGGTTTTAAGATTCTTTAACTTTACACCTTGCACCTTCTTGCCATCTCCGGTAATCTCTTCAATGATAGAATCCCAAATCACTTTTATCTTTTCATGCTTCAAAGCCCGCTCTTGCATGATTTTACTCGCTCGAAAAGAGTCTTTGCGGTGAATGATAGTAACTTTCGATGCAAATTTGGTAAGAAATAATGATTCTTCCATCGCGGAATCGCCGCCGCCGATGACAATGACCTCTTTGTTTCGATACAGGGCCCCGTCACAGGTCGCACAAGTTGTCACACCCTTCCCTTTATATTTTTCTTCCGAAGGGATACCCAACCATCGTGCACTTGCACCCGTGGCAATAATCAACGCCTTGGTTTGAACCTTCTCGCTGCTCACCAAAGTTACTTCAACCCCATTTTTTATTTGATTAAATTCCGTGACGATATCTACTTTAAATCTCGCGCCAAAGCGCTCTGCTTGTTTTTTACAGACATTGATCAGTTCTGGCCCTTGAATTCCATGTTCAAAACCGGGAAAGTTTTCCACTTTGGTAGTAAGAGTTAATTGTCCTCCATCCTCCGGGCCGGAGATGAGTAAAGGCGATAGATTAGCGCGGGCAGTGTAAATAGCGGCAGTAAGACCAGCAATGCCGGTCCCTAAGATGATGACATTTTCCATGTGCTACGATTACCAGAGTTCTATATAAAAGTTTATATTTGAATTTGCTTTACGTATACCTCTCCACCCTAATGCTTTGCTTGGCAACTCCTTTTTCCAGTAATAAGGCCTGTGTTTCTTGCACCATTTCCTTCAGTCCACAAATATAGAACGTTTTGCTTTGCATATCCTGTGGTAGATGTGCTTGTACTCGTCCCATCGATCCTTCCCAAGCATCACGGCTCAAGGTAGGAATGTAGGTGAAATTAGGTGACTTCTTGCTCAAATCTGAAAATTCTTCGTGCAAGAATAAATCTTTCTGCGATCGTACTCCAAAAATTAAATTGAATTTCTGCTGCGGGTATTTGCTTACATTTTCCGTAATTATACTATAGAAAGGCACAACTCCCGTGCCATTGGCGATAAACCAATGCTCTTCGCTGCTTTGATCAAAGGTCAAATGACCAAGCGGTCCACGAAAGGTGAGTTCCTCGCCAATATTCATTACTTTAAATGCTTCCGAGGCAAAGCCGCCGGGAATAAGTTTAGCACAAACATGAAGAACTCCTTTTTCTGACGGCGGATTTAGGATCGAGTAGGATTTCATACGAAAATCGGTATCTTGGATAACTTTGATGATCACGTATTGGCCGGCTTCAAAAGAAAAAGCAGGAGATACTTCAAAGGAAAGGAAGAGCACGTCATCTGTCAAGTGCTTTTTTTCTTTCAAAATGGCGGTTTGTTCAGGGATGGGCATGGAACTCTTAATTTAGGTTTTACTTTTAAAAGGTATGGAAGAAAGATTAATAATCGTGATCGAATACTACTTTTTCCATATACATCTCTTGTAATTTTATATTGTACGAATAAATTATTCTCAGCTTACCTATACGTAAACGACAGCTATTCTTTAAATCATAGTGTAGGTGTTTATATCTTTCTGGATTTTCGGCCACTTCTTCCACTTTTTCTTTAATTCTTTTTTGTATCTGATAATCTAATTTCTTAAAGTCTATTGAGAACTCTTTCGTCGGAAGGATCTTATAAGCCATTCCAATCCACAAACTCTCTCTGTTCTATTTGTTTTTTTGATTTTTGATAAGAATCCATGAATAAAGGATCGGCCATAAGTTCTAAAGATTCAATAATAGTATCAAATTCATCTTTAACTCGAACTAGATCAGCAATGGCAGTTCGTTGAATGGTTATGGTTTCAGCTTGCATTGTAAGCTATAATGAGTTATAATTAATAAAGTTTGCGGATAAATATTTTTATAGGAGCTGGCAGAAGCATCTGGGAGAAATCATACGTTCTTTTTTCAATTTCAGAAAGATGTTTCCATCCCCAAGATCGAGGAAAACAGAGAGCGATTCGTTCGTCTAGAGCATACTGAGCAATGTCGGTAATTACTTCGACTAGGGCTCTTTGATAAGGCGTATGCATCCTTTTCTTCTGATTGGGATGAAGTAAAATTCCTATATTGTAATTTTCTGTTTGTAAAAGCAGAATCATCTTTATAAATTTAACCCCTCTTAAGTTACACTTTCTAAAACCACAACATTTATATAAACCCCAGCTAAAAATTAACTATGGTTAACAAAATAGTATTACCCCAGGAACTAGAGACTTTTTATGTTATTCCTGCTCTACGCCGGCAGCTGGCTCTGGCGATGGATGAGGCTGGCATGAAGCAAAAAGATATTGCCGCCATACTGGGCATTAACACCGCGGCAATCAGCCAATACAAGAGCAAAAAACGTGGAGAGAAAGTCCAGTTAAATCCAGAAATAATTCAAAAAATAAAACAATCGGCTGCAAAAGTGCAGGATCAGCTCAGTTACGTGCGTGAAACCCAGCACCTATTATATTTGATTCGAACCTCCGGTGCCCTATGCCAAATTCATAAACAGCTTTCCACTATCCCTGATCATTGCGAACCACAATTAGTGCAATGTCATTTGACCGCACGAGGGTGCCACTGATATGGAAGCAGTCGAACAAGCTTTAACTTTTGAACCGTCGCGAACATTATATGATGAAGCTGATGCACATAAGGCAAAATTAGTTGCTCCACCTGGCTTAAATGAAGGCGTAGTACGACTGATTTCCAAAACCAAAAATGAGCCGGAATGGATGCTGCAGAAACGATTGCAGGGATTGAAATTATTTCTGGAAAAACCATTGCCAGACTGGGGGCCAAATCTAACTAACCTTAATTTTGACCAGATGACTTATTTTGTCGATCCTAATGCCAAAGAGAGCACCAAATGGGAAGATGTTCCGGCGGAAATTCGGAAAACGTTTGACCGCCTAGGAATTCCAGAAGCAGAAAAAAAATCGCTGGCGGGTGTGGGAGCTCAATATGACGGGGGAGTTGTGTACCACAATGTCTTACAATCTTTAAAAGATAAAGGAGTTATATTTGAAAACATGGACGTTGCCGTTCAGAAATATCCCGATTTAGTCAAGCAACATTTCATGACTAGCTGTATTCCGATCAACGATCATAAATTCATCATGCTGCATGCGGCAGTATGGGCAGGCGGAACGTTCATTTATATTCCCAAGGGAGTGAAAGTAGAATTGCCGTTGCAGGCCTATTTTCGGATGAATGAACAAAGCGGCGGGCAGTTTGAGCATACCTTGATTATCGTCGATGAAGGAGCAGAATTGCATTATGTCGAAGGGTGTTTTACCAAAGGGAATAAAATAGTGACCAATCCAGATTACAAGCCCATTGAAGAAGTTAAAATTAATGATAAAGTATTGACCCATGATGGTTCATATAAAAAGGTACAGGAAATATATGCTAGGCCTTATTCCGGCATATTAAAGAAAATTAAAATTAAAGGAGATGGAATAAATACAATAGAAGTTACTAATGACCATCCTTTCTTATATGTAGATAAATTCAAAAAAAGAGATCGAAATAGAGAATGGGATATCAGATGGAATATTCCTCAATTTTTTAAGAAGAATGATTATCTGGCCATGCCTATAAATAAAACTATTAAGTCCAACGATTTTCACGAAGTTGAAATCAAAGAATATGTGGGAAGAAAACAAGGATTTAAGAATATAAAGAAAAAAATCCCTTCGACTAAAAGTTTCTTCAAACTGGCAGGATATTATTTAGCCGAAGGGAGCATTTCCAGTGGATCATATCTTAACTTCTCTTTTGGATCACATGAAAGAAAATATATTGAAGAAGTCAAAGAACTGGTAAAAGAAGTGTTTGGCATAGAAAAGACTTTAGAATTTACTCATAAGACAAATCATGGAACGAGTGTAGTGGTTTGTTCGGTGGAATTGTGTAGAATATTCGAACCATTTGGAAAAGGAGCAAATAAAAAAGAAATTCCCCACTGGATGATGCTTGAAGATCCTGAAAAACAAAAAGAGCTCATTAAAGCCTATTTTTGTGGAGATGGAAATTATTATAATCAAAGGCCTCAGAAAGCACTGAAAGAGTTATTTAGAATTAACTCAGTATCTGAAAAGCTGATAGTACAATGCCGTGATATTCTGCTAAGGCTTGGTATTGTTGCTTTTATTAATAAGAGAGATCGAAGTAAAGAAGGTCGGCAAGTGATGTACACCCTTGGCATAACTGGAGATCACATGGGGAAATTTGGAAAAATCGTTGGTCGAGAAGTTAAGATGAATTTAGGAAGAAATAAAAGAGGCAGTCGGTTAGGAATAAACGAAGATTTTGCCTTTTTCCCGATAAGAGATATAAAATCCAGAGAAGTTGAGGAAGAGATGGTATATAATTTTAGTGTAGAAGATAATGAAACGTACTGTGTCAATGGAGTGGCTGCCCATAATTGTTCTTCGCCTCGATATTCTACTAATTCCATCCACGCTGGAGCAGTCGAGATCTTTGTCAAAGAAGGAGCGAAAATGCGATATTCGAGCATCGAGAATTGGAGCAGGAACGTCTATAACTTAAATACCAAGCGAGCGTTGGTCGACAAAGATGCTACCATGGTCTGGGTCAGTGGAAATATGGGAAGTAAAGTATCGATGTTATATCCTTGTTCCGTCTTGCGCGGCTCAGGCGCCAAGTCCGACAGTTTAGGTATTGCCTTTGCAGGTGAAGGACAGCATCAAGATGTGGGTGCCAAAGCAATTCATGCAGCGCCGCATACCAGCTCCACGATACACTCCAAAAGTATTAGTAAAAATGGAGGGATATCAAGTTATCGAGGACTCGTCAAAATTATGCCTAATGCGCGTGGCTCCAAAACCAGTGTGGTGTGTGATGCTCTCATTTTGGATGAGAAATCTATTTCCAATACCTATCCGCATTTGAAAATTGACAATCACGATGTAGATGCGGCGCACGAAGCGCGTGTGGGTAAGATCAATGAAGAAACCATTTTTTATTTGCAGAGCAGGGGCCTTAGTGAGGAAGATGCGGTGCGGATGGTTGTCTCAGGATTTATTTCGCAGATTATAAGGTAATTGCCGCTGGAGTATGCAGTGGAACTGAACAAATTAATTGAGATGGAAATTGAAGGGTTTTAGGATGTTTTACGGAAAATGGAATATAAATTAAAAGGAAACTATGAGCCACGAAGTTTGGAGGAAGTAGTGGGTGAACTGAATGTAAATGGAACACGTGAAGAAAAAAAAATAGGTCACCAACCACGCCCAACTGAATATATGATAAGAAATGCATTAGGACTGGCAGTAGGATTAATCGTTGGACTAGGAGATGAAATATTGGATCAAAAAATATTTAAAAATCATTTTTATAACAGTTTTTTTGATAGTGCTTTCACTACTGGGAGTGTTTTTTTGTTTGGAAAAATTAAATATTTTCGCAGTTTTGAAATAGACACAGGATTATCTAGTTTTTTTGTGGGACATATTGTGGGGCAATACGCGGTGAAATTATTCAAATGATCTATATAAAAGGAATACAAGACTTGAACTCAGATTTCCCCATTTTAAAAAACGTCACTTATCTCGACTCGGCTTCCACTACCCAAAAACCAAAACAGGTAATTGCAGCTATCAAAAAGTATTACGAAGAAGAGAATGCCAATGTCCATCGTGGTGTCTACAAACTCTCATTAAAAGCCACCATGGCCTACGAGCACGCTCACGAGACTGTAGCAAAATTTATTGGTGCCAAATTTGAAGAAATTATTTTTACCAAAGGCACTACCGAAAGCTTGAACTTACTTGCCTATTCTTTAGGAAAAAAATTGCAATCAGGTGATGAAATAGTCTTGACGGAAATGGAACACCATGCCAATCTGGTTCCCTGGCAGCAACTTGCCAAGGAAAAAGATTTAATTGTGAAATTCATCCCCCTCACTGCTGATTTCAGATTAGATATGGACAAAGCACGAGAATTTATAACATCAAAAACAAAAATTGTATCTGTTACACATATTTCTAATGTATTGGGAACCATTAACCCTATTAAAGAAATTGCCAAGCTAACACATGGGGCCGGTGCCATGATGATCGTCGATGCGGCCCAATCTGTTCCTCATATGCCTATCAATGTCAAAGAATTAGATTGTGATTTCCTGGCGTTCTCCGGGCACAAGATGTGCGGGCCTACTGGTATCGGAGTACTGTACGGAAAAAAAGAATTACTTGAGAAAATGGATCCTTTTCTTTATGGCGGAGATATGATCAAAGAAGTGACTTTTGAAAAATCTATCTGGAATGACTTGCCCTGGAAGTTTGAAGCAGGAACACCCCATATCGCAGGAGCGGTAGGGCTTGCTGCGGCAATCGAATATCTGCAATCTATCGGAATGGAAAATATACAAAAGCATGAACAAGAATTAGTAAATTACACCTTGCAAAGAATAAAGAATATTTCTGGAATACAATTGCTTGGTCCGGCAACCGCCGATAACCGGGGAGCAGTTTTTTCATTTGTATTTGAGCATGTGCACCCTCATGACGCCAGTGAATTGTTAGATAAATATAATATCTGCGTCCGCGGCGGACATC
>CAYOKQ010000035.1:11945-16399 GCA_964404595.1 uncultured Methanosarcinales archaeon | reverse complement strand
AAGCGGCGAGGTTAAGATAGTAATTTCCTGCCGTCAGAAGGCTCGCTGCAATAAGTTCAACCATGATCCAGGAAACAGTGATCATATTGGGAGTAATACTGGTTCTCGCCAGAGGTGTGGTAAGGTATAAAGAAATTTCCATCCATGCCTTTTGTGATGGGCTCCAACATTTCTTTCGCCCTTTTTCTCGTAACTCGCGCGCAGATAAGTCTTTCATTGCTCAGCCCCCTCTTGGATTAATGAAAAATTCTTCTGGCGCAGGATTTGAGCATTTTCAATGATCTCTTTTCCCCTAAATATATAATGCCACAACATCACTGCATCATGATCCGCACTAGGACTCGCGGAATTATCATAATAAATTGCGTCGATCGGCCTTTGTAATGGTGCCACTTTTCGTGAGCGATCCTCCTCATCTATCTTTTGAATGATGTCCCGTACCTGCTCGAGAGTGTAATTCTCTTTCTCTGTTGGACTGAGCATTTTAAAAAATCGTTTTATTTTTATATCTAACGAAGCATCAAGATAAAACTTCCAGGAAGCCTCTGGGAACACTGCCGTGCCGATATCCCGCCCTTCCACCACATAGCCACCATTTTTGGCCATTTCCCGCTGCCAGCCTAATAAAGCCTGGCGTACACCAGGAAGCGTTGCTATCTTAGATGTAAAAGGGAGAATATCGTTGGAAGAGATATGAGATGTGAAGTCTTTCCCATTGACAAATAAACGGGAAGTGCCCTCTATCAGTTTAAATTCCATGGTGACGCCTTTAAGAAGTTCATTTATTTCGGCATCGGTAGCCAAATTTTTTTCTTTGACAAGATATGCAACTGCCCTAAACATTTCCCCGGTGTTAAGATATTGATAGCCCAATAACGTAGCCAAAGCTTTAGCGACCGTCGACTTTCCTGTCCAAGAGGAACCATCAATGGTGATTATACCGATTTGTTGCACCTGCTTTTCCATCCTCAGACTCATTAAAAGACGCTTTAAGAAGGTTGTGGAATATTAATTTAAATCATCGAATCTTATCTAGAATATCACGCAATTGTTCCTCAGTGAGTATACGGGGATTGTTTTTAACCCGCTCGGGATCAAAGCCATGTTGAATGATAAGATCAATATCGGCAGCAGCAGAAATCCCTAACTCCCGTAAGGAGCGTTTCAAACCGATGGAATCGAGGAGGTTCTGTAAGCGATGTTGTACGTGAAGGGGGCTAGAAACACCAAAAAGATTGGCTAATTCATCCATCGTTCTTCGCACGTAGTCAATGCCCCTGGGATCACCACAATCAGTCGATGTCATTGCGGCATTGTACATAAACATGTGATCCAAAGTAAGTGCCACTGCATGGCCATGAGGCACATTAAAGTACGAGGTAATCGGGTAGGAAACGGCATGGCACGCGGTGGTAAACGATATATTGATCGCTTTTCCAGCTAGATTTGCTGCCTTGGCCATGCCGATACGCGCTTCCGGAGTAGGATTACGAACCGCATTTTCCAGATGGGCAAGTACCAGTGGAATAGCTCGTTTAGCATATCCTTTAGATTCTGATGTGGAATGGATGCTCCAATATGATTCAATCGCCTGTGACAATACATCCATGCCCGTGCAGGCAGTAACATAGGGTGAAAGAGAAAAAGTGAGCGAAGGATCAATGATAGCATAATCGGGAACCAGGCTAGGGTGAGTCAATGAATATTTTTGTTTGTTAAGATACATGACCGCAAAATGAGTAGCCTCGCTTCCCGTCCCGGCAGTCGTAGGGATGGCGATCAATGGAATTGTTCTAGGTGGAAAAGGAATCTTCTTGGCATGATACGATCCCACTTGCCCGGGAAATTTGGCACAAAGAGCAATAGCTTTCCCTAGATCCAAAGCGCTTCCCCCACCGATGGCTACAACTAAATCGCAAGAGTGCTCCCTAAACTGGGCAATTCCAGTCTCAACGTCTTCCACTTTTGCATTCGCAGAAAAGTCAGTAAAATGGATAACGTGATAGCCCGCCAAGATAGGAGATAATTTTTGGTCTGCGCCACTGGCCCGATAGGATTCTTTCCCATGGATCAGAAAGATATGATGTGGTTTTTCTTGAGCTAAAATATCCTGCAACCGTTCAATGCTGCCTATACCGAAATAGTCTTGTGGCATAATCTAATCCAGCACGAATTTCATAAAATCCTGCTTATTCTCAATCGGAGTTCTCGTGGGCCTTCCCAAATTCTCCCTCGCCCCTTTATTACAGCGAATTTCCAATAATACTGGGCCATCAATGGTTTTTATTTTCTCCATGCATTCTGTAATTTGATCTGCTGTTTCAGCAAGAAACGAAGCTCGGTAGCCACAACTTTGGGCAACTAACCTAAAATCAACCACATCAGCGGCCGTGGGTTGCCCACCGACGGAGTCATGGGCAAAATTATTGAAGATGATATGTTTAAAATTTTTGGGGGCAAGTTTTCCTATCGTTGCCAAAGAACCCATATGCATGATGACCGCTCCATCTCCGTCAAAACAATAAATATTACGTGCTGGTTTTTGCAGTGCAATACCTAACCCAATTGAGGAGGCATGTCCCATGGAACCGACGGTAAGGAAATCTTTATCGTGCCCCTGCTGTAATTCTTTGCGTAATTCGAACAGTTCACGGGACGTTTTGCCGGTGGTGGAAATAATGATATCTTCTGAATCGAGAAGAGGCACTACGGCACGAATTGCCTGCTCTCTATTGAGAGGAAACGCCGTTTTTTGGTTGTTTTGTAATTTATATGGCTCAAAAGTCCCCTCGCATACAATTATAGCATAGGGTGCACAATGGAGTGATGCATACCGCATAGCTTCCTCCACAAATGTTTCTGCTTCCACCATCGTTTCAGGAAGAATGCCGTACTGAATTTCAAGGCTCTTTATTGTTTCCAACATCACTTTTCCTGTCTTTTTGTGCTGGGGCTCATCTTTCTTTCCCGGTTCACCGCGCCATCCGATGAGGAGCAACATAGGAATAGAATAAACCTCAGGATCTGTTAACGAAGTTAAAGGATTCACGCAATTACCAAAACCAGAATTTTGCAGATACACCAGACCTACCTTTCCCGTTGCCAGATGATATCCAGCCGCAAGTGCAATCGCATTGCCTTCATTAGCAGTAATAATGTGCCTTTGGGTAGGGGTGTTGTCAGTCACATACGCACAAAAATCTTTCAAGAGGGAATCTGGAACTCCGGTGTAGAAAGTAAGATCATGGTGAGAAAATAATTCATAGAGTTGGGAAGGATGCATTTAAAAAAAGTTCCCATTAGTAGATTATAAATCTTATGAAAGTGCAATTTTCTATCGACAGAAAAAAGTAGTCGTCTCTTTGAGCCTCTCGATCTCGCCACTATTTCCGCCAAAAAGTGTTTTTATGACTTCTTTGTATTGGTGCATTCTCTGCAATCCACCATATTCAACTAACGCTTTGCCAAAGGGCGTTGGCTTCCTGTTGGCAGACAGAGGTTCATCATAGTACCTTCGCCTAATGTCACCCATTCTCTCCTCGAAATCATGGTCAATTGCTTCCCCAGAAAATTCCCTCCGCCCTTGTTCCAGATTATCAATAACTGTGAGGGCAAGAAGAGGGAGATTGTCGGTCCCTTTCAACAAACCATCAAAACGCGTCACAATAGCGCGATACGAGAGTTCCCCACTGCCCTGCAGTATTTGACGCATGCCTGCATATGCCTCGTCGTGTGGCGAAAATGAATAGCCTTCCGCTAATAATCGAGCAATACCAAAATAATCATTATGAAATGCCATAGTTTGAGCAATTCTGTGCCATCCGTTCATCTGGGCCAGCAAGTACAGATCTAATTCTTTCGTTTGCTGTTTTCCTCTTTGAAAATCACTGAACATTTTATTAAAATCATGAAGAAACCCCATCGTTCTGGCGACATCGGGAAGAGGTAGATCGAGAGAATGGTGATGGCGTTTATCCAGCTGCACTACTAAATCACGATATAAGTGTCCTGCTGTAATTAAATGGCGGTGAACAAATTCTTTATTGATAACTTCCGATTGGGGATGATAAAGAATTCTATCAACATCTGCTTCGGTAATTTTTCCGACCTCGGAATCATCTTCAATACGCAGGCACAGATCAACCACTAATTTAGAAAATTCAGTGGTACACTTCGCAGGGTCACCACTTAGAATCTCTGGATCGATAAGACCTTCTAACGCTCTTTCTCCTTCTTGCCGAACGGTTAGATCTGACATGACTTTTTTCAAGATTTGAGACTATTATAAACGTTGTGAAACTGAGCTATCACTCACTCTATCACTTATTTTGGAATGGAAAATCAGCGGGATCA
This sequence comes from uncultured Methanosarcinales archaeon, assembly GCA_964404595.1. Classification (GTDB taxonomy): domain Archaea; phylum Nanobdellota; class Nanobdellia; order Woesearchaeales; family GW2011-AR9; genus CAYJXA01. Next base: position 12,046 of record CAYOKQ010000035.1, on the reverse strand, counting down.
ATAGCAGTGCTATGCTCAAGCAGTCTCCTATGGATAGATTCCAGCAATCCTTCCTTTAAAATTCCCTGCTTTTGCGCCAGCACCGTCCAAGCAGGACACAA
>CAYOKQ010000035.1:0-11935 GCA_964404595.1 uncultured Methanosarcinales archaeon | reverse complement strand
AGGATCTTCACGATGCTCGCTATACTTGTGCGGATCGAGATTTGGAACGATAAGTCCCGTGCTGTAATCGACGCGAGAATACGCCGATCTGGTAGCGCAGCCACCCATGCACAAGTCGTTGGCGTAAAGATCACACACATCAGGAGAACATACATAGGTTCCGTGCCCCTGCTTAAAATCTTGGCGATATCGTGCTAATTCTTCGCTTCGCGCTAATTTCTGGAGAGAGAAGTCAGGTGCAAAAACATTCGCAAAAGTATAGCGAGACGTTTCTTTTGGCCCCGGCGATTCAGAACATGCAACCACATCTCCATTTGAGCGTACGTGTAACCCTGATCGATTACGATTACAGGTTTTGTTATACGTAAATGCCGCCCAAGGAGTCCAATCTATACCAAAAATTGTCCGGTCTATGCGAGCAAGAAGATCGTATAACACTTTGACATGGGGAGAATGTATTCCTCCTTCCTGATCATCGTTCCCTGCATTTCCACAGTAATGAACCGGAACAATGGAATGATCAAACCCATTCTTCATCACCCACAGATGCAGATCCACCATGCCATCAAAGGTCGTGTGATCAAGCACCGAATTGACTACCAAGCGTAAACGGGGATCTTTTCCATATCCTGCATTGATAAGATTTTGATAGCCTTGCTGCATTTTATCAAAGGCTCCCACTTGATTTACTTTATAATCCTGTAATTCTGCGATAAGTGTATCTCCTTTGGTACAAAGGCCACTTTCATACTCTGCAAATCGCCTAGCAATCCTGGGTGTAATGAGAGCCACATCATCGAAAGTAAGAATCTTTGGTTTTACAGTGCTAGATTGATAGGTACTGCGTATCATGTCTACAACTTGAAAAAAATGATCACCACGCTCACGTTGAGGTCCCAAAGCTGCATCTTTATAGACCAGAGGTTCACCGCCGGTGAGAATAAACAGACTGACTCCCAACTCTGCGGCACTTTGTGTGAGTGTTTCTAATGTTGAATAGGGAAGATATTCTCTCTGGCCCGGTTTTGATTCTGCAAAGCACCACGTACATTCAAAATTGCAGTTCTTGGTCATCATAAAATCTAAAGAAGTCAACGTTCTGCCCTGCCCGATCATAGCAATTAATGTTTCGGGAGCAACTCCACCCATGCCAGGATGAAGATCAACAACTGATCCTCTCAGGCTGCGAATATCGCGAATTGCGCCTTCCGAAAGAGTATACACTTTTTCACCCGGATCAAGTGGTCGAAGGGGAGAACTAAAAATAGGTGTTTTCTGATGCAACGCAGGATTGAGTAATTCATGTAAGCGAGGAGTAAGAGGCACTTTTACTTTTCCTCTCTCCTGCCCCCCCTCTCCCGCACATGGTGAAGCAACTGGCAGAGAAACTTTTTGAGTATCAGGAGGCATAGAAGAAGATATAAGATTAACAATATTTAAAAGAAAGGTATATTTTAGGATACCTATGAATTGCGTAGTGCTAAAAACTCAGCAACTTTTGAGCAAAAAGTGGACCATCTTGATTTTACAGGAAATATTCTACTCATCAGAATTAAGTTTTAATGAAATCACAAGAAAGCTGCACTCTGCAACCAACAAAGTAGTGTCCAGACGATTGCATGAACTTGAAAAAGAGGGAATAGTACATAAAATAATATTACCTATGCAACGACGCTCCACTCGATATATGCTTACACCACAAGGGAAAGACCTTCTTCACGCATTCGATATCCTTAAAAGATGGGGAATGCAGTTGCAAGATACACCTTCGTGTCTTAACACCAATTGCAACCAGTGCTCCTTGAAAAAATAAATATACTAACAGTGCCCTGCGATAATTTACTTTGTCCACTGCTTGGTTTCTTTCCGTGCCCTTAATACTCCTTCCTCACCTGCATAATGCAATGCTAAAGCAAGTGTATTCCATGGATCTTCCTGCTCAGGCTTGACCTGCATTATGAGCACTTGCCCCTGATTTTTGTCGACTGATCGAAACGAGTGAGGCACTCCAGACTGTATGAAAAAAGAACTGTTTGGATCTAAAACTTCTTCATGCCCAGACCAGCGTAATTTAACAGGTTTTTCTCCTCGAACGTACCCCCATCTTTCTGCCCCCACTTTAATATCGAGTTCTTCATTTTCCGTACTGGCTGGCACGGTATATTCCAATCCTAACGTATCTGACTGGAAAGGAACTCCACTCAAGAGAGTTTTAATTTTATACACGCCTTGATTTTCAGATAGTGCAGCATCATATCTGTTGACAAAAAAACCAGTATTTCCAGTACGTAGCATAGATTTTTCTATTCCATCTAAAGTCTGCCTGACTTTTCTCATATAAGCGTCTTCCGGCATATCTTGTATAGAATCAAGAAAAGCCCTCGTTCCCACTTCTCCGCGATATGTGACTGCGAGAATTAAACCTTCGCCATAGTTTCTTTTCGTAAAAAGGTGCGGAATAAATGGAACATGATATTCCATGTCTCCAGTATTCATATCTACAGGATGAATCTTTCCCCCTAAATCTCTATAATAAACGGTGACATCCCCTATAAAATAAGTCATCTGTTGTTCAAAATGCCCTTGATTAAAAGACCAGCTCGGTACTCTTTCTACAGAATCTTGATCTACAATTATATTTTGCCAGATTCTTTCTGGAATGATGGCAGATTGTGAGATTCTGGAGACGGCAGTATCAGCATAATCATACACTACAAATTTAACACCTTGGTGTTGTGTCCTAAAAAGAGGTCTTCTGGTAGCATCACTCTGGTTTGCATGAAAAACCAGTATGCCATCAAGTGTATCATCAATAATGGGGAACTTATCCCTGACTTCTGCACTATATAGATCGCCTAGATGTAAAGGTGGATGCTTATGTATTGCAGCTTCCAGCTCAGATGAAGGCACGACCTTGCCTGCCATTACATCGTGGAGATGATGTACAGGTACGCCCCATATTCTTGCAGCCTGTTCGGGCACCAGTTTTGCACTGCTCATCATCCTTGTAAATTCGGCGCCAAAATCAGCTGCTAATTCCAAACCATTTTGTCCTTTCATTGTAATGTCACCAGCGCACTATTGGCCTTTTGGGCTTGCTTCTTGTCTGAGTGGCTCAAATGTAAAATGTTTTTCTTTATTTTTAATATCTGAAAATCCCACTAAATCAAAAATTTCCGATACGGAGCTGCAGTGCTCTTGATCTGCTTCATAGGAACGACCATTCTGAAGAAGGGATTCACAGACACGCTGCATGGATTTGATAGCCGCCCGCAGAAGATGGTTAGCATGGATGACGATGCTAAATCCTGCCTGTTCAAGTTCTTGTTCGGTGATGGTATTATAGGTTGTGGGCACGCACACGAGTGGTTTCCAAATGCCTATCTCCTGAGTAAGCTGTGTATATCGCTGTGCAAACTCGAGAACTGAATGAGGATTTTTATCTTTAGAATGAATCATAATACCGTCTGCTCCCGCTTCCAAATATATTTTGGCCCGTCCAATGGCATCATCAACAGTTTTTCCTGCAATCAAACTTTCAATACGGGCAATGATCAGAAATTCACTGGTGAGAAGCGCATGTTTTCCTCTTCTAATCTTGTGGGCAAACACGCCTGGATCTTCCAAAATTTGTTGCGAATCACTGTCGAGACTGTTTCTTTTAGGGTACGTTTTATCTTCTATGATTACTGCCGACACACCCAGCATTTCAGCTTTGCGGATAAAATATTCAAACGCATTGGGGTCCCCGCCGGTGTCGGCATCAATAATGATCGGTTTGTTAGTAACTTCCAGCACTTGATTGACGGTATGGAGCCGAGAGTCGAGACCCATAATTTCAATGTCCGGCTGGCCTTTTGCTGCTGATTCAGTAAGACTGCTTATCCACAACGCATCAAAAGAAGTTTTAGATGATTGAAGAATAGCATTATTAGCTATAATTGCGCTGATCCCATTGTGCACTTCAACGGTGCGAATAAATTTCTTCTTCGCGATATATTCTTTTAAGAGCTGGCGCCTCTTTTCAGGTTCGATGGAAGGAGACATGATGAGCCCACCTGCATTTTTGAGATCTTCAAGCGTGTCTATCTCTCTCCAGCCTCCTTGGATTAAAACTGGATTTACTTCAAATCCCCTATCGACAAGTTCTTGGAATAAGTCAGTCACATAGGCTCGTGCTACTGATGAGGCATGCTGAAACGGGTGTTCACCGTATTTCTGAAGAACATCATAATAGACCGATTTAAAGATACGGGCACCGCGTTGCGATAATTTAAACATGCCGATAAATTCACCGTTAGCACCACTGGCAGGAAGATGTTTTCCGATTCGGGAAATTTTATTTTCAGCAAAGACAACTTTTTCAGCTTCACTTTCAGGATGAAGAACCCGTCCGATATAATTTTTTTCCCAATCGTGGTCCACCACAACATTGATATCTCCGGAACTATGTAAAAGTTTTTCCACCACTTCTTTCTCAAAAAGAATGTCGGAGTAACACACCAAGACGTCTTCATTGAGCTCGGCTTCGGCATAAAACAAAGAGGCTAAAATATTATTATGCTGGTAATTATCATTATAATACGATTTTGTATTCGGATAGTTAATCTGCTCTTTAAGATATCCTTTAACGATGGAAATGTCATGGATTCCCAAGGAATGAAAGATATTTAATTGATGCTCGATGATCGGTTTTCCACCCACTTTAACCATGCATTTAGGAGTGTCTTTGGTTAAATGGAGTAACCGTGTCCCCATACCCGCTGCAATAACCACAACTTTCATATGCTCATCAGCAAAGGAAGGGATATATAAAGTTTTAGAAACCAGAATTCAGCTTTTCCTCCAACTTTCACCGATAAACCCTACCCCCCATGCCGCCACGCCCAGCATCACAAGAGGAGTTAAAAGCACATACGAGAGCAAGGAATCTTGATTCCACCGCCCCATTCTGCCGGTGATTCTCATATATTTAACCACCGGAGCACAAAAAGATAACAAGGCATATTTTGAAAGACCATTCCCAGGTAGATCAAAATGCTGACGAAGAAATGCAGAATGTTTCCCGAAAGAATGATGATGCCGTAAAAATGGTTTGAAGCTAGTTCTGTTCATATGAGATACCATTGCCCTCGGATTAAATAATAATGCATACTTTGTTGATGCTTTCAGGCAAAATAAGGTGTCTTCACCTGCGAGAAGGTGAGGATCAAAACCACCAACCTCTAAAAAAGCCTTTTTCGTACATATAAAATTACATGTGGGCATAAAAGTAACATTTCTGTGGGGCATAGTACTGGTGAATTCATTGAAGGTAAGCCAAAAATCAACTTTACTTATACTGCTGTGGGGGTTTCCATTTTTAACTCCGCCACCTACAAAAGAATAGTGCCCGGAAAGGCTGCCAATCGCTTTCTCCAGCCAGTTCTCATCCGCTACACAATCTGAATCAATAAAAGCAATTATGTCACCTTGCGCATGCTGCACCCCGATATTTCTTCCCGCCCCAGGATACGTCTGCTCATTGAGATGAATCAATTTTACGGTTGGAAATTGTGCAGTAATGATCGCTGGAGTCGCATCAGAAGAACTATCCACGACAATAACCTCAAAGGTATGCTCAGTCTTCTGATCCAGCACTGAGGCAAGACATTTTTCAATATACTTCTTAGAATTGTACGAAGGAATAATGACACTCACGAGCGGTTTACTGTTTTCAGTTTTTTCCATGCCTTCTTTTCTCCTGTATATATCCCATTTGTTGTAATATCAAACTAGATCCTTGAAATAATAAGATAAAAGGAAGCCTCCAATTAAAAATGTTCTCCACAACAATGTTTTTGGCAGACCATAATCGCAAAGAAATAAACCCATTGATATTGCCTACTTTTTGCTTAAAATGATAGTTAGCTTTCCCACGGCGCAGCTGCCAGCGCACGAAATCGTTCCAGGTCGTTCGAGCCTCATGAAAGGCATGTCCTTGGGACACATATTTTATAGGAATTTTTGCCTGCTCCAGCCGTACTGAAAACTCTGCATCCTCTGCCCCAAATTTCATCGCCTCATCAAATACCCCAATCTTCGAAAACACTTCGCGGCGCAGGGCGCAATTGCCCACTGCCAGATGATTCGTAAATCCATCCTTTGAGACTTTCCACACTTTATCAAATCCCAGCGATCCTCCTCCTGGAAATCCAAGTGCTGAAATACAATTTCCCAAAAAATTAGAGGGAGGTATTTTGGTTCCGCTCGTTACGGCCATCAATGAGTTATCTTGAAGTAATGGATCGACTAACGATTTCAGCCAATTTTCCTGCACCCAGCAGTCATCATCAATAAAGACAATGATATCTCCAAATGCCTGCTGAATGCCTTGATTGCGGTTAAAAGGAATTCCTTGTTTTTCAGCAATGGTAATATAGCGAACTGGAAGAGGAAGCGCCGGTTGCGGCACCGATTGATTAGATTCATGCAAAAACAAAATTTCTGTGGGATAACAACGTATCTGGCTCTTCATACTTTCAAGAAGACGCTTTATTTTTTCTTCTCTAAATTGATCAAAAATTACCACAATTGAAATGAAAGGCTTATCCATAATGTTCATCGATGCCCTATACCCGTGTAGTGAAATCCTTCTTCACGAAGCAGTTCCCCTTCATAGATATTACGGCCGTCTATAATTATTTTATGTCTCATAGTCTCGGATAATTCTCTGAAATCGACATTTCTAAATTCATCCCATTCAGTCACCAGTACAATCATATCGCTGGCTATCACTGATTCTTCGATAGAACGAGCATATTCGATGGTATTCCCAAAGACATTCTGGGCTTCCCGAAAAGCCACTGGGTCGTATGCTTTTATGATAATTCCATGTTCTAGCAGTCTTTTAATCAAAATTAAAGCGGGAGCTTCCCGAAGATCACTTGTTTTTGGTTTAAAACTAAGACCCCAAAGCGTGACCGTATTACCACCTACCTGTGCAAGTTTCTCAATAATTTTGGGAATAATTATTTCTTTCTGATTCTGGTTAACCCTATCGACTTCCTGTAATAAGCAAGCGTTGTATCCCTGCTCGCGAGCAGCAGCCACCAATGCCTTGACATCTTTGGGAAAACAACTTCCACCATACCCGATACCGGCATTGAGGAATTTTGGACCGATGCGATAATCCATCCCGATCGCTTTAGCAACCAGTTTAACATCAGCTCCCACCCGCTCGCAAATATTGGCTATTTCATTAATATAACTGATTTTAGTCGCTAGAAAAGCATTATTGGCATACTTGACCATCTCCGATGTCTCCCAGTCCATCTCTAGAAAAGGGTTTAATCAATCCATGATATACTTTGCGCATGATTTGAAATGCCTTTTCTGATTGTGCACCTATCACAATTTTATCAGGATGATTAAAATCATACACCGCATTTCCCTGTTTTAGAAATTCTGGATTGGAAATCATTTCGACTGGCGCGTTATGTTTCTGTATTATTTCCTGGCACTTTTTTGCTGTGCCTGGCGGAACAGTACTTTTGGTAACAAGCACTTTGTATGCCGTTATTTGAGTAGTTGTTTGTGATGCAACTAATTCTACCACTGCATATAAAGCTCCCAAATCAGCGCTTCCATCTTCCAGGGAAGGTGTTCCGACACAATTAAATAAGACTTCACCAAAATCCACTGCCTGCGCAAGATTGGCCGTAAAAGAAAGTTTTTTTTTGTCTCTGGTTCGTTGAATTAATTCTTTAAGATCGGGCTCGAAAAAGGGCATTTCTCCAAGCTCCATATTTTTTATTTTCTTCTCATCAATATCGGCGCACAGCACATCATGCCCTAAATTAGCCATAGAAGCTCCAGTTACCAAACCTACATAACCAGACCCAAATATACTTATTTTCATGAAAAAAGGCTCTCCAAGAGTGCTTATATAATTTATGTAATAACAGATCTAGAAAAAAGAGAGCCTGCCCCGCCAAGTGTTAACGGCACTATTCTTGGAGAATTCCCAGTTCCTGTGCCAATTCTTTAAACCCAAGCTGCTGATCTTGCTGATACATGGCCTCGATAGCGGGAATAACGGTAATAGGAGATTTCCAGTTTTGAATTGGTTTTAATTCTTTGCGTACCACAAAAGCAGTCTTGACTAAAAAATTAATATCCCCTTGTGGAGGACAGAAGTAGATATATTCTTTACCGTCAAGACCAGTTTTAATACTGATGGGCATAGGTAATCCTTGCCTCCTCACCGTTTGTAAGGCGCGTACAGGATGTGGATAATGATTACAATTTTTGTTGAGATATTGTATGGTAGATAGGTCATAATTTCCTAAGCGTGTACTTTCAAGCATAATATTTTTGTCCAAGATAGGATCATAAAAAGCAGCACCTCCTCGTTGTGGCTTTAAAGGATTTTGTCCAACCATCTCCATAACCATTTCATACCCTTGATTGCCTAATTGCAATGCCATCGCTAAAGAAGAGTAATCGATGGCGTTACCCAGATAGGTCGTATCTTCAATATTATAAGAAACCATAGTATCATGCTTTTCCATCACATCCAAATATTCTTGAAAGGAAAGAAAGGTCTTCTGTCCATGAACAAAGTGGAAAATAGAATTGTCATGTAATTTCTGCATAACCATCTGCCCGTGGTTGTGAAGACGCCGATTTTCTTTCTGCTCATCATAAAATAAAAGATCATTATGAATGGAAATACCGGAAAAAGAATCCTGGATCATGAAATAAATCCGTTCAGGATTGAATGAGAAAAAATGATAGCGATGAAAGTCTTCAATAATTTTTACTGCGGTTTCATTGTTTACTATCACCAGCATGTTTTGCTTTTGTAAGACCAATGAAGAGTCCAGCCCATACTTTTTTGCCAGCTTCCGTAGATCATACACCAGCTGGAGCATGTGGCGTGTTCCTAAAGATAAAGAAAGTAATTGCTTCGGATCGTGTAACTGAGAATAAATTTTCTCAGACCAAGACGCAGAAAAAGTATTGTTAAAGTGTGCTTCATCGATAATCCACTTGACGATTTCATCTTTATTATAACTGCTAAGATCAATAACATATTTCGTTCCAAGTCCTAATCGTGTACCTTCGCCGGCTGCCGCGTGCTCCCAGAAACATTTGCCATCAAGCACCGCTTTTTCAGCACTGTCGATGGCCTGCAGAATATCAAGCACGAAAATGTCCGCGGTTCGAAGTGGTTGCAACAAATCTAAACGTGGATATGCATTAATTTCGGGAAGATGATATTTTATTGATACTAAATCAAATGATCGGTTTGCAAAAAAAGTATTGAGTTTTGCCTGAAGTAAGGCCAACGCCGACTCCTTATAGGATTCTATAGATGTTAAATTCAAAGTAGTGTGTAACACGTTAAATCACGGGTATTGGCCCATTTAAAAGAATTATGGAATTAAATATTATGAAAAAAATAAGGAAAAGATAATAAAAGAAAAATTTACTTCCTCTGCCAGTACCAATAGAGCAGTCCAACCACGACCAACAACACCACCAAAGGCACAATCCACACTACGGCATTCGAAGATTCTGTCGCTTCCCCCTCATCTACAGCTGCCGCTTCTTCTCCCACCGCTGCTTCCTGAGCCACAACTTCAGGACCAGCTTCTTCAACTGTTACATCGGATACTGTTTCTGGTTCTTCCGTTTGCCCAATGACAAAGTAGCTAAAACCAGGAGTGGTCGCAGTGTAATGCACATAGGTTCCATCATCTTGTCCGACGGTGGTAGGCAATTGGGTCCAGGCATCATCAACATATCTGAACAAAGCAACTTGTCCTGATTCTATTGCATTTTCACTGAGCCAGGCTTTTTCAACTTTAAACTTAACTTGCGCTGTTCCTTGAAGTTTACTTTGCACATTTTGATCAGTGATCTCAATAGTTTTGTACACTTCACCATCACTATAGGAACTTACCGAGCTAGGCAAGGCATCAACCTTTTTCACTTGCACCCAGGCCCCATACGCAGTTGCTGCTACTGTAAAGCTTACTTCAGTCACACCGATAACACCATTCTCAACTTCGACTCGTGCGGTCTCTCCGGCATTGATGGAAGTCCAGATCTCTTTGGCAAATTGACCGGTAACTCCAGCACTCGATCCGCCGCCAGAGCCACCACCGCTACCTCCTCCACTACTGGCAGCAGTTACGGTCCACGTACCCGTGGCAGTGCGAGTATTGCCGGCAAAGTCAGTCCCACGACAGCTGCTGCTGGTAAATGCACCAGAACCTGTAGCTGTAGTTGATTCGGAATTTCCCCCACCAGTAAAGGCAACGGCACCAGAAAGGCCCGAGCCAGGATAATCGTCACTTCCCGAACAGGTACAGGTTACCGTTTCTCCGGCAGTAGGCGCAGCCGGGCTGCAGGTGACGCTGACTGAAGGCTGCGTACGATCGATGATAAAAGCCATATGTATGCTACGATTGAAATTATTTAAGGTGTCATTCACAACAGCACTGACATTATACCACCCTTCTGCTAGTCTCGAAAGATTAAAAGGACCACTTCTTACGTCGGAGCTTCCATTGAAATTTGTATGGTTTCCGGAAGTATAATTGAGATGAACCCTGGTCGCTACTATAGTACCATTGACTGAGCTGTTAAATATAATCTGCCCGGCAGGGTTGAAAACAAACTGCCCAGAACGATTGCTAAGATTAAAAATGACGTTGCTTACATAAGTAAGACTATCATTGGTAGTAATCTGCAAGGTGAGATTTCCTTCTGAAAGGCCCGCACTAAAATTGTATCCAAATAGTGAACCAGAATTGGCACTAGCATAGCCGCTCAGGTTGCCCATGACCAAAGTAGCAGCCGTAACATTAGGACCTGTTCTATCTAATACCAGTGTTAAATTCGAAACACTGCTATTGAGATTATTGAGTGTATCATTAGCGTATACCGTGAAAGTATAAAGACCATCAGTTACAAGTGCCGTATCCAATTCCGCACTAAAACTGGTGAAATTTAATGAAGCTGTAAGGTTAAAACCAGTACCATTCCCATTTTGAACCCCTATTTTAACTGATTGGACATTGCTTGTTGAATCGTTAGCAGTAACGTTAAATGTAATTCTTCCAACTAACGAAGAACTTAAATTACTATTATTAGTGACGTTCATATGAAAAGTCACATTAGGTGCATTGTTATCCAAAATAATATGAAACATACTACTATTTGAATTATTACCCACTACAACGGATGAGTTAAATGCAGTTCCGGCGGAAACATTACTAAAATTAAAGGTCACATTATAAATGCCTTCCTGGAAATCCTGTAAGGAACTAAGATTAGAGAAATGGGTTTGATTTCGAGAAGTATTGGTGATAGTAACAGATCGAGCTGGAGTAGTACTTCCTCTTCTCTGGAAGTAGAAAGTCACATTGACAACTTCAAATCCAGCAATATCTGACGAAACATTTAAAGTAAGATTGATAGTTGAAGAATAATTAGTATAATTTGCAGGTGCAAGTATTTGCCAAGAAAATGGATTTGCAGCAGTAGTATGGCTAGCATATATGTAAACGGAAAATAATGCTATTGCCAGCACCATGACAAACATAATCGTGTTCTTTTTTACTGTATTTGAATATTGTGTAACCATCCCCAATCAACCTCTTTTTTGTGAACTTTGTTCTAGAAGATTATTACAGACCTATATAAAGATTGTTTTTCATTTTAGAATAGTGAATAGAGAATTAAATTTTCGAAAAAAAAGATAATAAAAGAAAAATTTACTTCCTCTGCCAGTACCAGTAGAGCAGTCCAACCACGACCAACAACACCACCAAAGGCACGATCCACACTACGGCATTCGAAGATTCTGTTGCTTCCCCCTCATCTACAGCCGCTTCTTCTCCCACCGCTGCTTCCTGAGCCACAACTTCAGGACCAGCTTCTT
>CAYOKQ010000034.1:7880-16557 GCA_964404595.1 uncultured Methanosarcinales archaeon | reverse complement strand
AGCAGAAATTTGAGGGTTATAGGCCATAAAGCCACTGGACAAATAATTGGAAAAAAGTGGGGAGTGGCTTACCAAAAAGGAACGTTTTTTATAGGAGAGAATTTTCCTTTCCTTTTATGCCAGAACCAACCAAGAAATCGTATTCAGAGTGGTGCATCCTCTCTTTCCTTTCCGGATTTCTCGGATTAATCTTGCCTCCATTTAGCTCCCTCGCGTTATTATTTGGCATAGGTGGCATAATTCATGCTAGAAGAGAACAGTTGAAAGGGCGCTCGATGGCAGTGGTAGGGATGATTTTAGGAGTTATAGGAATTATTATCTTTATCATTGCTATTATGGCAGCGGTAAGCTATGCACAGGGATTAATGTCTTCTTTTGGACCAATGCCTTCGGAATTTGTAGGAAAATAAATTGAGAAAATAAAGATTATATTTAATTCTTACTTCACTATAACCCCGCTTAAGCTTCCTTGCTGTCCAGGCCGTGAGGTTACTCGTACTTTTCCCAAAGGTGTTTCTACTACACATCCTTTGGTAATGATATTCCGCCGAACCAGATTAGGATTCGCAGGATTTTCGACGACATTAAGAAGTTCAGTTTTAGTTGCTTTTCCTTTCTCATCCGAAACACTGATTTGGTTTGCACTAAGAATAACCTGCTTGATCTTTCCGGCACGCACCCGATCATTGCGCACTTGCCGTTCTTTATCTAACTTGGTATTCGCAGAATATCCTGATAATTCATACTTGCGTTTAGTTCTAAAAAAGTGATATCGTCCACCGGAAGCTTTCCGTCTTGATCTTGTTTGTGCGCGTGCCATAATATAAGCTTAATTCAACGCTCCATTTTTAAATGTTTCTACAGAGTTTGAGATCGCAATGTCTCAAGCACGTCTTGCTGATATTCTCCCAACTTGGTAGGATCTTCTGGTGGGTGCATCACCAAGTATTCTATTCCCCGCGCCCCAAACTGCTCTATAATCGGGCTGACCATCTGATGACCCCAATAGTACACTTCATCAATCTTCATAAAAACGTCCGTATAGCGAGGCCAGTGTAATTGGTCTATTTCACGTTCGGACAAAGGGCCATGCTCAAAATATTCTGCAATTCCCTCATTCATAATCTTGTTGCCAACAACCGCCTGAAATTTAGGATCATCGAATAATGTAAAGTTGTCACCCTGAGCAAGATCTTTTAATCTTTCCAATTGCTCCAGAGAAGGGACATGAGGAAGTTTCAGGGACTCTTGTACTTTATCAACATAAAAATGTCCCAGTTCATGCCGCAGAATAGGATAAAGATCTGCAGCCTGGCCATAGTTAGCAAAATTAAGAAATTTATTAAGCACTCCTTTGGGAAGAAAAATAAGTTCATAATTAATATTCACAGTATTGCGGGCCGGATTATATTCTCCCGTCATGTCCTCCTCTAGCTTCTGGGATAAATCAATAGCAGGAAATTCAGCAAAGGTAACTCCAAGCTCCGTTTCAAGATCTTTTATTGCTTTTGGAAGGGTAGCTTCTATCATAGATTCTACTTTGCTAATTTTTTTCATTTCGTTGATATTCTCTCACTAATTCCGATTCCCCACATATATTTTGGTAAATTTGCCAGCGATCAGGAAAGGCAACAAAGGTAAGATCTGGTTTGCTCATTCCAAACTCAATATCTGCCGAACTTGGTCTGTAAGGAGAGCCTTCTTCTTCCTGCTGGCTAAAAAATGGATGAGTGTGTCCTATGGCAAGAATATCTGTGTTTAACAAAATCTGCTCAGGAATAATTTTGGTAATGCGGCTTTTGACCATACTTTCATAAACATTCTTCCACATCTGTTCGACAAGAATGGTTTTTTGCTCATTCCATAATTCTTTTACCCTTTCCTTATTTTTAGTTGCTCTCTGCATCATATTTTGCCATTCTACGATGCTTTGCTCAATATAGGGGATTGTTTCTTGCAAATCTTCAATCTTCTGATTCAGACCTGTCGCTCTTCTGTAATCAGGTTCCAGAGTGAGAGCTCGTGCCATCATATGTTGTGCTTGCTGTAGCAACACTTTTTTCTCATCAAGCGCTGCCTTACTTTGCACCACAAGATTATTAAAAAGTTGAATTTGATCAAAATAATCCTGACCGGTACTATTTAGTTCTGCTAGATCCTGTGTAAACTGGGCAGAGGTAAACTTTTCCCTAATATTATCAAGTACGCGGGCCTCCAAGTCTTCAAGGGGGATATAAACATTTAGTAACGCTTCTGCTCTTTCCGTGAGCCGGGAAATTGCCTGCTGGTTGCCATCAAGTATGCGCGAGAGATACATTTGTATTTGCGGATCTTGCCAAATCTCTTTAAGATAAAATGCGTACAATCCATTAGACTCATCTTCGTATGAAACCACTTCATAGCCATCGCTCTTCTTTGCCACATCAATGCTCACCTCGTCTTCTAAGATGTATACTTTTTCTTCTAAGGATTCGCGAAGTGAAGAATTTTGGTCCAGTCTGGTAAAAAATTTTTTCAACTCCTGCTCATAATATTCGCCATTATGGCGGACCAAGGCGCAGCTTTTTTCTACAAAATCAGTATTGTCTAAAAAGAAAAGGGCAGTGCTATATATTTGCAAATATTCGTCGCACCATCTCCACAAGGCAATTCCCGATTCTCCGCACACGATGTTGGTTTTCGAAGCATACTTTTCAACTTCTCGATAATAATCTTCTACAAGAGAAGGAAGCTTTATTGCGTATTGTGCAGTATAAATTCCACCTACAGAAAATCCAATTAATGCCAAAGAACCTAGTATTTTAAACGTACTCTTTTGAAGATATTCTTTTAGTTTTTCCATGGATTGGATCCGCTTTAAGCCACTTTAACAATATCACTTCTTTTTCCCATTCAATATCATTTCCTTAATCCTTTCTTTCCCATTCCACTCCAGCGCTTCTTCCAGAACTTCTTTAATAGTTGTAACAGGCACAATGCGCACTTTGCGTAATTTTTCTTTATCAATCACGATGTCTTGGATGTTTGATTTAGGTACAAGAATTGTTTTCATGCCGGTATCGATGGCCGCTTCCACTTTATACGATACTCCTCCCACGGGCAATACTTCTCCTCGAACGGATAAAGAGCCAGTCATGGCCACATCTTGTTTTACCGGAATTTCTTTGAGGGCAGAAATAATGGCTGTGGCTACGGCAATAGAGGCAGAATCTCCTTCTACCCCTTCATACGTCTGCAAAAACTGTACGAAAATATCTCTGGTTTCTTTGATATCTTCACCAAAATAGCGCATAATGATCGCAGAAACATTTTTCACTGCTTCCTTGGCTATTTCTCCCAATTTACCTGTGGCAATAATTTCATTTTTCTTTCCGCCCGGCGTGACTTCCGCTTCGATAGGTAATAATATTCCAGAATAGGCGCTGCCGCTGCCGATGACTGCCAGCCCATTGACTCGCCCAACTTGTTTACCAGTCGTAATAATAACTTCATATTCTTTCTTGCGCTCAATGAATTTATCGGCTATCTGCTGCTCTAAAGGCCGGGCAAGTTTTTTGGCTTCTTCCACATGCTGTGCTAAGACTAATTCTGCTTTTCGCTCTTTTGCTAAATCACCTGCAGCTCTAACCAGCCCGCCCAATCCGCGCAGATGTAAAGTTAAATGCCCCTTTCGATTGGCTCTTCGCCTGGCTTCTTCAATAATTGCAGAGACTGCTTCAACTGAAAAATGCGGAATTTTGCCTTTTTCTTTCTTGACTTCCTGTGCCACGAATTGAGCAATCCTGCCCCGATTTTCTTTGATGTCAAGCATAGTTTCATTCATATACACTTCATACCCGTATCCTCGAATACGCGATCGCAGTGCCGGATGCATATTTTTGATCGTCTCTAAATTTCCGGCAGCAACTAAAATAAAGTCGCAAGGAACCGCTTCTGTTCGCACCATAGCCCCTGCAGAGCGCTCCGACTGCCCGGTGATGGGAAATTTCTTTTCCTGCAGCGCAGAAAGCAATTCCTGCTGCGTGCGTGGCTCTAATGTTGCAATTTCATCAACAAATAAAACTCCCAGATGGGCTTTATGGATCAAGCCGGCTACTACCCGAAGATTGGCCGGAGTGCCAAGACCGCCGGACTGGAAAGGGTCATGCAGGCAATCGCCTAGCAAAGCTCCGGCATGTGCTCCCGTGCCGTCATAGAATGGGGCCTGTTTATTTCCAAAATTATCCACGATGACTTTAGGGGAAATGATTTGAACTTGTTTGAACATTCTTGGCCCCATATTTAACATGATAGAAAATACTGCCAAAAATAACATTCCGCCCAAAAAGAAAGCAGCAAACATGACATCAGAATGGTAATGATAGCGAACCCACCAGGGCGCAATTAATACTAATATAGTGGCAATAAATAGAAGGAAATTATTATTTTTCAGAACCTGCTTGGCATCAATGCTATATTTCTTTACTTCTTCCCGGCCCTGTCCGGCAGGCAGTTCTTTGATTAAAGGATTGTTTTCATCATTAGGGTTGGGAAAAGCTAAAATGTCTTTTAATTCAGATTTAGGCAGAAGTTCCGCCAAAGCTAAACCCAGCATGCTTTTTCCCGTACCTGGATCACCGATTAGGAGAACATGCCGGCGCTGCTCTGCCGCTTTTTTGATGATAGTAACCGCCTCATCCTGGCCCAGGACTTGATCTACAATTTTTTCCGGAACTTTAATGTCTTGAGTTGATTTCATGATAGATTGGATAAGAACCTCTTTACAGCTTCAGAGTCGGGCTGTTTTAAAAAGGTTGTGTATGAAAATGAGTATTACTTTGAAAGGGTAAAATTTATAAAAGTTTTGGCTTTTGAGAGGTTATGCAACGCTTACTATTAACAGCCCGAACAGATACTTGTACCGGGAGAATATGAATTAGGAGTGCTATATGAAACGATAGAAAATAATTCTCAAACATTTTATTTCCCTATATCTCCCGGCCTAATTGTAGAGTTAACTTTTAACCCCATTCGTCTTCAATAATTTCACGTGAATCTCATCAAATGGCTTTTCCTGTGACGTTTCCACTTTCTGCTGATGCTCAAGGTGCAACAACGGGATAAAGGTATACACTTTTTCCTGCTTGCCTGCACGGGGAGGAAGTAATTTTGAAAAAGTTAGCGTGTCGGTATTTTCTTTTGCTGCATAATACGATATCTTATGATATAAATCCCGGATAACGCCCAGGATATCCATCTTGCGCTGCGGAATCATAAATTTAATCGGCCGCTGCTGTGCCAGGATTCTTTTTCTCGATTGCATGGCCCGCTGCAGCGCATCAATTAATTCCTGTAACGATACTTTTCTGGTTCGCGGCTGGGGATTACGGGGAATCAAAGAGAATTGTTCCCGAACTCGTTTTTCTCCGTTTTCCAATTCCTCAAATATCTCATTCTCATCAGTGCCGTCAGTTTGGCCAATGAGCTTATCTAAATTGGAGATATCATGATCTACCAGATAGGCAGATTTCATTTTTAATAAAAAAGCCGCTGCCAGCAGGATTTTACCGGAGATTCTAAAATCATGCTCCTGCATCTCTTTGATTATCTGAATATATTTCTTGGAGAGGTTGGTGATATCGATATCCCAAGGATCCATTTCTTCTTTCTTGACTAATTCTTGAAGAATGGACTTCCAGCTGACATCCTCTTGTTCGAGCAGGAGTTCGAAAATTTGCTGTTGCATGGCTTTAGAAGAATTTGGTTATTTTTAATACTTTGGGTGTTTTAAAAGAACCATCGCGGAGTAGTAAACTGAGAAAGATTTATAAATAAAAATTATAAAAATGGGCCCGCCCGGATTTGAACCGGGGGCCTACTCCGTGCTCAGCACTGCGGTGCTGGCCGCCCAGCAAAGCTGTGCATGTAAGGGAGTTGTCATATGCAGTTTCTTACGAAATAACCGCTAGACCACGAGCCCATGTGTTTGATTAAAGCTGATAAGTCTTTTTTTATCGATAAATTTAAAAATGTTCCTATCTATATTCAGAAAATGGATGCTAAAACTTTACTTCGCTTCTTGGCTTGGTTCATGGGGGCGGTGGTTATCGCTATTGCAATTTATGGAGTTTTGACCGCTACATGGTAGATGAACTCTCAATTTTCTCTGAAATTGTCAATTGGAAAACTTCCAGAAAGTCTTAACCATGGGCATCTACGAACCATCTGAAGATTCTTATCTCATCCAGAAATACGTTCGTGAACTGGCGTTAGGCAGAGTTTTAGATATGGGCACGGGATCGGGCATTCAGGCTTTGACGGCTATCACTAATCCTAATGCCCAATTCGTTTTAGCAGCAGATGCAGATCCAGAGGTGGTAGCTGCATTAGAGCATCAGATACAAAACAAGAAGATACGGAAATTACAAGTTGTTCATAGCGATTTATTTTCCCATATTAAAGGAAAATTTAATCTGATTATTTTTAATCCTCCCTATCTTCCACAGGATAAAGATATCGAAGATGCAGCGCTCTACGGTGGCAAGAAAGGGTGGGAAATATCAGAAACATTTTTCAAACAAGCTTCGAAGCATTTATTTCCGGACGGTAAAATCCTATTTCTATTCTCCTCACTAACCAACAAAAAGAAAATTGACGAAATTCTTACTTCCCATCTCTTTCAATTTCAGGAATTAGAGCGGGAGAAAATTGCCTTTGAAGAATTATATCTTTATGTGATTGAAAAAACGCCGCTCCTTCGTGAATTGGAAAAAAAAGGCCTGCAAGGGGTTACCTATTTTACTCACGGCAAGAGAGGAAATATATATACTGCCACCCTTGATATGAATCAGTTCATCAAGAAATATATCCCTCCAGGAAAAAAGAATATTAATGTTGCTATTAAAGTTGAGCGGCCTGAGAGCACGGCAATAGATCGTGTGCAGAATGAAGCACATTGGCTGCAGATCCTCAACGCCAAAGGAATTGGCCCGCGCTATTTATTTCACGCTCAGAATTTTGTGGCTTATGAATTTGTTGAAGGGCTTTTTATTAAAGAATGGCTTCAATCACATGAAAAAAAAGAGATTATGATCATGCTGAAACAGCTCTTGCATCAATGTTATGTCTTAGACCAGTTAAAAATCAATAAAGAAGAGCTGCATCATCCTTTCAAGCACATCATCATCACTGCTCATCACCATCCCATTCTTATCGACTTTGAACGATGCACCCACGCTGATAAGCCTAAAAATCTGACTCAGCTGCTGGAATTTATATGCCGCCTGGAACCGACGCTTAAAGAGAAAAGCATCGTTATCGATAAAGAAGTTATACGAAAACTGGCAAAAGAACATAAAGAGGCTGCCTCCAAAGATATTTTTCAGCAGATCCTGGCGTTGTTCCATTTCCCATGAATCCCCACCTTGTCCCCATACTCATGTATCATGAAGTTGGCCATTCTGATAGTCCTTGGTGCATCACACCAGAACAATTTGAAGCACAGATGAAATTTCTGCATGAACAGGGGTATGTTTCTATTTCTCTTTCGCAGCTTAAGACCAATTTGGATGAAAAACGAAGTCTTCCCACAAAGGCAGCGGTCATTACCTTTGATGATGGCAGAAAAGGGGTGTATACCCATGCCTTCCCCATTTTACAACACTATGGCTTCACCGCTACTATATATATAGTACCTTCCTGGATTGAAGGGGCTAATATTCCTCCAGAGGAAGCATATTCTGAATTTCTGAATTGGAAAGAATTGCAGGAACTCTCTGAGCACGGCTTTGAACTAGGCTCGCATTCTTTTTCTCATGCAAATTTAACTAAACTTAATGAGGCACACCTTGTGGAACAGATAGACCGGGCACAAGAAATCATTCAACAAAAATTAAATGTATCAGTGCATCACTTTTCATATCCGTATGGGGCTTACAATGACGTAGTTGCACATAAAGTCATTGGACGCCACGATACTGCAGTAACTGTGGAGCGCGGCTTTGGAAAATTAAATGGAAAATTTGCCCGGCAACGGGTTCTCAATACCGCCTCTTTAGAAAGATTCCAACAATTGCTTACGCCGCCCCATCTCTCATTGGCGATGATCGTCAAGAATGAAGAAAAAAATTTAGCGAGATGTCTCTCTTCAGTCCAGGATTTGGCCGACGAAATCATCATTGTTGATACTGGCAGTACTGATAAGACCAAAGAGATTGCCGCCCAATTTACCGATAAGATATTTGATTTCACCTGGGTCGATGATTTTGCTGCCGCTAGAAATGAGGCGTTGAAACATGCCGCAGGGGATTGGATTTTAATTTTAGATGCTGATGAAATTATTGCTCAAGAAGATCACGCCACCATTCAGGAAGCTATCAACAATTGGGACATTACGGGTTATCGCATTCTCACTCGAAATTATACGAATGCCACCTCAATGAGTAACTGGCGGCCTTCTTCCCCATCTGACTCTTATGCAAAATCATATAAAGGTTGGTTCCCATCATTAAAAGTGCGATTGTTCCAGCGCAAGGAAAATATACAATTTGAAGGGCGGATTCATGAGATGGTCGATTTTTCCATCGCAGGGCAAGGTAAAATGCTGAAAGTTCTTCCTATTCTGGTTCATCATTATGGCGAAAAAGATCAAGATTCACAAAAAGTTCAGCGATATATGAAATTGAGCAATCCACTTATG
>CAYOKQ010000034.1:0-7870 GCA_964404595.1 uncultured Methanosarcinales archaeon | reverse complement strand
AAGATTCGAAAGAGTATTTTGAATGAGGAGTATGACATGAAGAAGCTGGTAAAGAGTCCGAATCAGAAAAAGCATTTATGGAATCAATTCATCAGGATGAGATTCAGGATAAGATCCGTCTCCTGCCACGCTTAAACCTTGCCATTGTGCAGCAAAAACAGCAAAAGTATGCTGCTGCCATTGAAAATTACCAGAAAGTGCTTGAAAAAGCTGTAAATAATAGTAATAATCCCGAAGCTCATTTTGGGTTGGGCTTTTGTTATTTCCAGCAAAATGAGCTGGAGCAAGCTTTACATCATTTCCAACAGGCCGTCATACAAAACCCTTATTTCCTTGATGCCTATATAAATTTAGGAGCAGTTTGGGAACGGTTGGGAAAATACAAGTTCGCCATCGATGCCCTTTCAGATGCTCTGGCACTTTCACCAGAAAATGCCCGTGCCCATTATAATATAGGGGTTGTCTATGAAAAAGTGGGGGATTTAACGAAGGCGATGGCTGCGTATGAGAACGCGATTGAATTGAATTATAGCAGGAAAGCAGAGCTTATCCCGAAAGTAGCAAAGATAAAAGAGATATTGGGATTCCACCTTTGATAAATGTTTTTTTTATCCATAAAATTCTGTCTTCCCATCCACGCAAATCCCTGGTTTCAATTCCACTGGTCTCCACGAATCTTGTACTAACGTAGCATCCAGCCATTGTGCCAATTCTTGGGGATTGCCGATCGTGGCACTCAGGCCGATGAGTTGGGTTGTAATCATCGTTTTCAATAAGGTCAATACCACTTCCAATGTCGGCCCCCTCTTAGGATCATTGAGAAGATGTATCTCATCTACAATCACTGTTTTTACTTCTCCTAACCAGGAAATTTTGTGGCGCAAGAGCGAATCCAATTTTTCAGTAGTGAGAATAAGCAGGTCATATTTTGCCAAGTAACCCGAATCAGAATCGATATCGCTGGTGGACATTATAACTCGAAAAGTGCTTTCTTTAAATAAAGCCTGAAATTCTTTATATTTTTCACTAGCGAGTGCCTTTAAGGGGACCAGATAAATCGCTTTTGCTTTGCATTCGAGGGCATGTACGATAGACATAATTGCAATTAATGTTTTTCCTGAAGCAGTAGGGGCACATATGAGCTGGGAAGCACCTTGAAGCAATCCGGCATTAATAGATTTCTCTTGAATGGGGGTTAAAGTAGGAAATTTTCGGTAGTATAATTGAAAGAAAGCAGGCAAAGATAGGTTTTGAATTTCCATGCTTTGGTTAGGAGAAGAAACTTTATATTCTTTTGGGCTTTGATAATATTAAAAGAGCTATAATCTGGAACTCTGTTCCATAAAAGCATTTTTGTTATTTTAAAATGGTGACTTGCCAAAAGCTTAAAATTTTGGTGTTATAAGCCGTAAAAACCATTTTAACCATTCCAAAAACTTCTTTTTTGCGAAAGACTTATAAACGGTCTTGGGGATTCAATGCCATAACCCATTCAATAGCTCGTATATAAAATCGAAAAGTGGTACTGATGTCCTGGTACTTCTTTCGGAATTTTTATATGGGAAATGTTGAGAGGAAAGATCATATTTAAACACGGAGGTGTGTTTGAGCAAAATGAAAATAAAAAGAATGGTAAAACGCCTCTTTGCTGTAAGTACCGGCGCAGTTATGCTGGGTGCAACGGCAATGGGAGCAATGGCCGCTGATTTAGGTAACTACCCAAGTCAGTTTGTAACTGATGGAACATTTAACGGGTTCTTTGTGGTAGGAGAAGCGGCAGCATCTGTTGATAATTTAGCTATGACAGATATCGCTGCAAGTATGAAGTATGCTGCTCCTGGCGAGACAACGACAACGACAGTTGAAGGAGATGCTTGGCTGGTTGGAACAAGTTCCAAGAAATTGGAAATGGCCAATAGTAACGCCAGTGGAACGAGCATAGTGGCAGAAGGATTTCGTGACATTAATACCTTCATCGGTGATACTGAATTAGCTGCACTCGAAGGCGGTATGTGGGCAACAAATGAACAAGATTACGGATATAATCAATATTTGTTTTTTGACAACGCTCCCGCATCTGTACCTCAGCCCGCGAGCAGAATAGTGAAATACGCAGAAAGTGATGAAGATGTGACTGCCGATTATTTCTTTGTTCAGACAGCTGGCCAAATCGCCCGTTACCGCTTGGAATTTACCACCACTGCACAATCAGACGTAACTGATTCAGCAGGAACCGCCGACACAACCGGTACCTATCTGGATGACTTTGAAGACACCACCATTACCATGCTTGGAAAGCCATATACGGTAGTTCAAGCACGAAGGCTCAGCAATGGTGGAGATCTCAACCAGAATGGGGTTAAATTGTTGTTGATGTCTGGTGCAACATCAGATACATTACTGGAAGGAGAATCAAAGGCATACCAAGTTGGAGATAAATCCTACGATGTAACTCTGTCATTTGTTGATGCAGACGAAGCAAAGTTCACCATTAATGGTGAGCAGACCAACAAGCTTAAAGATGGGGACACGTATGTGTTATCAGACAAGAGCGAAGTTGGTGTCAGTGAAATCTTGTACCAAGATTATGCTGGTGGGGTTCACTCCGCGACGTTCTTCTTAGGAGCACGAAAGTTAGAACTTCGTGATGACACAATTAGTGATGGAGTACATTCTCATCAGTTGCGCGTTGGTTCTGAGGACATCGAAGGAGCTGATGTTGTCATTGAAGGAACAGATGATAACACCACTTTTAGAATCAGTGTAATGAGCTTAAACGTCACTGCTGAAGATGACTACTTTGTTGGCAAAGACCAAAAGTTAAGTGACGTTATTGTGGCTGCTGGTGACGAAAAAGAGATGCTCTTTGATGGTGCATTTGACGTAGAGTATAAAGGACTCTCCGACGAAGCAACTCATGACATCAAATTGGGATCGACAACCAGTAGAAGATATAAGTTGACAGCATATGACGGTGATGGGAATGCGGTTGATATTCCTTTAGCATATGCCTCGACTGGTAATGCTGCCAATGGTAATAGCAACGTGACTTTGGGTGAAGAAGCATACTCTGGTACCAGATCAAACCAAAAACGACTGATACTCAGAGAAGGGGAATCCATTAAAAAGGAAGACTACTTTATCCTTACTGGAGCTTCCTCTGTCAGTGCTGGTGCATCCAATGCTGATGGTTCAGCAAAGTCGTATCTGCTTCAATACTCTGGAGCTGACCGATTGTCAAAAACTGCGCCAAAAATAAAGTTTAAAAATGTTGGTAGCGGAGAAACATTGGAATACGCTGCAGCGACTGCTAATGGGACGGTTGCAACCATCAAATTAGGCGGCTTTAGTTTTGACGTAGCCAGGCACTCCGAAGATCAAGCCGATGATTTTAACATTTCGGTTGATTTTAATGGGAATGGAATTGGAATGGTTGACCCTGCTGTAACTCCAACGCATCACGCTTCGGTAACTTTTGTTGATTACTATGGTGCTGAGATTGGGTTCTACTGGAACAATACACATACCCACAACGATACCATGGGTGGTAACGGAACATTTTCACCAGCAGCAACAACTGCATTCATCGGTGTTAATGTTTCTACACCAGACGCTAACGACTTTGATAACGTAGTGCCGACAGTGATTTCCTTTAACGTCACGGGAACATCAGATCCGGAAGTACGTGCTAGCACACCTGCAGGCTTAACTTTCATTACGCCTGAAGGAGAAACATCAGTAGGCTATGGTTACACCTCTATGGGAGCGTTCATCAAATTTGAAGAACCAAGCAGCGATCCAGACGAGTTAACTTTAACCTATCCGGAGAAGCAGCGCTTACCTCAAGTCTACGTGACCAGCGGAGCTACAACTTCAGCATCAAGCACCGGCGGAGATTTAACCCCAGTAACTGTTGTCGATGCAACTAAGCTTGATAGTGAAGTCGCAAGTGTCAGTGCACAAAACTTAATCGTTGTAGGCGGACCTTGTGTTAACACTGTCGCTGCAGAATTACTTGGAAACCCAAGTGTCTGTACAGAAGGCTTTACCCCTGGCAAAGCTCGAATTAAATTATTCGAACATGCTAATGGCAAAGTTGCGATGTTAGTAGCTGGATACAGCGGCGCAGATACAAGGCTTGCAGGAAAAGTTGTTTCGCATAGAGCAAGCGAACTTTCAGGTGAAGAGGTAGTTGTGGAAGGTACCACGTACAGTGACGCAACAATCAGCGCACCTTCAGCAGTAATGGAAGAAACTTCCACCACTGAATAAGCCTAACGGCTTTTTTTTCTTTCTTTTTTTCTTTTTTCTTAAAATCAAGTTTAATCATGGCAAATTATAAACAATATCTGCCCGTCTTGATATTTTTAACTCTTCTAGTTCTGTCTATTTTTGTTCTCAAATCTTTGCTGATAACTCTTTTTATGAGTGCTATTCTTGCCTA
Organism: uncultured Methanosarcinales archaeon; assembly: GCA_964404595.1. GTDB lineage: Archaea > Nanobdellota > Nanobdellia > Woesearchaeales > GW2011-AR9 > CAYJXA01. Next base: position 3,426 of record CAYOKQ010000034.1, on the reverse strand, counting down.
TAGTGTCTATCCTTTGTATCATCGGGTTAAGAAACGAATGGGCAATGAGACTCTTGCTGCGGCACTCCTATGCCTGCTGGTGCTCATCGTACTCATCGTCCCTTGTATTTTTCTGATTAAAGGACTCGTTCATGAGTCTTATTCATTGTATCTTTTCGTTAAAGAAAATGTCTCTCCTCAATTATCAGATGATTGTCAGGCTTTTTTGTGCCGAACTGGCAGAAATGTACTCCAGAATGAAGTAATAGTCAACCAAATTCAGGAATTTGGCAGTGTGATCACCACCTGGATCGTGGCTAGAGGATCAGCTATACTCGTGAGTATTCCACGGCTTTTACTTCATCTTTTTATCATCTTTTTCACTCTTTTTTACTTTCTCAAAGATGGAAAAGCACTTGTTCAATCTGCTTGGAGATATCTCCAGATACAAAAGAAAGATTATTTCCATGTTTTGTCCAGACTAAAAGAAATTCTGCACGGAGTGATATACGGCTATCTTTTCATCGCCCTGATCCAAGGGGCTTTAGGCGCTTTGGGGTTCTTTCTTTTTGGCCTTTCCTCACCTCTTTTTTGGGGATTGGTGATGGCTTTTTTAAGTCTCATCCCTTATTTAGGCACTGGTTTAATATGGCTTCCTGCTGCAATCTTCATCATAGGAGAAGGGATTTTCTATAATTCAACCGGATTGGTTGTAAAAGGTGCCGGATTAATCCTCTATGGAATCGTTATAATCAGCAGTGCCGATAATGTTTTGAGGCCAAAGCTGATGAGCAGTAAAGCTCATATTCACCCGTTGGTTATGTTTATAGGCATTTTGGGGGGAGCTTTAACTTTTGGAGCCGTTGGCGTACTTCTTGGACCTTTACTGCTTTCAGTGACAGTAGTTATCATGGATATTTTTCTCTCATCAAAATCAGCGTGATTCTTTCCAGCTCCACCATATTTCATTTCCAATAATTATATGGTCCAATAAAAGAATTCCCATAATTTCACCAGTTTTATGCAGCCGTTTCGTAATTTGTATATCTTCCTCTGATGGGGTTGGATCACCAGAAGGATGGTTGTGGACTACAATCAAGGAATGCGCCAAATTTTTAATAGCTCCATGGAATACTTCACGAGGATGAAGGATGGAAGCATTTAAAATTCCCATGGAAATAACCTGGTCACATATAATTCTATTTTTGGTATCAAGATATATGGCAATAAATTGTTCGTTCTGAAGTTTTTTCAGTGCCGGGATGTAAAGCTTGGCGATATCCTGGGCGCAGCGAATAATAACCTTTTGAATTTTAATTGAATTGGTTCTGGTATAGAGTTCAAAAATGGCCATGATCTGATAAGCTTTAGCGCGTCCTATCCCATGCTCAGACGTAAGTTGTGCTGCCGTACATGAAGCGAGCTTTTCCAGCGGATATTTTGAGAGCAATTTTTGGCAGATTTCCAATACGTTTTCCTTTTTGGTCCCTGATTTTAAGATTAAAGCCAGCAGCTCGGCATTGGACAATGCCTCTGGGCCATGGCGCTCCAACCGTTCTCTGGGCCTATTTTCCGCAGACATCTCCACAATTTTCATAGGATTAGCTGCAAAAGCACTTCCATAAAACCTTTTTGGTGATAGACAAGCGAAATGTAATTAAACCAGAGATTCCCTGCCGCCTTAATGAAGAAAAGAGCGCATACCCATTTCCTCGTAATTGCTGGATTTCTGGCGGTGATTGTTATAGTGACGCTCTTTGTGGCACAATTACAACCGCGGCCAAGTATGTCTAATGTTTCTCCTGAAGATATAAAATTATTTTCTCATCAAAAAAATATTTCTCCTGGCAGGCCTTCATTTTCCGGTGATATTATCGTTGGGATCACCCGCCCGGTTACTATTCTTGGTGCCGACGGATTCGCACCATCGAATATCAGCATAAAAGCAGGAGACTCTATCACCTGGACGAACCAAGATTCTAAACTTGCCGTTCTTACCTTCCAGCGGGGGCGGGAACAAAATCAATTTTTTACCAGTCCCATCATATTGCCTGCCCAGGAATGGGAATATGTATTTTGGCATGAAGGCGAATACAATTATTGGAGTACTACTCGTGGAGTCGAAGGCAAAGTAATTGTTGCGCCTTGCGATAATCGATTTTGTCCAAAGAAAGAATAGTAATATATTTAAATAAGTAGATATACAGGTATACTGATTAGTATACTAAACACAATATATTCGACAAAGAGGAAATATGGTTACTTTTATAGAAGATTTTGGCATATTGTTGCTCATCATCGTGATCATTTCATTTTTAGCAAAATTACTCAAGCAGCCCATTATAGTAGGATACGTTCTCTCCGGACTTCTCTTTTCCTATATCTTGGGCACTAGAATTGGAAGTGGAGAATTGATAGTCATCATGTCAGAACTGGGGATAACCTTTTTGCTCTTTCTGATGGGGCTCGAATTTGATCTAAGTAGCCTGCGCTATTTGGGAAAAGATATTTTGTTTTCAATCATTCCCCAGTCCATTATTTTTTTTCTGTTACCATTTATTCTTTCGGGCTTTTTTGGGTTTAGTTTTATTGAACGGGTGTATGTATCCATCTTATTTATGTTTAGCAGTACTTTGCTCGTGGCTAAGTGGCTCGAGGATACGAAAGAGACCAATACACTGCATGGAAAACTTATTCTGGGCACATTAATACTTCAAGACGTTATTGCTATAGTTGCCCTGACTCTTCTGGCAGTGAGCCAGGAAGAATCCAAAGTCGCGCTTGTTACTTCTCCACTAAAAGGGGTTATATTGGTATTGATTGCTTTTATCATGGCGAAATATATTCTCAATCAAGTTCTTAAGTTCTCCAGTAGATATCCTGAACTGTTATTTATCGTCAGTTTAGGCGTATGTTTTGCCTTTGTTGAAATTGCACCATATTTAGGATATTCCACCACCATTGGAGCATTTATAGGGGGAATTACGCTGGCTAATACCATCTATAAGAATGAAGTCGCCGGGCGGCTGCGCCCGCTGATCGTGTTCTTTAATATGCTTTTTTTTGTTGGTTTAGGATTCCAGATGGACCTCGCTTTAGGCCTAAACCAGGTGATTTTTATCGGTATCTTGCTGCTGCTTACTTTAATTGTAAAGCCCTTGGTTATTCATTGGACCTTGCGCATTCGCGGCTATGACCTGAAGACTTCTTTTATTTCCGCACTGCATCTGGCGCAGCTGAGCGAATTTGGCATCATTATAGTTGCTGGGGGAATTTTAGCAGGAACTATCGGGCCAGAAATCGGATCACTGGCAATTATTTTGGTTATCCTCACCATGATTATCTCCTCTTATTTCATTAAATATGACGATAAACTTTTCAAATTTTGCGGGCCTTATTTGCGGATTATCGACAAAAAGGTATTTCCTGCCAAACAAACCAAGGCCC
>CAYOKQ010000033.1:7162-16786 GCA_964404595.1 uncultured Methanosarcinales archaeon | reverse complement strand
AGGAAAGCAAACTTACTCAAAAACTTTGCGTCAGAGGGTTTCTACAGAGCCGGTTAATGAAGAAGTGGTTAGGAGATGCTCTTCCACAAATACCCAAAGTATTTTCGATAATTATCTGCCAAGACTTTATGTTTTACTACGAAGGCAAGCGGTTGGAGAATTAGTAGATATTCGAACCCGCTATTGTGATGCGTTGTGGGCAGATTTGAGAAAGTGAAGGTTTCTTTCATACTATTTTTAAATTTCTTTTTCCCAATTCTTCTAAAAACAACGCATAAACATCACTGGTAAGATAAAATTCATTTTTCATCATGTCATTCACTGTGCGGATTGCGTCTTCTTTGTTCAAGAATTTTTTTTCATATGCTTTTAGAATGACGTAGATTGTCCCATGCACTTCAATTTTAAATATGGCTGCAACTTGCTTTGCTACTTTATCATCTATTAATATAGGCTTTTTTTTCTGCATTGCCAACGCGATGGCATGTAATTCTCCTTGATCCAGCCAGGAAAATTTTTCCAGTTCTGCAGAAATGATTACTTTCTCTTTATGCATCCACCTTTCTTGCAGAGCCTGCTGGAGTAAGACTGCTTCTATTGACTTAGGAAGGGCATTAATCTCTTGGTATACTTCTTCTGGAATAAATACCTTCTGGAAACATTCTTGCAATAATTTTAATTTTCCTACCTTACCCAGATGTATTATTGGAGTGCTATTGCTTACGATCATTTTGCTTTTTGAACCGCTTTCAGGTCGTCCTTTAAGTCGTCAAGATCGTAGGAAAGAGGAATATGTCTTTTTGCAGCGAGTGACATCATCATCGCCAAAGGGACCTTGGCCAAGGTGGCGGCTTTCCACAAGGTTACTTCCCTTTTTTGATATTTTTCAAGTGCATATTCAATTCTCTTTTCTTCCATCGCCTTTGTCAGAAGCTGACGAATTTCCGTAGATCGATCTACATTATCTTCTTTGGCAAAAAATTCAATCTCCTGAGCCAGTTCATCAGAGACTCTGGCAATAACTCCTGTTCCCATTGGTATCACCTTGTTTACAATAAGGTATATTTGTAAACATTTATAAATCTTGTGGAGATTTTGTTGCTAAGTATCCTTTTTTTATCTTTTCTAATAACCCACCAATCCCACTTCAGAGTACTCACATAACTTTATTATATTCTTATCCCCCCTTCTGATTATGGCCACTAAACCGCTTCCTCCTGACTCGGGAAATTTCGACACAGCCAGGCTGTATGTCTGGATCAAAGGGGTGGAGAGCAAAGTTAATACCCTTGTTCGTGAAGTGAATCTGCTTAAAAATGATTATGCCAAGAAGAATGGGGAATTGAAAAGAGAGTTGAAAGTGTTAAATGACAATTTATTGGAGTTAAAGCGAACCCAAGATCAGGCACAGCAAAAAATGGATTTAGTGATCAAAGAATTAAAGCAAACGGCCGGAATTGAAGATGTGGCAGTGCTTAAAAAATACGTGGAATATTGGAATCCGATCAATTTTGTGACCCAGAAAGATATAGATCGGGTCGTGAATGTCAAGCTGGCTCAGACAAAAGCCATAAATACTCCTGCAAATTCCTCCCCTTAGGTGATAGACGTATGCCATCATTACAATCGGGCAATTTAGTGCCGGAAATACTGCAACTGCGAAGCCAGGGATTAACTGATAATCTCATCGCCCAAGAATTACAAAATCGTGGTTACGTGCAGGCTCAAATAGACCAAGCTATAATGCAGGCGGATTCTGCCAATGGAGCATCATATCCTGCGTCTCCTGCCTCTTCAGGGTATTCTCAACCATCCTATCCTCAACCTCGAATGCCTGCTGCCTCATCCGAAGAGGGTAATATCTATGAGCGCATCGAAGAAATCACCGAAAGCATGATCGATGAAAAGTGGGATGAGCTCATTGCGGAAGTCAAAAAGATTATCGAATGGAAAGATAAGATTGAAGAGAAACAGAACAAGATCATCAACGATGTGCAGAAGCTCAAAGAAGATTTTACGGTATTGCATCAAGGTGTTTTGGGAAGACTGGAGGACTATGATGGCCGGATGCGTGATGTGGGCGTGGAATTGAAAGCGGTGGGAAAAGTGTTTAAGGACGTGATTCCCGAATTTGTGGAGAATGTGAAGGAGTTGAAAGGGATTACGGAAAGACAGAAGAAATAGACAATTTATTATTTTACAATGGGCACTAAAAATAAGATGTTGAGGAATTTCTTAAATGTAATTGGTGTTCTAGGCATCGTTTTGGCTTTAATTGGAATTGTATTAGCAATTTTAAAGATTATAGGGATATTTTAAGATGAATTTAAACGTTGATGATGTTTTGCATGTATTTTTAGTAGAAAATATTTAAATAAAATGCTCTCTTTTTAGGATTCATGACTCAATTTGAAAAACTTCCACAAAGAATACAAGAGATACGAGAAAATGAACCATTTGTTCAAGAACTTTTTCGAATTGCCACGGGCAAATTTACCGCAAGGGAGGCGAGTGTTAGATTACGTGGGGAAACATATAAATTTTCTTTGGGTTCACGTCCAAATGAGGATCATATTAAAAAATTCTATCGCGCTGGCGACTTTGGGTTTACTGATGGAATAAAGTCACTAGGGGTCCTGGTATCTGGTTCTCATAATTTAGAGATGCAGTGGAAGATGTACGTTGCGGGGACTGCATTGATTTATGATGTTTTTGGTCAGGATTCACGGATCAAAGCGTATACTATTTTAGGACAATTAAGAGTTGAAGAAACTCTTGTGGGCATAGTCTTGGATGATTTTGGTGATATTTCTGAAATCAAAGATAGCGTAGTTCCAGAATTAGAGAAATTGTTTTTGGATACAGATAGTCTTTGTTTTAGAGATGATAATGATAATATCTACGCGGTTGATTTTGATAAAGCTCTTCCTACTCCTGCATATACTTCAAAATTTTATGGTTTTTATAGAACACTGGGTGAGGATGCTGCTTCTTTCACTATTTCTCACAAAAAGATTAAATTTTAATACTTCTTCTATCCCTGACTCAATAACGCTATCGCAAATATGGCTACGGCAAAGAGAATAATCATGCCTAACACTTTTGGATGAAATAATGTAGCATAAATGTTCTGTTGGAAATTGGGAGAGGCTACACTCGTGCCTTCCGTTGCATTGATGGTATTTCCGCCTTCAAAGGCAACTTGGGTTAATTTTTGTCCAAATACATTGGCAAAAGAAGCACCGGCAATGATGATAACAATGCCAACGATAACCCAACCTACGGTCCGATCATTCTTAACATAGTCACTGATGGCTTTCTGATCAACGCCAAAGACCATGAAAATTAAGAGTAATAATACCAGAAAAATAATAGCAATGGTAAACCATGGCACCATAAAATTGATGACTTGAACGACGGAACTTGAAAGCGAGACCAGAAAAGCTACTGCCACGGCTACTAGGACATTAAGTCCGGCTTTGTTGCCAAGGATGCTTGTCTTTTGCAATATTGCAAACACCAATGCCCATACCAGGATAAACGAAAAAACGACATTAAAGTACCCTAACAAACTTAAATCAAGGAAAGTTGCCATATTTTATCTCCTTTCAAAAAATTTACCCAATGTTTTTACAAAGCCTTCTCCTTTTGACTGTGGATTGGGTTCTTTGACAATAAAAGCAACTACCAATCCAAAGACCAGCAGGATAATTATCAGTTCCGTAATTTCTGTGCTCCACCAATAAAAAATGTCGTAGGGGCCGTTCCATAAATTCAATGACGCGCCAAAGATGTAAGCTACAAATAAGATGGCGGCAATAGCAATAAAAGGCACCATCGTTTCGGCAAAATTGGCGCCAAAGATACCCATTAACAACAGCAGCATGATGGCAGCCACGGCAACCAGCGCAATACTAGGCAGTGATTCATTCATAACTTGGACCGGGTCGTATCCTAAAGGGTAGGTTCCGGTAATGTGCGGCACAACGAACAACAGCCCCAAAATCAAGGCTATGATCACGTTGTAATTTTTCTTGTCGCCTAAAATTTTAGTTCTCTGCATTACTGCAAATACTATCGTAAAGACGAGCAGAAAGGGCAGTAAAAAGTCCATGACGCCCCATGCTTGAAAATAATTTGCGAGTCCTGAAAATCCTGCTGATACCATTTGATAAACCTCCTATGATTTCTCCTTCGCCGGTGGCGCTGAACCTGAATCTTTGACGATATACCACATAAATCCCAATATAATTATCAGGAACACGGCAGTTACGGCCCACTGTGCATCCCATTCTGTAATGATGGAAAATACGTATTGGAGCCAATCAAGCGCGTTAAGGAAAATAAGCACTATCCCTATGAACATGAGCACCATGAAAAATTTAATCCAATTAGGATACTTTTCCAAAGTAAATTCTTTACTGCCAAAGAAAACACCTACTAACAGCAGGAAGCAAATGGCTAAAATTAAGAGTAGGACTACATTAGCCATCACTTCATTCACAATTCCAACCAGTTTAGTAGATGCAATGACTAAAAATGCTATACTCAAAGCCACCATGGAATTAAGATTTTTTTTGGTAACTTCATTGCCGCCTATCTTTTCTGTGCCTAATATTTTGGTCTTTTCTAAAATTGCAAATACGATCGTAAATACCAAAAGGAAAGGAAGAATAACGTCATACACACCTATTTTTCCTAAGAATTCAATGACGCCGCGGAAGCTGCTTTGTTCTACCATCCCTTTTGACACCTCATTTTTATATAATGATTAAAAAAAGATAGTATATAAATGTTTCCCACGCTTATCTGGCCGTTTTGCTGTTTTGGCACGAAAACGAATCATTTAAATACTAGTATTGATTTTGTGAAGAGCTGGTGAGGTCTGAAAAAGTGAGGTGGCGTACGTTTAGTCTGCTGGTATTTTTCGTTATATTATATTCTTTTATGGCGACTGCATCAACTGTAGTCCTCACTCCGCTTGACAACGAAATTACATCATCTGAAGAAGCAACCTTTGAGGTAACTATCACCAATGATGAAGATACTTCTTTGTCTTATACACTCTATGGGCTGGATGTCGTTTGGAGCGTAACTCCTGATTCACGGCAATTTACCTTAACCCCGGACCAATCCAGAACGGTAACGGTTCAAGTTCGGCCGCTGGGCCCATTTAAGCCATCAGCATATGGAATAAAATTGTATATTGACGAGAGTACCACCATCCATAGTGCTCCTTTGCATCGATATGAAGAAGAAATGCCGGTGGTCCTCTATCCTGATGAGCCGCAGGATTATCTTCCAGCATTAGGGCTGAGCATCGATATCCCTGCTCAAATCAATCCACAGGAGCCTGTTCCCGTCCGTCTGCAACTCACTAACCGCAATCCTTTAAATTTAACGTATCTGCGCGTGCGTCTCCAAAGCGAGATGCCCGAATTTGTTCAAGAACAAACCATCCATGTCTCTCCACGGGAGGAAAAAGAAATAGAATTTACCGTTACTCCCAGCCCCCATCAATCTCCCAAGGACTACACTATCTTTATCGTATTTGAAAGATTTGGCCAGACCATCAAAGTTGTCGAGAGAAAAGTTACCATACTTCCGGTTACGGTTCCATTTTCAATCGATACCATGCAGTTTACTTCGCAGCTTAAAACCACCACACACGTGAGAGTTACCAATGGTGGAAATATTCAAGATACTCAGGAGATTAAAATCCCGGTGTCCTGGTGGGCGGCATTATTTACCAGCGGCGATGCCCGTATCGAACGGGAAGATGGCCAGCGATATTTGGTGTGGGAAAAAACTCTTAATCCTGCAGAAACAGCAACTCTGGTTTATGTCACAAATTATCGAATCCCGGTGTATGTACTGGTCATTGCCCTAGTGCTGGGGTTGTTTTATTGGTATGCTCGTTCCCCGGTTGAACTGCGAAAATCTGCCGTTACGTCGAAAAGCGGGGAAGACGGCACTCTTTCAGAAGTTAAAATTACGCTTGAGGTAAAGAATTTATCAAGCAAACCTATGAAAGAAATGATCATCACTGATCTTATTCCGCCGATTGCCAATCTTGAGAAAGGGCTGGAATTAGGGACAATAAAGCCGACGGAAGTAAAACATACCCACAAAGGGACGAAAATCCTTTGGTCTATCGCGGAATTAGATGCGCATGAACACCGTTTAATCACTTATAACATAAAAGCAAAATTAAATATTTTAGGCACGTTTAGCCTTTCTCGGGCGAGTTCAGAATACAAAACTATTCGAGGGAGAAAACGTAAAGCTTATTCAAATATTTTTCGATTAGGATAATTTGACTTGTGCAGTACTCATATGCTACAATAAAAACCTTTATATAGAAGTGCGCCTATCACCCACTATTATAATAAAGTATAAATGAGAGGGTGCAGGGAAAAATGAAGGACTTTTTATTACACTTAAAGGAAAAATTTACGAAGCCTACTGATGATGATGCTGCTGAACATACTGAAAATAGTTATGTTGAAGTAGCACCAGAAAAGAAAGAAGAAAAATCTAAAGTTATTGTACGGCCTTTCGTGATGGAAGAGTTTGAAGATATCAAAGAAGTGCTTGATGTCCTGCGTGAAGGATCCACCATCGCTCTCGTTAATATTCGTCCATTAAAAGAAAAAGATTTAGTGGAATTGAAGCGTGCCATTTCTAAATTGCGCAAAACGTGTGAAGCCATTGATGGCGATGTTGCCGGATTTGGCGAGGATTATGTGGTGGCCGTTCCTTATTTTGCCCGAATTTTCAGGAATATGCCGGCCGTGGCGAAAGAAGAAGGGCAGTAGTAATTTTTTTACTTTTGCTAAGGGAAGATTTAATTAAACCTTTCATTTTTAGTAATAGAAAAAGAGAAATAAAATTAGCATACTCTTCTTTTTGGTTTCAAACCAGAAAATTAGGTAAGCTCCTTTTATAGAGATTCTCTTTTTCTAATAACTCTAATTACCAAATAGTAAATATTTGGAGTTGGTTAACATGAAAGAATTAAATCCTGAAATTGCAGAATTGATCGGTGCCCATATTGGAGATGGCACATTATATCGAACAAGTCGATCCATTGTCTGGGAACTTCGTGGAGCACTCGAAGAAAAAAATTATTATCTTGATCATATCTCTCCACTTTTGGAAAATATTTTTGGATCTACTTTTGATTCTAAATTCAGGAGCGGGGGCGCACATGGTGTATGGGGAATCCAAACTTCAAAAAAAGAAGTCACGAATTTATTGATGTCTTATGGGTTTAACCCTGGCAGAAAAACGTACACAGTTTCCATTCCACTTTATATCTTTGAATCTTCATCAGAAGTAAAGAAGGCTTTGGTGAGAGGACTATTTGATACTGATGGTTGTTTGCGATTTGATAGACCGAACAAAAAGCCTTTGCATACCTATCCTAGAATCGAATTCTCATCGGCATCAGCAATGCTCATAAATTCGCTCGGCAAATTATTAAGCCAGATTGGGTTCAAGTCATATTCATGGAAATATAAACATTATTATGCTCTTAGTATATGTGGTGAACTACAATTAGAAAAATGGATAGCTGAAATTAAGCCCGCAAACCCGAAACATTTAAAAAAGTACCACATTTGGAAAGAAAATGGCTTTTATTTGCCAAAAACACGCCGTTAGTGCCGTGTCAACTACGCCACAGTCGCATAACCTGGTATTGCGCGGATTCACGTGAGATATTCTTTCCGTGAAGCGTAAGATTGCTAAGGGCTTATCTGTCTTTTCAGATTTCCCCAAGTACCAGCCAAAAATCCCGTCCCTCTGGGATCCCCAGTTCAAATCTGGGCTGTGGCGTTTTTTACTTTACCATGAACCAAATATTTATTTCCAACGAGGGTTTCAGTTAAATATATAAATTCCTAGACATTTACTTCTATTCAAAGATAATGATATCAAAAAAGAGGGAGATTAGTTCTAAAGCTCAAGTAGGGCTTATTTTAGGCATAGCAGTCGGGCTCATTTTAATATTACTTGTTTTTTTCTCTGTAAGAACAGCATTATTTGGAAAAGTAGTGGAAGGAGTTGATTACGCAGCTCCCATTGCCTATTTTCCTTTTGACAATCCTGATGATTTGGGAGAAGATGTTGCTGGTGATCATGATGCAGTGTGTGTAGATTTATGTCCGGTTGCAGCCGAAGGCAGAGAAGGAACTAGCGCATATTATTCCGAGCCTGATGATTCCATTTCTTTTGACGTCATTTCTTTTGAAATTGAGGAACCAATTACTCTTGCAGGAGATTTTACCATTATGTTTTGGGTAAAATCATTAGAATATCTTTGGGAGGGACGCATAATTCTGGATTATCTTAATGAAACCGCAATAGGTCTTAGTCGGACAGAAACAGATATTCTTATGGGCTTTTTTTCAGATGGTGCAGAAGTTGTTAGTGCACCAGCAGATGATGGCTGGACTCATTTTTCTGCAGTTCGCACAAGTGGCATGATACGATGGTACATCGACGGAGAAGAAATACCGCGTGACTCTTCCTTTCCTGCAATCCCGGCACGATCTTATACTTTTGATAAAATTGGCCCCACTTTTTCTCATTTAGACGAATTAAAGTTTTTTGATATAGCTTTAACGCCGGAGCAGATTCGCGCGAGTGCGGGACTTGTCCCTTCACTTCTTTTGGTCATTCCACTTGAAAATACGCCAGCTGCCTGTGAAGATAAGCTCGACAACGATGGCGATGACTTGGTGGATTGCGCCGAGTCTAGTTGTTCCTCTTTTACTTTCTGTGAAATTCCCACAGAGTTAACCTGTACGGATCGTTTTGATAATGATGGAGATAATTTTGCCGACTGCCGTGATTCTGACTGCGTCGATGTGCCCTGCGGCGAGGGTTGCATGTGCATATCCCAAGATGTAACCAGAGCAGGAACAATGACCACCGTATATACTTCAGTAGAAACATCCTGTGAAGACCAAATAGATAATGACGGGGATCATCGGCCTGACTGTTTCGATGTAAACTGCCAGAATGCTGCCGAACTAGATCAATGTCTCATGGAAGGGATTAGATTTATTGAAACTGAAGTTGATTCTTCCATTTTTTCTGCAACTGAGGCAGACTGTGCTGATCTTATTGATAATGATCGGGACAGCTCAATAGATTGTGCTGATCCAGATTGCAGTACGTCTTGTGCAATCGCTGATGCCGACGAGGACAGTGTTGAAGATACCCTGGACAGATGTCCCATGACCAGCTCGTCTGATGTTTATTCCAACAGCGGCTGCATGATCGGTGATGTGGATGAAGATAATTGTGTAAGTGCTCTGGAGATGGATACGATAATTACTGCTCTGGATACTTATTTCAATCCCGATGATCCTTTATGTGAGGAAACATACACGGATGAAATTACTCCTCAAGACGGGGATCTTGACGGTGATCATTGCATAAGCGCATTGGAAATGGATCAAATCGTTACAAATCTGGATAGCAACTTTGATCCGGCAAATCCATTGTGCAGCTCATAAAATAAGAAAGGTGTTTAACATGAATGTCCAAAAATATGGTGTGATTTTTACAGCGATTCTTCTGGGAACGATTCTTTTTTTAACAACGAGTGCATTG
>CAYOKQ010000033.1:0-7152 GCA_964404595.1 uncultured Methanosarcinales archaeon | reverse complement strand
TAGGCAGTTTGGTTTGGATCCTCTTTCAGCTGATGCAAATCCAGGGGAAGAATTTACAGTAACACTCAAAGCACGCAGTGATGAGGGGGTAAGCGGCATTACCGTCAAGATACTCTACGATCCAGAACAATTGGAATTAACCAGTCCAGCTCCCATTAATGTTCTGACTCCTATGACTTGGTACTTAGGTGGTGGTGCAGACATTCCTACTGCGGGAGTAATAACCATCACAAGAATACGGGGGACTGGCGGTGAACTTCTTTCCGGCGAATTTGACATTGCTAGTATTGGATTTAAAATCAAAGCAGGAGCAGTTGGTCCAATATCAATTTCCGTGGATGATGCGAGCACTGAATTTTATTCTAATGGAGAACGCGTAAATAATATCCTTTCTCTCCCAACTACGTTGACGTTTGCAGAATCAGCCGGGACGGGGGTTTTTACGCTGCGCAGCAGCGCTTTTGAAGACGGTGGAAATATTCCTTCCACATATACCTGTGATAATCTTATGGCGGGCAGTGAAGTTCGGGTCAATCCTCCTTTTACAATTGAAAATATTCCTGCAGGAACGCAAAGTCTGGTCTTGATTGTAGAAGATGTGGACGCAGTTGATGCTAGTGAGTATGCTGGCGGGAGCAGCGCCTATGTTCATTGGTTGGTATTTAATATTAATCCAGACGGAACGGTAATTGAAGAAAATAGTGTTCCGTTAATGGGGATACAAGGACACAACAGCTTAGCCGATGTAGATAATGGAGGAAGTTTTTATATCGGTCCCTGCCCTCCTATTGATCCTATTCAAGAAAGTCATCGTTATACTTTTAATCTTTACGCAGTAGATCAAACTTTTGCACTAACTGGAGTTGGAGCCATAGACCAAAATATGGATGGGATTTACACTGCTAGTGAAGTGCGGGGAGCCATGGGAGATTTTACCACGATGGGCGGCCATATCATTGCGCAGACAACGCTGCGCAGCTTTTACTATCCCCGAACGATAGCGTGCGGTGATGGCGTGGTTGATGCGGAAGAGTCATGTGATGATTGGGATATTCTCTCAGACGATGGCTGTTCTTCTGGTTGTTCCATAGAGCCTGGATGGAGTTGTGAGAATCCCCGCGGCCGGGCATCAGAGTGCACTGCAGTTCCTGCAAGTTGCGGCAATGGGGCTGTTGACGAGGATGAGACCTGCTCTTCCTGTCCTGCTGATGCAGCATGTACTGGTGATATGATATGCATTGAAGGTGCATGTATGCCTTCGCCCATATGCGGTGATGGCGTGGTTGATGCAGGGGAAGAGTGCGATGGAGTGATTCCTGCTGATCTTTCATGCTCTAATTTTCAGTCATCAAATGGGATATTCTTTACTGGCGGAACACTAATAGGGTGTAATACTGATTGTACACTAAATACTGCTTTATGTACTTTGAGGGAAGAAGTTTTAGATGGTTCCTGCTCTACAACTGCCGAGTGTGGAATGGGATTAGAATGCGTGGAGAATGAATGCCGCAACGTCAACGAAGTATTGACTAAAATAGGTACGGTATTGCGCAATGATACTATCTCTTTGCTACAGAAAGTATCGGGAATTGCTGGAATACTTCGAACTTTTTTTGCCTAAACCAACAATCAAACAATTAAACGATGAAACCAAAACATAAAATCGTGAAGGCAGGGGCGGCCAATGTCTTAAAGACGAGAGTCAAAAAGTCTCGTGCAGAAAGTAAGCTTTTTATCATTGCTGCAGCCAGCATTATCGTCATCATCATGCTGGTGATACTTCTTTTTGTAGGAAAACAATTCGTGGGAAAAGCATTTTATACCGGGGATGAAAATACCGCAGGGTTGTATATGGGCGAAGTTGGAGATCCATTTACGATCAGGCCAAATACGCCTTTTGACGCCATAGTGAAAGCAAATATTGGGGGAGAGGCAGTAGGCGTTTCATTTGAATTAGCATTGCCTGCGCAAGTTGCCTGTGCAAATGTCGAAAGCCTTTTGGAATGGGATTCTGAATTCGAGGAGAGCGAGATGACGGTTCTAAATACCGCTCGATGTGAAGGAAACCGGATTATTTTTGAATACGTCACTCTGGACTGGGCAGCAGCAAAAACGGGGGAATTTGAAGTGGCCCGCATTTCTTTTAATGGAATTTCTATGCCCACGACATACACGCTTGATTTTACATCTTTTGACATCATTAGTTTAGAAGATGAAACCAGAGATTTTATCGACGAAGGGCTGGATGCTCAAATTATCGTGGAAGAGGTGGAGGAAGCTGAAGAAATAGTGGAATGTACTGCTGATAATGGCTGTGGTGCTGGATTTAGGTGTCAAGCTGGAAGCTGTATCCTTGCCCAAGAGCCAGCTTTAACGCGGGAATTCTCGACCAGCATCAGTGCTGCCAGGCCCATCCCTCTGGCAATCGTCTACACTATCTTGCGTGACGAAGAAGGGGTTATCTTAGTCTTTAAATCCGAGCGAATGGAAAATATTGCCGCCGGCGGTGCGTACATCGCTACTGCCACATATCCTTTTCCGGCGAAAGTTGCCACCAAAGAAGTTTATGTGCAAGACCGTTTGCCGCATCAGGGTTGGACAGTGCATGGGCGCTTACAAGAAAACGTGGCGACGCCGCAGGTGCAAGCTTCAGGTGAAGGCATAACTCTAATTACAGTCGGTGAATCATGAAACGCCCCCTTTCACTATTGATTGCACTTTTGTTTACCTTTTCTCTGGCATTTGCTGTTTCCATTGAGCTGCAGACGACTGATTACATGCAGGGTGAAATGTTAATTGTTCGTATTGAAGGATGCAGCGCGGGATCGGCACTGCAAATCTACAATGCTAATCTGCCAGGGGATTTGATTTATTTAAGCCAGGGAGAAGGGGACTGGCAAGCAACATACAATACAAATTCTGATCCCAGCGACGGACGATACCAGCTTTTTGCAAGTTGTGATGATGCCACAACTGCGCAACACTCTTTTTGCGTCGATGCTCCCGGATGTACTGTCACCAATGCGGCAACTTCAGGGGGCAGCAGTTGTACCTCAAACTGGAGATGTCCGACTTCTTGGAGCTATTGTAATGCCACGCTTGAACAATCAAAGACGTGTACAGACCTCAATAGGTGCGATCAGCGAAAATTTACTAAAATGGAAGCACAAGCTTGTGCTGCTTGTGAAGAATCGTGGATATGCACTCCTTGGAATAGCTGCCAGAATGGGCAGCAAACCAGAAGCTGTATCGATGAGCATTCGTGTAAGACAACGACGCAAAAACCTTTGCTGCAGAAAAACTGCCTTGCGGCAGAAAGCGGCCCTGCCCCGGCACTGGTGCAGCCGCAATTACCGGTGCTGCAGCAGCCGCTGGTTATTCCACAGCCGTCATCGTGGAAAATATACGGAAGGGTGCTGGCAGGCAGCGTGGCACTTCTTCTTGCGTCAATTGGAATCGGAATATATATCCATCATAAGCGAAATAAAGTGGAGTAATTTTCTGCCGTTTATAGTAATTGGGAATTCGGCACTATCCAAAAAATGAGTGATATTGCAAAAAGCACGGGCTTGGCCAAGAAGTTCGACGAGCTAATCTATTCGTCAGACCTAAATTAAGTTGATTTTTCTATCATTTTCATTACTGTAAGAAAAATCCGAGTCGAACGGCCAGCCCGTGCTTAAAATCACCACGCCGCGAGCAAGTCCGATTTCCAGATGTCATCTTGTATGGAAATCGGACATTAACTATGTGCAAGCAGAGGCAGTTACTTGCTCGCATAGTGGCAGTGGTGATTTTTGCAATATCACTCACAAAACGGATAGTGCCATGAATTCGATATATTTATATACCTTTAAATTTTTCTTTTATTCAAAGAAGGTGGATGGATGAAATTACAGAAAAAAGGTCAGCTGCAGACGGTGCGGGTAACACCTGGCATCGACAAACATAAGTTATGGCTCATCATCGGAATTGTTTTAGTGGCCATTCTCGTTTTAGCGATTGTATTTTTATCACCGGCAAGACAAACTTTATTTGGAAAAGGGATTGATTTTGGTTCAAGGCAGGATATAAATCGGGTGATTGATATCGGTGATATCCCTGTAACAACAGATACCACCAGTGATAGTGCCACAAGTTGTATGGATATTCAGCTGCTTCCTGCATCTGTCAGGAACATTAATTTAAAAATAAAGAGCACTCAATTGCGCCAAAGCGTGTGCGAAAGTGCTGGCTGTAATTTTCATGGAGCTGAAAATCCGCCAGTGATCGAGAATGATGGGTGTCAAGGTATAAGAACGGGTTGTCCGCGTGTTGATCTGTATCTTTTCAGGGGAAGTACGTATGAGTCTGGCCGTCGTAATCTATGTGAAAGTGTAGGTTGTGTCTTTACCAGTGGCGGCGATACCACTGCTGATGGGGATTTATGCACTGCGTCTGTGCTCGTGGAAATTTGTGACAATAATCTTGACGATGATATCGACGGTATGGTGGATTGTGCCGATACAGATTGTGCAGGACAGGCAGCAGATGCTCGATATAATATCTGTGAGGCTCAAGAAAGCACCTGTCTGGATGGCTTTGATAATGACCGTGATGGCAGTGTAGATGGTTTTGATTTAGATTGCGCAGGACGTACCTGCACGCTTGGTGGAGGAGTTGGCACTGGAACCGGAACTGGAACCGCAAGCCAATATCACCCTACCTCTGAATATGGTATTGCCTGTTGTCTTGCTGTTGATGATTGTGCGACAAGGGATAGCGTTTGTGTTTCATTCAATCAGCTTAGTCCTGACGGTCATGATGTGTGTCTTTATGAGCATAGATGGAATACCTGTACGACGGCTTTGGATGGTGCAATAAGAGGAACAGAAACAAGATATAGATGTGACGGAGCAACCCAACAGTGGATGATTTTTAGAGAAGATCAATGTAACGATGGAATAGATGATGATGGCGATAGTGCAGTAGATTGTGCTGATAGTGATTGCAGTGGCAATAGTATTTGCACGTCTACTGAAAGTAATATGTTAGGAAATGTGTATGCAGATTACAATTATGATGTAGATCCTGCAGTTCTGCTAGAACCCCAATTGCTTGACAGTAATGATCTATTGATGCTTTCACTCCTGATAGAATCGAATGCAAATACGCTTGGCAATAGTGGAAGTGCAGCTTACCAGGGTGACTTTTATGGTTATCCAGTATGGTTGTGCGACGATGGGCAGTACAGTTTCACTGACGGAGAAATTACAACTTGTTAGGGGGATTAAAAATGAAAAATAATTATGGGCATTTCAGATTTGGAGTTACTTTTTTATTACTTATGTTAGCCCTAGCTTCATTTGGTATAGCTGCAGCAGACATTTCAATTACTACAGATAAAGCAAGTTATACTGTTGGCGAACCGATAACGGTTACAGTATCTATGAACACGGCCGGAGTTCCAGCCCGTGATACTCGATTATATATTGGTTCAAGTTCGACAGCTGCAACATTCATATCTGGAACAGGCACAAATGGTGTCTTTTTTTCCTCACTTGGCACCGCTCCCCAGAATACGATTGCTTCCGGACGTTGGCATTTTTATAGCGGCGCTAGTACTCCTTCCGTGAGTAATGGTGATTCACAAACAGTTTTTACTTTTAGAATGACTGCGGCCGCTGCTGGTTCGGTCACGTTATCAATAGATAGTCCTAATACCGACGGTTCTGCAGCTGGTTCTTCGGTTATAAATACTGTTGGGCCTCCGCCTAGATTTACAAGAACATATCACGTGATTACCTCAGCTCCTTCAACAATCACAATTTCCGCTGCTGCTCCAGATGCTTCCTCGCCCTGTACGGAAGCTGATTGGACTCTTGAAGTAGGCGAATGCAGTGTATCCAGAACAGGAGCAACCACGCAGAGAGTAACTGCTACTTTAAATTCTGCCACGTGTACAGGCGGAGTTCAATATCCACCTGTTTCAAGCCGGTCATGTGAATTGGTCCCCTGTATAGCCCAAGCTGCAACCTGTGATCAAGCTGGCGTTACCTGCCCTGGAAATGTTGCTGTTGCCGCAACCGCGTGTCCAGCAGGTCAAACATGTACTGATCATGTATGTAGTGCTCCGGCAGCTACATCTCGAAGACAGCAACTGATAAACCAAATCAACGCTATTCCTGAAGGCGAGATTCCTACAACCTGGAATCCTTCTTTTATTAGCCGAATGGCTGGTATCTTGAGAGGGATATTCGGATAATTAAATATTAATATCATGGTATCGATGAATAAAGGGGGAGAGGAAACGGTTTCAGCAGGCAGAAAGCCATTGTATATTGGGCTGCTTGTTATTGCTCTTATCATTATCTTGGTGTTAGTATATTTTGGAACTAAAACTTTTGCAGGTAAAGCGATAGCAATCGATTCAACTCTGTTTGAACCTGGCACGGGGGGCGCAGAACCTCTATCTCTTCCTCGGAACGCTGGAGAGCTAGTAACGGTGTATGTGGGAGCAAATCTTGGCGCTGCTGAATCCGTTGGATATAAATTTACAATCATACCTGATCGAAATGTGCTTGAATTTGTGAGTGCTGTTTCGCTTATTCCAGAATGGGGAGATGATTTTTGGCGTGTTACCACCAGTGATGGCGAACTTACGGTAGAACATGCAACTTTAGATTATAATGCTCGTATCAGTGGCCCGTTACGGTTAGCAGAAGTTACCTATCGCGTCAAGGGTGGCCAGCAGTTAAATGATATTAACGTTGGCGACATAAGTTTAGATAGTTTATTTGTTTATAATTTAAATCCACCGCATGCCAATATCCTTACTGGCACTATTGCCCAGTCGTCGGGAACAGCAGCATGCCCTGCAAGTACTGCAGACGCTGATTCATGCGGAGCATTTTGCACTGAAAATACTGCAACATATTGCCCTCCTGCAACCAGCAGTACAGGATATACGACGGATATCAATGGTGATGGCACTATTAATGGCCAAGATGCATTTATCATTTTAAAAATTGCAGAATCAAAAGTTCGAAGTGAATGCGGGGTCGACAGTCCCTGTGAATTTGGCTCTACTTATATCTGTGACGATGGATCGTTTAGAGTGGATGGATATCATGGATATACGCATGTAGCCGGGGCGGCCTGTCCCTTTGCAGA
>CAYOKQ010000032.1:7559-17778 GCA_964404595.1 uncultured Methanosarcinales archaeon | reverse complement strand
ACGAATCCAAAAATCATCAAAGCATTCGATATAATAAGGGATGTTTTGAGCGAAAGATTAAGCGGCAGGAGGGGCAAGGTGAAACCATGAAAAAAACAATACTGATTTTGGCAATATTTTTGTGGAGCATTGTTGGAGTTTTGGCGCAAGAAAGCCATGATAGTGAAATTGAAGAAGGCAAGAATCTTGTAGAAAGCAAGATAAGCTGCGACAAGCTAAGCTATGAACAGCTTGAATCAATTGGCGATTATTATATGGAGCAAATGCACCCGGGCGAAGCCCATGAAATTATGGATAATATGATGGGAGGAGAAGGATCCGAATCTCTAAAACAAGTGCATATTAACATGGCAAGGAGACTCTACTGTAATGATAATGTTTATATCGGCTATGGAATGATGGGTTCTGGGGGTATGATGAATATGATGGGCAGTTACCCAGCGAATTATGATTACAGCAATTATGGCTATTGGAACATTTTCTGGACATTGCTTTTTGTAGCAGCCCTTTTTTTAATAGTGTGGATTATTCATATATTTGGAATGAAAAAGACCCCTCCCGAGACGCCTCTCAATATTTTGAAAAAAAGATTTGCCAAAGGAGAAATTACAAAAAAAGATTTTGAAGAGAGAAAGAAAGATTTAACCTAGGAATCTATTGAGGTAAACTTATGATGTGCTGTATGAACCATGACCTGAACCATGCATCGGACTCCGAACAAGTTCACACTCATACTGAGTCCGCTCTTGAGATACTAAAGAAGCGGTACGCCCGGGGTGAGATTAACAAAAAAGAGTTTGAAAACATAAAAAAGGATATAGGGGGTGATAATCATGGAAAAAGATAAAAACAGATTAGTATGGATTTTCATTGCTGTAATTGTTGTGCTATTTTTTATAGGAAGTTTTGGCATGGGCGGTTATAGCATGATGGGTTTCGGAATGGGATTTGGATTTATTTTTATGTTGCTTTTCTGGGGGGTGTTAATATGGCTGGTTGTTACTCTTATCAATACAGGTCAGTCAGGCAAGAAAGAGGAGGCTCCATCAATCATACTTAAAAAAAGATATGCTTCCGGGGAAATATCCAAAAAGCAGTATGAGGAAATGAAGAAAAAACTGAAATGAGTACGAGCAAAGAAAAATATAACCGTATGGCAGGATTCTATAACCTATTTCATACTATCGATGAAAAAATATGGTATACAAAATGGAGGAAAAAATTTATTTTGCCATTAAAAGGAAATATTCTTGAAGTAGGGGTTGGAACCGGTGAAAATATTAACCATTATGGTCCGAAAGCAACAGTAGTCGGAATTGATTTTTCCCAGAAAATGCTCAGAAGAGCTAATCAAAGATTAGCTAAATTAGGAAAGAGAAATATCATTCTCAAACAGATGGATGTTGAACATCTTGATTTCAAAGATAATTCCTTTGATTACGTTGTGACTACCTGTGTTTTTTGTTCTGTTCCAAATCCAATAAAAAGCTTAAAAGAAATACGAAGAGTCCTAAAACCGGCTGGTAAACTAATCATGATTGAGCATGTTTTAAGTAAAAACTTGCTAATTGCATTGATTGAACACACATTTAATCCGATAACAAAGTATCTTATGGGTGTGAATATTAATAGAAACACAAAACAAAATATAATTCACTCAGGCATGAAAATTATGGAAGATAAGAATCTTGCATTATTTGACGTATTTAGATTGTTTATAGCAAAGAAAAGTGATAAGAGATAAGATTTTTGGAAAACAATCATCTTTTCCAACGCATCCACCACATTATCCCGCCTCCAAAAATAAACAACGTAGCCAATACCAGCAAAGGAATAACCTTCAAACTTTTTTCCGGCACACCGGTTATGGCTCCAGTTATCTCGCTTCCAAATGGAATTGTGGCCAACAACGGCTTTACTGCCGGCTTGGCATTTGAAAAACTGATTTCGATATCTTTTTCTACGATTTTTACATCCTGTTTTTCTGTTGATTCTGGAGCCTCCACTGGCGGCAAAGGGATTATTTGTTCGGAAATAGCCCGTGCTGGAACAACACATTTTCCGTTTTGCAGAGTTTTACCTGCGGGACAACTACTTCCACCACCACCTCCACCGCCCGAACCTGTGCCACTGCTTGTAGAAGAACCACTATCTGGGACAGGAGCTGAAGAACTATAAAATTCTCGCACTGCTGAATGCCTCGCTCCGCTTAAAATTAACCGCTCTTCCTGAGCGCAACGATACCCGCTTTGCAGTTCTCCATTACACAATACCATTGTTTCATTTTCACCGTTACAGCTGCTGCTCATTTCAGACATAGAATATACTTCTGCATCTTTAATGCACACAGCATTGCTGGTATTGTTTAATTTATCCAGGTAGATAGTCTTTGTTTGGGTCTCATTTAAAGTCCATCCCCGCACCATAACATAGCCTACGCTCTCATTCGAATTTTTCTCGATGACTAAATTTTGAAAAGACATCGTGGAACCAAAGAAAGGAAATTCAACTACTGTTTGATTTCCTTCTTTAAACTTTATACTGGTTCCTTCAATATCCCATACTGCATTAAATGAAATGTTCGCATCAGAAAAATTTCCGATAAATCCATCTTCATTATGGTCACATGCTAAAAGATAGGTACTATTTTCAGGTTGATTTTCCAAATCAGAATCAAGGCCGGTTTGTTCATAGCAGGAATTACTATCATTATGCCATTGCACTATTGCATCATTAGACATACAGGAAGTATTCACCGCCGCCCATGAAGGGAGACAATAATCGCAAGCACGGTAGTCAAATTCAAAGAAAGTGATATTTTCTTCTGTTCCACAAGAATTAAAGTCATATTGGACCAAACTCCTATTCTGGATATAAGTATCATTAATGAAACAGCTCGACGGATCATTCCAGCCGCTCCAGGAAGTATTGGCCAGCAGGGATATGCAGGAAACAGAAACACTATTTTGATATCCGGGCGTACCCCCTTTTTCTATACTGGAAATAAATTCAGAGCCATTCCATTCCGCGCTAAATTCTTCCGCCGCAACATCACCGTAAAGCACACTATGCAGCATGCTTCCGGTAGAATCAATCAGGGTAATGTTTTCTCCACCATTGCTTAAACCATTGCAGATAGAAGAAACATTGACATGCAGCGCGACAGATAAAGGACTTACGTTAAAATTGGCATGCACTTTTGTTCCGCTTCCACCATCAGTGATAAGAGCATAGCCGTTTGCTGGTAATGATAAAGAAGTATCATTGAGGATCGCGCCGGAGGTATTTACATATCCTGCTAGCAGAGTATCCCCGCATACCCTGGCGCCAGAAAGCATCATCTCAAAAGCACCATCGTTATAAAGTTCAATCCATTCGGCAAAATTATCTCCGCCTTGCCCGGTGGACGGGTTATACATAATTTCATTGATGATAATATCTGCTTTTGCTGCAAATGCACTCATTAACAAAGCTAATAATACAATCATGCACAGACTAAACTTCACCAACACACCCCCTTTCAACATCATTACAAAAAAGCCATAGTATAAAAGCATTTTTCTTCTGCAGTAATTATTTTCTTTTACTCCTTTTCCAGAATGAACAAACTTTATATATCGGTTTCATTTGCTTATTTTTCATGGGGGAAGATATCGATCAGGAATTTGCAGATTTTGTAACCAAAAATTTTAGCAAATTAACGGAGAACCAAAAAAAGTTGTGTGCGCAGATGGGCATAGTACAAAATTAAATTTTTATTCAGTGTGATACATTTAAGCTGCTTTCCTTTTAAATATCCACGCCGCCGCAATCAAAGATATGCCCATAATCACTGCCGGCCACACGTAGTTGTTCTTTTCCACAAATATCTGGCCTGGAAAGTCATGACATTCGTAGTCAGTCCCACAATATTGGTTGTCAGAACAATCATTATTATTGGTGCACTCGCGGCTTCCAATATTGACCAAAAACATAATAAGGATAATTAAAGCTAAAACTATTGCCACAATCGCCACTGCATTTCCTTTTTTATTCATTGGTGGAATTTTAAACAATGTATTTTTAAAGATTGTGGTATACCTTTATTTTCAATAGGGTTTTATTAGAGAAGAAAGAATGAGATTCCTCATGCCAAAAATCACTGTCTCCAACATTATTCAAACTTCCATTGTAACTGCGTTTACCATTGCCGCCGCTCTTATTTGGAAAGATGTGATTGTGGAATTTATTGATTTAGTTTTCCCTAGCGAAGGGGCACTGCTGTACAAGTTTATTGCTGCTATATTGGCAACTGCGGTCGTGGTTGTTGCTATTTATGCTGTCTTAGAGACGGAATCAGAAGCAGATAAAGTTATAAAGAAGATTAGGCATAATCATCGCTAATGGAACAAAAAGTAAAATACAAAAGCTGGCTCACGAAGCACATCAGAAAAAAGACATTAATGCGATTAAAAAGTATCTTGCAATTTGACTATCTGTGAAATGTTGCCCGACCCTCTGGCCCCAACCTGCGTACACGCATACGCTCCACAGGCATTGGCAAACATCCCTATTTCTCGCAGCGGCATATTCTTCCAGAGAGCATACGACAATCCACCCATAAAGGCATCCCCGGCACCGGTGCCATCAACACAACGAACCGAATATCCTGGGCAATGTATAATTTCCTTTTTATTGCCAATGTAGCAGCCTTTATCTCCTGCGGTGACGGCAACCAGGTCAGCGGTTTGCAGTAATTTTCTCATGCCTTGCGTAATTTCAGCACTGCCAGTAATACTTTTTAAGGCCAACCTCGTCAGTTTTATCACCTGGGCTTTTCGTATGAGCTCCCTAGCCTGCGCCAAAGTTCCGATATTGTCCTTTTCAATAAGAACTCTCACATCACCATCAACATCCAAAAATACTCTCGCGCCTGCTTGGCGAGCAATATTTACGCCTGCGATGGCCGCCCCCAGCGGAATAACTGCTATTTCCGTGTGAAAATGCAGGCAACGTTCAATATCTTTTCTAAAATATTTTTCCACTATGGCTGGAGTTAGACTTCTGGTCGAATTGGGAAAAAGATAAATCTGCCTCTCTCCTGTGCCATCTGCCGCAATCCAGCAAAACTGCGTTTGGGCTTGGCGCACTGCGCTAATCTCAATGGTATCCTTTTGTAAGTTTCCGGTGGCACGCATACCTAGATCATCTTTCCCAACTGCACCGCACCATTTTACCTTCATGCCCAGACGCGCGCATTGCACTAGATTATTTGCGGTAACGCCTCCATCGAACAGAGCTACATTATCAGCCACAACTTTAGTATCGTTATTGGCAAAATGAGAAACAGTGGCTACATAGTCAACACCCAAGGCACCCAAGCCCACTACCTCACATTTTTTGTGCATGATAACTAAAAAAATCCCGTCAATTTAAAACTTTCTACCTTTGGATTTCACTCTCTTGCAACTGTCGCAACATTGCTTTCAATTTTCTAATGCTCTCCATATCGCCAAGCGACGGCAATACCATATCTGCTCCTGCCCGCAGCAGCTGCTCCTGCGAATCCGCACCTGTTAAAACGCCAACGGCCTTATAAGAAATTCCCCGACGGGTATGTACCCCTTTACAAATGTTTATTGCACCCATATCTTGAGAGGAATCGCCTACGTAAACCACCTGCGAAGGATAGGTTTCTAGTACTTGATAATATTTATGTATACTTTCTCGGATTAATTTAGCTTTGGTATCACCGTTCTCAGCAAAAGAACATAGGAAAGGGTTTACCCGAGTTCTTTTCTCGGTAGAGTAATAGTTGAAATGTGCCAAAATATGATTTTGAAGTAGTCTTGAACCTGAGGAGGCTACCGCAACTGCGCTCGTATATTGAGCAATCTCGCCCATTGTTTCAGGTGATAAGTATAACATAATATCTTGATCAAAAATCAGATTTCTTTGGACATAATTAACACCTTGCTGACCTAGCGCAGAAACTAAACTGGCAAAAAAATGAGGGGGAGGTAATCTAGGCAACGGCTCGTTATGAAATCGTAATTCTTCCCCCGCGTCCAAGATCTGTTCCAACTTATATCTCCAAATTTCAGCATTAGAGTGCCGTGGAAATTCGTAATCCTCTTCACCAGTTACTGGATGTCTAATCATAGAAATAGTTCGTCCAAATACCGCCTCACTTACCAATTCGTAGGTTTTGTTATCAAGTGCTCGTTTGTTCCAGACAGTGTTGTCAAGATCAAAAATAAGGTATACCATAAAAGCCCTAAAAGCAGCAAATTTATAAATCTTTCTGAAAGACTTACTTTTAAGTGATAACTAGGATAATTAAGTTTACCCCACACATCGCTCTTCGATTGTATGCACGATATTCCGCTCAATTTGCAATAATTCCCAGCAATACTGCTGTGGCCGGCAATACGCACGAAGAGCTGCCAATTCAACCGATAGATGTGCCCAGGGATACTTATTCTTGAGCGCATCCTCGAGCATATCCGCGCATTCATTATAGGTAATAACCCTCTCTGATGCTAGCCTCACAATATCTGCAAGACTGTCTTGGTAGTAGAACCCCATCCTTCTTGGAAATCAGCCGGTTTATTTATTCTTTTCCCTCAGAAATTCCTGTCGAAAGGTTTTTAATCTCTTAAGATTTAACCTCTTTATGGCTGTATATCAGAAAAAGTGGTGGCAGAAGCTGTTTCGCCGCAAAGAGCATCATGCCAAAGTTGATGTTCTTAAAGATATTGAGGCAGTGGCAGAAGAAGTTTTGGACCTTAATGATGAAGTAAAGCCGCTGATTAAGTTACTGCAGAAATTAGAGGAATTAGAAAAAGAGTATGAAGTTGGAAACGAAGAAATCCGCTTAGTCAATCTGGAAACTCAAGCAAAGATATTGGAACAAGTATTGCAGCGCTACGAATTTTTACAGGATGATATTGATATAAACGGGATTCGCATTCGCTCCGTCGCCAAGGAATTCCTAAGAAGAGCCCAGCGGGCAGGATTGAAAGATTTGGTGGAAGAGAAGAAGCAGGATAGAAAATGGCAGTTTGCGTAAAGGAACTTTTGTATAGTTGAATACCATTATAATTCAAAAAATGATCGATAATCAATTCTTTCCATACTCGCAGTACTTATGGAATGTGTAGGAATTATTCTTGCAGATCGAAAACGGCTTTCATTTTGGGAATTGTAACAATTCTAACAATTATTATTTTCTTTATGGTATGATGCCTTATTTCTTTCGATCATTTCTGCAATCGTTTCAATAACTCATACACTTTGAGCACAAATTCTTCTTTAACATAGAGTATTAGTTCGGGAGTGGCAGTGACCATTTCTGTGATTATAATATCATCAAGAGCGAGTTCCTGCGTCACCGTAGAAATAATACCTTTCATGGTTATGGCTTCATCTGGAAAGAGTATACTCACCTCAGAAATATGCTCTATTTTATGCCTTAGTTTAAAGTTTGAAAAATATTCTTTAATGAGTTTTTCATTCTCACGATCAGCAAACACCTTAACGGCAGTTGTTCCGATCACTAATTTCAATGTATCGCCTCGATCGTAATTTACAGCGGAAACTATTTTTTGTAGTTGGCGCACTAATTCTTTTTCCTTGGCAAAATCAAAAATAAGAATATTATCTTTAATAGTAATTTTTGTTTTTTTGAATATATCTTTAATTTCTGGAGCAAATTCACGAAAAGGAAAGCGACGCAGCATGGCCACTATCGCTTCCATTTGATTTCCCGGCGCAATACCTTCTTTTATCAGGTATCGTGCTAAAGCCCGGCGATTGATAAGACCCGCGCGGTGGCATTTTTCCAGCTCCGGTTTTTTACTCAGCAATTGCCTGAAATTATGTTCTATTTGTGACATCTTTCTAGAAAAAGGGTCGTTTCTTCATAAATCTTTCTTTTTTAGACATTATCAATAAATTCAACCAGTACTTCTTCCCCGCTATGGAATATGAATTAATTTCGGCCGTACTTCGCAGAAGCAGAATTCGGGAAGACATACTCCCACAAGCAGAAGCTCTGGTTCACTCTCAAAAACCATTAGGAGACCTTATTTTTCAATCGGATGTTATCGATTTAGCGCCAGACATATTCCCACCTCACCTAATAGGAGCTGCTTTAGAAGAGAAAACTGTTGATAACGCCATTGCTTATTTACGGAAAAAAACCAGTAAAAGAGATTTATCAACACTCCGATTATTGTTACGCCAGCTACGATCAGCATCAAAAGCAGATGCTACCAGAAGAACTACGACCACCCATCCGGTACGGTTCCTGCCAATAGAGGAAATAGCCTATTTGAGTTCAAAAGAAAAATATATTGTATTTCTCGAACAATATGCGGAAAGAATCAGGCAGATTGGCCAGGGACAGCAAGGTACATTACAACAGAAAATAGATGCGTATGCACTCAGTTCTAATGAGGAAGTTTTGCCATCTTTCTTTCAGATGATGAAAGCATTTCAGGCATACGGAATCTTCGAGCAGCGTGATCGCAAGCACAAATATCCTATTCACGGTTTGATGTATGGAGATAAAGCACTCTTGCCAGAAAAAATTCACACGACTCTGGAAAAAGCAGGCCAAATAGTGTTGAATTCATTGTGTGCTCGGCTGCGCGATTACGATGACTGTTTATTTTTCAGTATTGATTTCTTTTTGTCACCTATGGGAAAAATATACATTAGCAGAGATATACACGAGCAGCAGATTGGAATGGGATTACAGTATCAGCTTGGTGTTGATAATTCAGCAAGCTATTATAATTCTTTAATATCTCTGCTTGAACACAGAATACAAGATACTAAAAGAACGTCAAGGCAAAATATCACTTTAAATTTTGACCAAGAATTATGCACTCGCAATAAAATTTATGGAATGGAGATCCAAGCATTAAGGCAGAATTTGGTGCGCCGGGGCCTTGCGGTTGATGAAACCACCGATAACAATAATTATACCTTGCGATTGTTTGGTGGAACAGCAGGATATCCTTCTGCAGCAGCTCGTGCCTTAACGGATGATAAAATATTCATTGATACAATAATTCAACACCATCGTGAGGAGCTGCGTACATTGGGTGTAGAAGTTCCGAAAGTATATCGGTGTAGGGTCGCAGAACTCATGAGAGAGCCAACCTTACCAATAGATGCTCTGCAAACGGCAGATGTATTTATTCATCCTACCGTGCATAGGGAATTTAAGCCTTTTCACGTAAATTTATCCTCGGTGCTTGCTGCTAAAAGCATTAATGAAACATTAAATCGGCTGTGCTCCAGAGAGATTGATGTGATGGAGAGAGTTCCCAACTATGTCCATTTTAAGGGGAGCAAAAACTATTACCCGCATGAATTAAGAGCATATTTTCTTCTGAATGTTCCTAAGATATGGTGAGCATATGAAAGCGATAATTTTTGATCTGCAGGGAACATTGATAGGTAAGACCAAAAATGTTTTTCCAGAAGTATATTTTTGCCTCAGTAAATTAAGTACCTATTTTCCTTTAGCTCTGGTTTCCGAAGGAAAGGAAATCCTTAATATGGATGACCTACTGGTAGAGCTGAAAATAAAAGATTATTTTAGGATAGTCTTACATTGTAAAGGAACATCACTACAAAAAAAAGATGGTTCTGCCTTCAGACATATTTGCAATAAATTAAAAATAGCCTCACCAGAAATGATAGTGGTGGGAGATAATCTGGACACAGACATTGCCGGGGCAAAAAAAATAGGTGCTATCTCTATACGAATAAGGAGAGGCAAATATTTTTCTTGTGAACCTACCAACAGTGCACAGGAACCAGATTATGAGATTTATTCACTGATAGAACTATTGGATATGAAATAAAGATTTCCAAGCAATCTCACGGAAATTAAGCAGTCTCAAATAAATGGCAGAAAATAAAAATGGAGTGACGACAATGATAGAAATATCGCTAGATAGAGCCACATTAGTGGATATATTAGGTGTTCGGCTTAAAATTGAAACACCGCCAGAAAGAGAAGTTTCGGTGAGAATTGGTGTTGATTGGAAACTAGCAAAACTGTTTGGAGCTAAGTTTCATGTAGGAATTGACTGGAATTTCAGAAAACCCACATATACGTTGGAAGAAATTCAGCACAGATTGAATGATACAGGGATTAATATCACAGCACAGTTATTTGTGAAAGAGCACCTAATAGTACGAGAAGGATATAAATTGGATT
>CAYOKQ010000032.1:0-7549 GCA_964404595.1 uncultured Methanosarcinales archaeon | reverse complement strand
CATCAGGCCAATCATGTATTGACTACGAGGTTTCTCCCCGCTACTTCTTTCAGAGAGTAGTGGATGCTAAAGATAGAGAATTATACCTCTTATCGTATGAGCCTCATAGATGTGACGGCAATGGATGGGACTAAGCTTTAAGAAAGTGAGTATACGATTCAACCGTACCCTATCAATCCAGAACTATATCCGTTGGAAAATAGCAAAAAGACAATACCGTGGCATAATGGCCTAAAAATCTATTTGTCCGAACCGTAGGCGTTACACCATGCCTTTGCAATGAAGAAACTAGTTTTTGCCCATGCCGCATAGGAATCACTTCATCTGCGTGAGAGAGGGTAATATAAATTTTTTTATCCTGTAATTGATCGATATTATTTTCCGGTGCCAATTCCCTCCAGTATTCTTTTAATTGTTCACAACGTACTCCACCCAAGTCCAATACACTTCTTAAGTTCTGAGTTCTTACCCCTTCCCATAAAGATTCTGCGAGGCAATGTCCAGGAACCACCAGATGGATTTTTTTAATGAGATTATTACCGTTTCCAATCATTAAAGCATTTACGCAACTTAAACTTGCACCAACAAGATTCACAGTAGAGAATTGATAATCTTGCGCTAATTGTTGTAACTGCTCTCTAACCTTCTGCTCAATAGTTTTATAGCATTTTTCCGTAGTCCGGTAGTCTGGCGAGAGTATGTCTGCAGAAAATTCATATTCCACGCAAGAATACCCCTTTTGGAGTATAGAATCACGAAGATGATAATATGGTGTAAATGGCCCATGCCATGGAAGAAATAGTGCGTAGAGTGCATAAGAACCGGGGACAAAATAAAATTCTTTTCGTTTAATTACATCAGGCACTATTACTTGGGTGTTTAATTGGTCGTCGGCGGTGGATACAAAAAAAGACACCAATTTATCTAAACCAATCTTACATGCCATATTTCTGTACATACCCTCTGAGCGCATCGGATGCTACCCCAGCTAAAACCCCACACACGTCTCTTTCGCTCTTTCTCAAACGGTGATTTTTTGCTACTAATTCTTTACGTCTATCAGGAATCCACAACTCCAAATTAACCCCACTTTTCCTGCACGAATTTTCATCTTTAAGCAACTTTCTATTTTCTTTTTCAAAATCATCCAAAGCCCTGGTAAAAGCAGCTTTTGCAGCACCATACACATCCAAATTCTTCGCCAATTCCAAAAAGAATGAAAAGTAGCCAGAAGGCCTGGCTCCAGCGAATACAATAACTCCATGAGCCATCGAATACGCTGATTGTACTACGTAGCCTAGTGCTTCATGAATAGCATACGCTTGCTCGCCTGATAATCCGAGGAAAGGATTTCTCTGCACTAAACCTCGGCAGAGGGCAGTCGTGGGAGATTCTAGATTTAGACCATCACGAACTTGTCGTAATAAAGCATAATCCCCTTCGCAAAGAAAAGGAATCACCCTTTTCCCGTCCGCGTTCCCATAACAAGTAACATTATCAGTCTGCATCAAGAAAAACCCAATAGTCCTCTCTTCCAAGGAAAGTGAAGATGCCATGAAAAATTTTCTCTACCCCACAAACACGTGATATTTCTGATCTTCTTCCAGCTCCATCATGATTCTTTTAATAACCACTACTTTAGGATCCGGCAGCAATTTTACCCGCTTCTTTAAATCGTCAAAACTTTCAAATGGCTTCTCTTTGCGTGCTTCCAGCACTTCCCACATATGCTTTTTGCCAAATCCGGGCAGTAATTCCAACTGATGCATGCGCATCGTCAGCGGCTGTGCTTTATTAAAGAATTCCACGAACTTTTTTTCGTCCTTATTGACCACGTCTTCCACTACATGCTGCAGCTCATTCTTGGCCGTAGCGGTTAATTTACTCGCAGGTATTCTTCCTTTAATGTGATGAATTTCATCACGCTTGCCTTCGCCAATGTAAACTTCCTGGTGAGGCTGCAATTGAACCCCTTTTTTAGGGATAAGTTCCAGGACGGTCAAATGTTCTATGCCCAGTGCTTGGACAATGGCGCTTTTCATGCCGCTTTCTTCAAACGGATAACCATGCTCCAAATAATCCAGTACGATAGCCCTCTCTTCTCGTACAGGAAGAAGCGGTTGATTTTGTGTCATAGGCAGAGAAAATAACCTTAAGTTAATAAGAATTACGCTTTTGTCCCATCAAAAATCACCTATTTGGCTGCTTCTTGCATCACTGCAACAATACTTTCTTGATCCTTTTTAGGCATGCTTAACGGATATGCCAGTAAAACAATTTTAAGTTCATTTACGGTAGTTGGAAGAAAATCAACAATTTTCGCAATGTGCTCCTCTTTTAATCGGGTTAATTGAAGATCAAGAAGTTTCTTATGCAGCTCTTCTTTTTTGCTTGCCGATAAAGTGACAAAATTATCCAGATATTCTTTGCTTTTTGTCGAAAGATAATTTAACGTAGTGTCTCTTTTTTCAATTTTATCGAGAGCAACTTTAACATCGACTAACGACAACCCTTTTTCTTCTATAAATTGTGGATTTGCCATGGTAAGTCCTCATGCTTTGGTAAGATGAATAGGATGAACATATAATGTTTTTTCTTTATTTTGATCATATATTTTGACTTCGTAGCAAAATCCCCTTCGGCCAGCCACAGTACCGGTGGTTCCGTAGAATCGGCGGTGAAATTGGCCTCCTTGGACAGCAGCATTGATTTTTAAGCACACCTTATCTCCCGGATGTAATTCTTGAAAATACTGGCTTAAAGGAATCTTGCCCCGCTGGCGATAATGCCGCTTAAAGAGATATCGTGTCTTTCGCTGTCCTGTTCCGATCCTGGTGACCATATTAAGCTTTATTTAAGGGGTGATTTATAAAGATTTCTAATTGGTTTTGATGATGCCTTCACCGCACTAGATAGTTTCCAACTTGTGCAAAAGGACTTCAAAGTGATTCATGAACTCGTGCTTCCAACATTTTTTCGCGCAACGCCGGCGCTACCCCGACGATCCGACCCACATTACTATCGAGTTTGTAGTCACCATCCGCACTGGAGCAGCCAGCGCCCCTAACGACAACCCAGGCCCGCCCGGTGGGTAATTGTCGTGCTGAGGCATCCAAATAGACATTCATGATATTCTTGCTGCGTGTTGCCCCACCCACGATTGTGGCATATGACGTAAGGTCTTGTCCTCGGCCAAGATGATCCCATACCCGGGCTACTTCTTTATTGGAAGGAGTCCAAATGCCTTCTTGCTTCACAAATCCTTGTTGATGCACTTGCGCGGCTTGCTCAGCAGTAAGATATAACGTTCCTTCTTTTTGAGCTTTCAGTTCATTCCATTGTGTAGTTGAGAGGATCAAAGCTCCGTTATTCAGTTTGCTCTCTGAAGTCAGGCTTCGCAGAAGAGGACTATCCCAGACGCTCAAAATATCTCCATCAACACCAGTGGCAACCAGATCACCAGTAAATATATAATGATTCAGCCATTCTCCTCGCACATTGTCGTCAGGAGCAGTTTGCTGCCTTTCCAAAACATAAGTAAAAGATACAGGAGTTCGGGGAATGTCAACTTTCTTTCCCTTTTTATCTGTGCCGTTAATTAATAAAGGCATGGTATCAATCATTCTACCAAAAAATTGACGATGGGGCTCTAACGAAGTAAAACCAACCTCCCCATAAAAAATTTTGAGTGAAGGTACTATCTTTAGATATCCTGCTGCTCCTAATTGTGCTTTTAATAATGCTAGTAAACTTTCACTTTCTCCTGATAATTGTAGTTCTCCTAATAATTCTAGTAATTCCATAGCGTAAGCCCTAATTGAAGTGCAAAACCAGCAGAAGTTTATAAATATTGCGATTAGTTTCTTACTTGATAGTAATAATCTTAATTTTTCCCCGAAACCTTAATAAAAAATCCCCTCAAAAAGAATTTCATGTCTCTCTATCAGGACCTCATCGCCGAACTGAAGAAAAACAATTTTACCGAGAAACAGTTCTGTGCCGTAAAGCGGGACCTTGCCTTTAGATACAAAGAAAAGACTATTCCTTCTAATATTCAAATACTGCTGCATACATCTGAAGAAGATTTGCAGGTTCTCAAAAAAAAACTTCTCACCAAACCGGTTCGCACTATTTCCGGAGTATCTCCCGTTGCTTTAATGACTGCACCAAGCAAATGTCCTCATGGCAAGTGTACATTTTGTCCGGGAGGCATTGCCAGCCCCTGGGGAGATGTCCCCCAATCATACACCGGGCATGAGCCTGCCACCATGCGGGGAATGAGAAATAACTATGATTCCTATTTGATGACTTTCAACCGCCTGGAACAATATATCCTGCTGGGCCACACCGTGGATAAAATAGAATTCATCATCATGGGAGGAACTTTTACCGCCACTCCAAAAGAATATCAGGAAGAATTCATCTGTGGTGCATTCAAAGCGCTCAATGATTTCTCTGATTTATTTTTCGATCAGGAAGGAAATATCAACATTGAAGAATTTAAAGACTTTTTTGAGCTTCCGGGAGAGATGAGAGATGCACAACGAATGCAGCATATCCAAGAGAAGTTACTGCAATTAAAACAAAAAATAGAGACGACGCTGAAACAAGAACAGCACAGAAATGAAACTGCCAAAGTAAAATGCGTTGCTCTCTGTATCGAAACGAAACCAGACTGGGGATTTCTGGAGCATGGCAACGAAATGCTGCGGCAAGGGTGTACAAGAGTAGAACTGGGTATTGAATCGGTATATGACGACGTATTAACTAACGTGCATCGAGGGCACAGCACTGCAGATTCCAAAAAATCAATTCAAATCCTGCGTGATCTGGGCTTTAAGATCAATTTCCATTACATGCCCGGCCTTCCGCTCACGGACAGAGAAAGAGATATCGCCGGCATGAAATTGTTGTTCGATGATCCAGATTATCGCCCCGACATGATCAAATTCTATCCGTGCATGGTCGCGCCAGGAACCACCTTGTACCTGCAATGGAAACAGGGAAAATTTGAGCCGATAAGTACAGAGGAAGCCGCTGAGCGCTTGGTTCCCATTAAGGGATATACGCCAGAATATTGCCGCATTCAGCGAATTCAACGCGATGTTCCTACCAAATATTGGTCAGCCGGTGTTGGTTTAACCAATTTTCGCCAATTTATTCATGAGAAATATCACCCTAAATGCCGATGTATTCGATGCCGCGAGCCCTTGGGCAAAAAAGTGAATGGGGATAACATTCAAATCAAGATAACCGAATATGCAGCGTCGGGAGGAACAGAATTTTTTATCGCAGCAGAGGATCCAGCACAGGACGTTCTCATTGGCTTTTGCCGTCTGCGATTTCCCTACGAATATCTGCGCCCTGAAATTACCAATGGCAGCGCCTTGATTCGAGAATTACATGTCTATGGAACTGCCACCGCCATCGGTGAGGAAGGAATGGTGCAGCATAAAGGATGGGGAACAAAACTCATGGAAAAAGCAGAAGAAGTAGCCCGAAAGCATGGAAAGAAGAAAATGGTGGTCATCAGCGGCATCGGTGTGAAAGAATATTATA
Organism: uncultured Methanosarcinales archaeon; assembly: GCA_964404595.1. Classification (GTDB taxonomy): domain Archaea; phylum Nanobdellota; class Nanobdellia; order Woesearchaeales; family GW2011-AR9; genus CAYJXA01. The sequence goes on along the minus strand of CAYOKQ010000032.1, from coordinate 1,990 downwards.
AGAATAAATTAAGCTATGCCAAAGAAGGGCCGTATATGGTGAAAAAACTTTAGAACTTCACTTTGACATACCAAAATATTTCTTACCCTCTTTACTTAATTTATATGTCTGTCCTTCGTATTGGCCTAAGCCAGGCTCCAGAACTTCTATCGGATCGATAAGCTTATCTTTCAGAACTAACCAGCCTTTTCTCTGCCCATAGAAAAATGCTTCTCGGATAAATGGCCGCCTGCATAATTCATGCCCATCGATAAGTATGGCTTCCTGCCGCCGATCGACAAAAGCTCTTCTTAAAGCCGCTTCCAGCTTTGATGGTTCGTAATCTACCATAAGAAAATTTTAGAGACGAGACAAGTATATAATATTTTGGATAGTTTAGTATACATATTTGAGATAATTATTTCTGAAAAAAAATAAAAGAAAACTATATAAAACCAAATCTCTTTAGTGAAAGTATGGAATCAGACCAGCATATACCAATACCAGAATCACCCCCAGAACCGACTTCCTTGCTTTGTAAAACCAAGCGCTGGATAAAGATTGTCATCGGCATGACTGTCTTGGCAATGGGAATAGCTTTCATCATTCTCCCTGGTCCGGCCATCATCGTGATTCCTCTGGGCTTGGCCATCCTCGCGACAGAATTGGTATGGGCCAAAAGATTATTAAAGAAAATGAAAGAAAAAGTAGGGATGCACGATAAAGCAGAAAGCGAAACAAAACATTTATAAAGATACTACTTACCAAGAGTTATATGGAAATTTTAATGAGTGCCAAGCAACGAGGCTCTACTAATGCCCTTGCTCCTGTTGCCAAAGAATTATTGCAGCGGGGCCACAATCTTACCATTTATGCAACAGGAAATAGAGATGAAGCTGCCGGTTTTGCGGGATTACCATATCAGGAGATTTCTCCTGGCGGCGAAGGCTATGGCCATCTAGTGAAAGGCTTTGATATTGTGATTGTTGGTCTTTCAGGATACGAAACGCCTGACGGTTATTTTTTACGTGCAGCAAATGCGGCTAGTATCCCGACCATTGCGGCACAAGATGAAAATAGCAATTATAGACTTCGATTAGGGACAAATCCAGACGACCTTCCCACTATTTTAGCAGTGATGAATGAGGAATGCAAGAAAACAGCACAAACAGAACTTGGTGCGCAAATGGGTGCCGAAGCTGTCAAAAGAAGCCGCATCGTTGGGTGGACGGCATTAGATCAGTATGCTGCCAAAAGGCAACAGTATACCTTGGAAGAGCGCGCAGCAATACTACAAGAGATAGGAGTAAATCCTGAACAGAAATTGCACGCATATTTTAGCCAGAATATTCATCCTGACACCGAATATCTAAGACCGCATATAGAAAGAAATGGCGTAGAATATAGAGAGAAACGCCAGCGGTGGTTTGAATATGAGATGAAGATAACCAAAGCTGTGTTTTCAATAGCGGCAGACATGAAAATTCCGTTTGCTGTGAAATCTCACGGAGGAGAAAAGCATGACCAAAATTTCACCGGCACTTTGGCCAAACGATATGGAATTACTCCAATTACACTTGATCCCAGAAAAAATATTGATTTTCTATTAGCCGTAGATTCAGTTTTTGCCACGAGAAGTACAATTTTAACAGAAGCGTGTTTACTGGATCGCAATACTGCTGCCCTCATCCCGTACGTGTCTGAACCTTGGGCAGAAGTTATGCCGGAATTATGTGCTTTTCCTCCATTAGCATTGGAAGCGATACCATATACAATATCATGGGATGGAATAGAAAAATTAGTAAAAGCAGTAGCTGCACCAAGTCCTGAATATGAAAAAGAATTAGCTGGTAAAAGACTAAAATTCTCTGTCGACGGAAAAGCAGCGAAGCGTTTTGCTGATTTAGTTGAAAATATAGGGAGATAAAAATGTACAAAACACTACCAACACCCATACAGCAGCATATCGAAAAAATTGTTACCGACGGAAGGGGCATTAGAGAAATAGATC
>CAYOKQ010000031.1:3114-18056 GCA_964404595.1 uncultured Methanosarcinales archaeon | reverse complement strand
GGTTTATTCAGCAATATAATGAAGAGAGGTTATCAGTCATTTGTTAACACTGCCTGGAATTGGATTAAATCTTCCGGCTTCTTCATGATAGTTACATCTTTCAATTTGTTGAAATCTTTCTCATCCCGAGAAATCAACTGAGCTTCGTGATCTCTTGACAAAATAGCATGCATGGCGTCTCCAAAAGGAACCATTCTCTGCTTGGTAAGTCTTTTTGCCTCTTCAGCTTGACTTTTTGTAAGATGTACTCTTTTAAGATGATCTGGTTTAGCATATCAATCCAAATAGAAGTATCAAAGTAATACTTTATCATTACTCTCTCCGCTTTTCTTTACCTTCTTTTCGCCGGCGTGTACACAAACCAATCATCACGGGTAATGGCATGGAAATAATCGGCATCTTCAATCAATTGTTTGGATGTTGTTTCAGGCACGGCTGCAATTTCTACTCGAACTCCCTCCGACTTGAGATGCTTGACTAAATCGATATAATCTGAATCGCCAGACATGATAATAATAGTATCTACCTTCGGTGCTAACTGTGTTGCTTTAATAGAGAGCGGAATATCCGCCGATTTATGGCAGGGAACGACAGAACCATAATATTGCTGATGAAGTCTTTCGGCCAATTTAGACGAAATATTTTGCCCTTCACGAAAATAAATTAATCGATTCAATCCCCGTCCATTGAGAAGTTTAGGAATTAAAGTGTCGAAATTAACCATGGCGTTGGTGGTTTTGCTTTGCTCATGAATACTGCGTTCTATGTTATTACCATCGCAGAGAATTGCCACGGATTGATTGACGAGAATTTTCTTTGGTTCAGTCATGGATATCACCTATTTAGAAGAGGAAGAAGGAGGGTTTGTTATATAAAGCTTTTTACCGGGTTGAGGCCTCTGCACCAGAAGAGTAGGATATAACATTATTTTAAGGTTGTAGGTAAAATATGAGCCTGCCCGGATTTGAACCGGAGTTTACGGGTCCTTGGCTTAGGGAAACAGTGTTGTTAACCCTATGAAGCCCGCCGTCCTTACTAGCTGCCGCAAGAAATCTTGCTGGTTATCCAGGCTAGACTACAGGCCCATACATCGAATGAGGGTCTATTTTTCCATCTAATATATTAATTCTTTGCTCAAAAGTGGTGTGGGGAGGGTTAAATCCAAATTTTTCCAGATTAGGTATCTTGAAAACTTCGCAGTGTTTTTCATACCAATAAGAGTAACCCATTTCTCAAGATTAGTCTTACCAATATGCTTTAAGGAAATCTTTCCGACTTCACAGAGGGAAAAACGTATGTGGGAGCTTTGACCTCGCCTCTTTTTCGATAATTTTAGTGAAGAACTCATTTATAATTGTGGGAAATATTTGGAGGAAAAAGAAGCGCGCATAGATCACATACTGACGATTGCGATGGTCTGCCCCTCCTGCGGATTTACAACGTTGACCAAAGATCAGGCAGTGGAATTTCGCAAAAGGGTGGAATTCCATCGAGCTGTCGATCAAGAACGGAAAATAATTCAGATCGGAAATAGTTTTGGCATAACTTTTCCGGAGAAATTGCGTGAATTTGGGGTTGCTGTGGGGGGCACGGTAAAGATAGAAGCTCTGATGGAAAAGTCATTTAAAGTAGAAATGATATAATTCTAAAAGATGTAGGGATTATTTTACTGATCCGCCATGATATTGTAATTTGTAGACCTCTTTTGTATTGTACTTAATTATCTCTTCTCCTACAAATTCATCAATACTTCCTTCACTTTTATTGAGGTATTCAAATTTACCTTCCTTAAATCTTACTGGTCCACGATAAGGTAATTCTTTTTCGACTCGTCGCAGCGCTTTTTTTAGAAAGGCGTATATCTCTTTCGGTGAAACGGATACATCAACGATTCTTCCATAATAATTCATAGCCCAGACAAATTTACTATTATTCCAAACCACTTCCTCACCAGCAAATGGATTAAAACCATAATATCTATCTTGATATTTAAAAATTCCTTCTTCGTAAACAAATTCTTTAGCACCATCCTCTAAAACCTTTTCATTAGCTTCTCCTTGGCTGGCGTAGGTTGCCTTTTTAGCTTTAACAAGAAAAGTACAAAGTTTTGTTAATTCTTTAGTCACTGACATTGCCTTTCCATCCACTTCCCATACCCTCCATTAGGTTTCACATTTATCTCCGTAATGCAAGGAATTTTATAAGAATGCAACTTCTCAATCTCTTTTCGTACCATAGCCGTTTTATTTTTCATCGTTTTCAATATAAGAACTGTTTCTTTTTCATCAACAACCTTATTTTTCCACCAATACATCGAATCAACAGGAAAAAAGTTGGCGCAGGCGATAAGTTTCTTTGAGAGTAATGTTCTGGAAATATTGTTTGCCTCTTTCACATCGCTGCAAGTCACATAAAGAAAAGTGAAAACCATTTACATCTCCTTTGGTGCAACTATCCCCAGCAACTCTAATCCATTTTCCAATACTTGCCTTACACTATCGACCACCTGCAATCGCGCTTTCATTAATTTCACATCAACAGAAATAACCGGACAGGCATGATAAAATTCATTAAACGCCTGCGATAATTCAATCAGATAATGGCACAGCACATGAGGACGATAATTACTGGCCGCATCATCAAGTATCTGGGAAAAATTCATCAGCTTGGCCATAATATTATTTTCGGCAGGATGTTGCAAAACTTTGTAATCAATTTGGCCTTTTTTCTCAGATGCTTTACGCAAGATGCTGCATGCCCGCGCATGAGTGTATTGCACATATGGTCCTGTTTCCCCTTCAAAACTCAGCGATTCTTCCGGATTAAAAATAATGTCACGATGGGCATCCGTTCGCAGCATGAAGAACTTGATAGCAGCAAGGCCAATTGCCTCGGCCCGTTGATGCACTTGTGATTCAGAAAGGGATTCATATCTTTTTTTTATTTCAACTTCTGCCAGCGCTTTCATCTCATCCATGATATCATCAGCATCAATAACCGTGCCTTCGCGCGACTTCATTCTTCCACTTGGTAAATGCACCATCCCATAACTCAAATGATAGAGTTTAGCTGCATAGGGGCGATGTAATAATTCCATGATTTTAAATAACTGCTGAAAATGCAGCTGCTGCTCTGAGGCAACTACATACATCATTCGATCAAAATGGTAATCTTCATATCGCTTTTGTGCCACATACAAATCCTGCGTAATATAAACACTGGTGCCGTCACTGCGCAACAGAACTTTATTAGGTAAGCCGTGATATTCAAGTGGGGCGACAATAGAGCCTTTTTCATCGTGGATAAAAATCCCTTGTTGGCATCCTTTCAAGGCTACCTCTTTTCCCGCTTCGTAGGATTCTGATTCAAAATATTCTTTATCAAAGGCGATGCCAAAGCGTTTATAGGTTTGCGCAAATCCTTTGAGCACCCAGCTATTCATTTTTTTCCAGAGAGCACGTACTTTTGGATCGCCTTTCTCCCAGGCCACCAGCATCTGCTGTGCCTCTGGATCCAGCGCAGGATTTCCAGCAGCTTTTTGGGCATACAGAACATAATAGTCACCCACAAAATGATCCGTTTTCTTATCCGGTTTTTTGTTATTGCCCCACTTTTGATAGGCAAGCATACTTTTACAGATATGAATTCCTCGATCATTGACAATATTGACCGGGTGGACGATATTCCCTTGAAAAGCTAAAATACGGCACATCGCATTTCCCAAAGCCATGTTGCGCACATGTCCCAGATGCAGGGGCTTATTGGTATTAGGGCCGCAATACTCAATAAGAATTTTTTCTTTGGAGCGGCCGGCACCATACTTTTTTTTTTCTTTTCTGATGCGGGTTAAGGTCTCTTGAGCCAGCAATGCTTTATTCAGGAAAAAATTAAGGTAAGGGCCTGCCACTTTTATTTCCGCAAGGAAAGCAGGGAGTCTTATTTTATGCTGAAGAATTTCTGCTTCTTGTTTGGCATTCTTGCCCAACTTAAAGCAAGGAAAAGCAAGGTCGCCTAATGCCGAATTGGGAGGCACAGCTATTTGTGCAAGAATATCATCGACAGAGAGATTCGTTTCTTTGGCCAGCAGCTTGGCAATTTCGTTCTTGTAATCCATGGAGATAGATATTAAGAGGAGATATATATAGTTTTAGGGTGAAAAATATTTCGTTCAGCGAGTATCGTCCTTTACAGCATTAGAATTTAACCCAAGACTTCTTTCTACCCAAAATAACTCTCTTCACCTTCCCACCACAAAATCCTGTAATCAAATTTCCCAATTCCAAAGAGATATTTTTGAGATCCCCTGCGCTCACCGGAGGAATTGCTTCAATGTGAATAAGAGCGGAGGTTGTTTTTGCAGAAACGGCTGTTTTTGAACTCTTCCAATAATCTAATTTTTTCCCCAGCACTCTCTTTTGATCATGGTAATACAAATTCCCTTTCTTACCTTTTCCCCCTCTAGATATTGCAAATATAAGATCGCCATGAAGCAGATCAACATCATCGGCACTGATGGGCACGATATGCCGCAAGGAAACATATTGGATAAGATTTCCTACTGTATCTTTACGCTTGATGCTTTTACGGGCAAGAACTTTTTTGAGCAGCAGCTCCACCTGAGTATGATAATGTTTTGCCCCCGGAACTAATTTCTGTGTAATGATATTCCAAGGGGAAATAAGATGATGAGTTTGAATTGTGTCTTTATGAAATGTTAAGCGAATGCTTTGTTCCACGTCATGCAGTACATGCAGAGAATCAGACAGCTTGGCGATATTATCAATCCCGGTGATTAGCAGTAAAGCGAGGTTGAATTGTGGGTTAAAGTGAGTAAATACCCTTGAAGAAATAGAAACTTTCATGATCTCTTCTCCTTTTTGGAGGGAAAAGGCTGATAATGCCGCTTAACATGAAAAGGAAACAGCTTGTCTAGGATATGGGCATGTACAAAACCCCTCTTTTCCTGTGAAGAGGGAATCCCATAATATTGGTTCTGCTGGTCCAGATTATATCGAATATGCTGCAATAATTTCATGTTCTTGCGTTCATAATGCACGCGTAAAATAATAAGAATGACATACAATCCAAAAATACCGCCCACGAGTACGCTGAGTTTAACAATAACAGGATTGATCAATTCAAAAAGCGGACCCAATGCAGAATTGGTGAGATTAACTGTAAAATTGGAAGGGGCTTCTTCAGTTTGCGCAAGAGTAAAAGGAATGCTAAGAACAAATAATAATGACCATATCTTTCTCACAGTATCAACCTCTTTTGAGAGAGAATTAAAATATAGGTATTTATAGGTTTCGATGACAAAGTATATCCTAGCCACTGGACACTTTTCTAAGAGCATTTGTCCACTGGCTTTACGGCCTATAACACAAAATTTCCGCTTTATAGAATTTCTTTCAGTATGCCACTCACCCACAAGACAACCTCGCCGAGACTTTATATACTTGTCTTTTCTCAAATTTTTGCATATTCATTTTTCATCACCATGAAAGCACTTAACCAGATTCATTATGCTATTCGACTGTGTAAAAAATCATATGACTTGTTTCGGCATAATAGGATGTGATTCAAAATGAATATGCAAAAATTTGATTTAAAAAAGTCTCTAACTGGCGAGGTTTCCAGAGGAAATATTAAAGAGATAAAGATTCCAGAAAAAAGTGAGAAGTTAGCTGAACTTATAGGAATAATTCTTGGTGATGGGAGTATTGAATACGCCAAAAGGTATACACTCACTATTGTTGGTGACTCTAGAAAAGATAGGGAATATTTGCTGAATTACGTCAAGCCGCTATGCGATTCTCTTTTTGGTGTAGAATCTAAAGTGTCTCAACATAAAACATTCAACGAATTATTTATCAAAGTTCATAGTAAAAGACTTCTGGAATTTCTATTTTCTATAGGCTTAGCCGCCGGTGATAAAATAAAAAGTCAGGAAACAATCCCTCCCTGTGTATTTGAAAATGACCCATATCTCAAAGCATGCATTAAGGGATTGGTTGATACTGACGGTTCTATCTACGAGTTGCTTCCACACTGGCCAGGATTTTGGCAAATTTGTTTCACTAATCGAAACGACACTCTGCTGAGGGATTTTCGGGAGGGACTCTTGAAGGTAGGCATCAACTGTTCCAAAATATATAATTATAAAGATGGCAAGAAGACTCCTAAAGTATACATCACTAAAAAAACTGAGCTGGGTAAATTTTATAAAGAGATTGGCTTTAGCAATCCAAAACATCGTAATAAGATAGCCCTGTTGTGTAGTGGACTAATTCCATCTTAGCGATAGGAGGAAGTCGATGCATACGGCCCTTTGGAGGCTGTGACCTCGGTTCGAATCCGAGCAGGGCTACTTTTTCTTCTTCCATTATTTTTGATAGAAAAAGTTAGCCACGAGCTTTAGGAACGAAACCTTTATATCTTAATATAACTTTTATAGTTAAAATATGGAAAAATTAAATGATAGTTATAAAAGTTATAAAGCACTCTCCAAACATGAATCTGCGCTCCTCAACCTTGTTCAAGAATTTACCGTCTTTTCTCCCTCCACTATAAGAAAGTTGAGCAAATGGAAACGTGCCACCATCACAAACACTTTAACCTCGCTCAAAAAGAAAAAAACCATAACTCTGGTCAGAAAAAACCATTATGTCATCACTGAGAAAGTACCAGAAAATATTTTTGCCATTGCCACTATCGTCACGGCCCCTTCTTATATCAGTTTCTGGACTGCGGCATCATATTATGGTTTCACCGAACAGCAAATAAATATGGTTCAAGTGGTCTCAACTAAACAGTATCCAATAATCAGAATAAGTAATTTCAATATTGAAACTGCCACCTGCCAGCCGCAGAAATTTTTCGGTTATCATAAAGAACAGCAGTTTCCTATTGCGGAAAAGGAAAAATTGATAGTGGAAATAATTTTTAAGCCGGAATGGTGCGGAGGAATGGAAGAAGTGAGGAAGATATTAAAAAATGCCTGGCCGGAAATTAATCAGAAGGTTCTTTTACATTATCTGCAACAATTTAAAAATAAATCCTGTGGGGCGCGATTAGGATATTTAATCGAAAGCTTAAAATTAAAAAGCACTATCGTCCCGGAATTAAAGAGAAATTTGCCTAAAGGAATAATCAAACTCAACCCCGTAAAGGGAAATGCCCCTCATTATAATCTAATCTGGAAGGTGATGATCAATGATTAGCAAAGAAGAAGTGAACCGGATTTCAGCCAAAACTGGATTAAATCTATACCAGCAGGAGAAAGATTATCTGCTGAAATTATTCCTTTATTTTTATTATAAGAAATATGATCATGCTGTTTTTAAAGGAGGAACTTGTTTGAAATACCTATTAGGAGTTGATCGATTTTCAGAAGATTTAGATTTTAATATTACAAAAGTAGAAGAATTCAAAGAACAAGTGCATCATACTTTAGAAAGAATTAAGGAAGTGGGTGTGAATAATCACTTTATCAAGGAAGAGGTATTTGCAGATTCTTACGCCTGTACTATCGGGATAGATGGCCCATTATTTACCGGCATCACCCAAACACAGAACAAATTTCGTATTGACGCAGGATATCGGACTGGAACTTTCCTAAAGCCAGAATGGAAAATAATTAAAAGTGAGTATCCGGAAACGACTCAGAACCTCCTGATACTGGTTATGAATTTACAGGAGATCCTGGCGGAAAAAGTGATTGCTTTAGTGAACAGAAAAAAAGGACGGGACCTTTATGATGTCTGGTTTATGGCCACTGCGAAGATAAAGTTAGACCGAGCTTTATTGAAGAAAAAAGCACAGAAAGAAAAAGTAGCTTTAGATTTCAGCAAGATCTGTTCTAAACAAGATTATGAACGAGACATATCAAGATTAGCTGGGAGAGTTATTCCATATGAGCAAATAAAGAAGGAAGTGCTGTTATTCTTGTCAGAAACTTAAGAACCTTTGCCATAACTGGCCACTCCTTCTCTCACTTTGAATCCTTTTTTGGTTAATGTATAAAGCCTGCCTTTTTTATCTTTGGGATTAAGGCATGTTGCCAGCCCTTTATCTTCCATTTCTCGCAGAACATCCGACACATTGCTTACTTTGATTTTCGTTTCTTCCTGCACAATTGTAGGAGTTTTAGGTTTGTCCATTGCTTTGAGGATCTTTCTTCTTTGCGACCCACGCAAAATCCAGCTATACGTTTCAACATCAGTCTTCTCCATTGCCCTTTAGAAATAATACAGTATTAAAACAGTAGTTCTTCTTTATTACTGAAAAATTACCGAAAGATTTATATGGCAGTACCCCTAGTGGAGAGTAAAATGCTTGAGAAAATAATTAGATCGGTCAAAAAAGGCATATTTACTGCCGGATTTTATGCAATTGCCATTGGCTGTGGAAGTGATACGTTTGGTGAGAGTATAAAACCTGATGCCGGTTCTGCTATCCATACTGATGCCCAAAATTCAGGCGACCAGGTTCTATGTACTGATAAAGACAAGGATACATTTTACGCAGGTCCAGACTGTAACGCTCTGGTGGACTGCGATGATAAAAACAACAGTATTTTCCCCGGCGCTATCGAATTCTGTGATCATCTTGATAATAATTGCGATGGCCAGATTGATGAAAATGCTGGAAGAACCGTATACAGAGATGTTGATCAAGATGGATTTGGGGACAAAAATACGACCGTCATATCTTGTTTAAACTATTCTGATAATCCAAAAGGAATTCTTGAAGGTTACATCTATAACCCGGATGATTGTAACGATAATAATCAAACAATTCATCCTAAAGCTCTGGAATTGTGCGATACTATTGATCAAGACTGTGATGGGAATAATGACAATGGGTTCCCCGTAGGCGATGAGTGTGATAATGGTCTGCTGGGAGAATGTATACGAAGTGGCTCTTATGTATGCAGCCTTGATGCTTTATCTGTACTGTGTGATGCTCCGGTTGGTATGCCTCTAGAAGAAAGTTGTGATGGCGTAGATAACGATTGTGATGGCTTAATTGACAATGGTTTAATTGCCCCTTCTCGGGATTGCTCTGCGGGAGTTGGAGAATGCATACGAAGCGGATTAGAATATAAAATATGTGAACGAACATTGGGATGGAGCCCAGATTATAGTGGTTGTGATGCTGTTGTGGGCATACCGGCTGCAGAACTGTGTGACAACTTAGATAATGACTGCGATGGTGAATTAGATAATTTTACCAGGCTTGTCGATTGCCCTACGCCGATTAGATCATCGTATACGCAAGAGTGTATTGGCGGAGAATGGTTTGATGTTGATCTGGATGATTGTCCTGAATGTCTAGAAGGAACTGAGAGATACGATTCGTGTTGCGGTTATGATGGAGAAGGGACACGTACAGAGATATGTGTTGAGGAACGCTGGGTTGATTCTGGAATTTGCTCTATCGATAATTGGATTAATGTGTCAAATGATCCTGCTAGAGACCTCCAGCCCAATATTAATGGAGATAGTTTGGTATTTACGTCTGATCGAGGAATAAGCGGAAGAAAACATGTTTATTTTGCCGATACTTCAAATGGGATAATTGAAATTGTATCCGACCCACTGGATGATCCAAGTGGTGTGGGTTGCGGTTTTGAATGGGGGGCTTGTAATTGGTTAGACCCTTACTGCGAGAATGGATCTATTAGTGGTGATAAAATAGCGTTAGAATGTGCATGGCTTGAGAACGACCCCGTCGATGATGACCTGATCTCCAATTTTATTTATGTCCTTGACACCTCAAGCAGTAGTATTATCGATTTACGTTCCGATTTTGGAATAGCAGGGCATACGCCTTTTATTAGAGAAGAGCGAGTTGTTTTTCAGAAAATAGCTGGTGCCAGCAGAACAATAGAAGTCAGAAATGCAACCACGGGCGATTTTGTCCAAAACTTTGGGGAAGGGGAAGAGTTTCCAACGATGGACGGCGATTATGTTGCGTTTACGTCTCAAAGAGATGGAGATCAGCGAGTGTATCTCGGAAATATTACTGATGGTACCGTTACATTAATATCAGGATTAGGATACGGCGAGAATGGGTATCGTCCCACTATTCATGGTAATGATGTAGTTTTCGTTTCAGATCGCGATGGCCCCAGACAACTGTACCATTATGATATTGAAGCAAGTGAGTTAGAAAGACTTACAGACTGCGGACCCAACTATGAGCCATCAATTTACAACAGAAGAGTTGCCTTCACCTCGGAAAGAACCGGTGGTAAAGAAATTTATGTCTGCGATTTAGCAGAAACTATGGATTGTTGCACCGATGCCATTCTGAATATATCAAATGACCCTTTGCATGCTGATTATAACCCGTCTATTTCTGACTGTAAAGTAGCCTATGTCAAAGATGTGACCGCAACGGATAGCGAGATTTATGTGTATGATGTTTGCGAAGGAGGCTGTCGGGAATAAAGATGCTCATCTACTGCCAGAATTGCGGAACAAAGCTCCAAAAGTGGTCCAAATTTTGTTCCCATTGTGGAAAAATAAATACTTCCAAGGATGACACTGCTCAACCACAGTTATCAAGAAAGGAATTTCAAAATGAACCAAAGAAAAGTAGAATATGGCTTATGCTAAAAGTATTTTTATCAGTAATGCTGGCATTAATTTTCGTTGTAGGAGGCAACGCTGTTCTTTTTTTCATTTTACCTTTCAGCATAATGATTCTTTTTGCACCATTTCCATTAATAATTTTTATAATATCAATGATTGCTATTTGGAGGAAGGATAAATGAAATACTGCCCTGACTGCGGAACAAAATTACAAACAGGAACCAAGCTATGCACAAAATGTGATGAAACACATGCTACATTTGAGAAAATAGAAAAACCAACAACTATAGATAGCCACCATAATCAACCAGCTCCTAATAGTTCTCCCACCAGAATCTGGCCATGGTTCTTAGGCATTTTCATCTTAGGGGCACTTGCAGTTGGCGCTTTTCTACTCTTTGATGCCGTGGCAACAGGGGGGACTATTACCGGAAGCGCCATTAGGGCAATCCAACCGCCCGATCCATACGTGACTGATGTTCAATGTGAAGGATACGGTCTTGATTATCGAGTAAAAGTTGCGGTCACAGTTGAGAATTATGGGGGAGATGGGAATGTGCGGGTAATTGGAAAATTAGATCAAACAGATGCTCGCTTTGATAATAGTAAAGAACAGACCATTTATATGTCTAAAAATGAAGTAAGAAAAATAAATTTTGATTTTGATGCCTCTGGATTTAGAAGCTGGAAATGTTCTGGAAATGCGTATTCAACATAAAAATTATTATGGAGTTCAAAATGAAATGTCCAAATTGCAGTGTATCAGTAACCAGAACTAAATTTTGCCCGGAATGTGGCAAAGAGTTAGATATGGGACTGTCAGAAGATCAAAAGAATTATCTTCAAGGAAAGAGAACAGGCCATGCCGTAAAAGCCATAGCTGGAGGTATAGTTGGTAGCACGGGGATAGTATTAGGAATTTTTAGTATTATTGGTGGGATATTATTGATATTATTTGGTATTTTGTTAACCTTAACTCTCATTGGAGCCATAATTGGTATTCCCATGATAGTAGCTGGAGCTGGGATGTTAGGCATAGGCGGAGCTTCCACGGTTGCAGGAGGAGTAACCACCGGCGTTGCACTCCACTCTGCAAAAAAGAGAGGAGAGATAGAAGATCAATTGCAGGGTGTAAAAAGATGAAGATAAAAAAAAATGATTATAAATGAGCATATCAGATGAAAAGTTAAAAAATCAATCACCATGACCCCCACCTTAGAATCAATCCTGCGGAAATATCTTCTCATCACTGCTCTCGCCACCTCCTCTATACTGCCTTTCCCGGCATATGCCGAGCCCAAACTCTGCCCCGATGCAAAGTCCTGCTATTCTCAAGGAGCTGCTTTATACGAAGCAGGAGAATATCAAGAAGCACTTGAGTTTTTCCAGGAATCCTACCAAGAAACTGCTGACCGCACAGCACGGGCAACACTCTTATACAATATTGCTACTACCTATACCAATCTTCGCCAGCCACAATTAGCCACAGAATATCTTACACTTTATCTTGCCGAAAATCCATCTGAACGAGCAGTAATGAGTCCAATGTTGGAAGCTCTAACCATCTACGATCAAGGCTTAAAATTATTCGACCAGAAGAATTACACTGCGGCTGTGGAGAAGTTCAAAGACGTGTATGAACGTGTAATTAAAATGGAAAGTTTACGAGCAACAGTATTGCATGATATTGGTGAAAGCTATGAACAGTTAGAGAAATATGACCTTGCTGCCGAATATTACACCCTATACTTACATGAAGGCGGGCAGAAAATTCAAAATAGAGAAAGCCTCGAAGCAAAAATGGCTGTATGGAGTGCACAAAAACCTCAAGCGGCTAAGCCATCTATCAATATGCAGGCACTCGCACCAGACACGGAAAAATCATTTCTTCAACAGCACACGTGGAGTACCGTTACTGCTTCCGTAGGCGCAGCTTCCCTTATTGGCGGCCTCGTCGCTGGATATATGGCCAGTTCTAAATTCAATGATTTGAAAAGTTCCTGTGCACCAGGTTGTCCTGAAGAGGATATTGATACTGTCTCTACGCGAAGTTCTATCGCCAATGGATTGTTTATCCTTGCCGGTGTGGCAGTAGGAGCAGCTGCCGGATTATACTGGTGGGAAAGTTCACCTTCACAGCCACAACAAACAGGTTCAAATACTATAAATGTAACGCCAGCAGGCGTCGGAGTTCAGTTCTAACCATGAACTACATCAGAAAATTTACACAATCACTAGGATTAACGACATTGCTCGCCCTCGGAGGATGCCGCTTTGATTTGGATTCGCTGAGAGCTAAAGATATGAGTACTAATGAGAAAAATCTTGATGGAGGAAATGATAGAAATTCTGCTGATTTAGGTTTGAGGATGGATGGAGGGATTAATGATTCAGCAGTTGACCATGATGCCCTAATGTCGCCAGACGGCACCAGCAAGGAATACGATTTAGGAAAGAAAACTACTGATTCTGGTACACCTATTGATGCTGGATTACTTCCTGACGCAACATCTCTACCTGACGTATTAGCAACGCCAGACTCTTTTAGCAGGTGTTATTCTAACGATTTCAATGAAGACTCTGATTTGGATGATTTAATTGCTCAGAATGGGGTTTGGTCTCGCGACCTAGGCGGATATTTACAACAAACAGAGGTAGGTGGCGGCTACCGAATGGCGCATCTCAATAATGCTACCTACAGCGATTTTGATGCTACCATCAAAGTTCGTGTACCAAGTGGTTTCGGTGGAGACGCTCATACTGGTATGTTATTCAGGTACACCAGAGAGAGTACAGTGGGTTATGATTATGATATTGATAGGGGATATATTTTAGAAATTGAAGAAGGAGATGGAAGTAGTTTTGAATTGACTTTAGAGGATGCTTACAACGCAAGATTATTCTACACAAGAGTAGACGGCGAATTCGACACATGGCATAATCTACGAGTAAGAGCAATAGGCAGCACAATTACAGGTTACTTTAATGGTGAAGAAACATTTACTTTGGAAAATTCGTTATACTCTTCTGGACATATTGGCTTTGGTTCTCATGCCAGTGAATCCCATTTCGACGATTTAGAAATCTGTGAAGAATAACCTACTGCACTCTTCCACCCTCTCCAGTCACCGCAATTCAGGAAATATTTATAAACAATTATGTCTTTTAGTGTACTATGGCCAAACCAATTCGAGCAACCCCTACGTTGAGGGGAGAAGACGCTAAGAATTTTATACGGGCAGTGCTCCAAGAACAACGTAATCCCTCGCCAGAGCGCATCAGAACACTCAAAGAAGCAAGGGAATTAAAGATTACACTTCCTTGATAAGCTGTAAATCGAGATACATGGGAATTGGCCCGTTTTTCTTTTCTTGAAGTATCGAAAATCCCATCTTCTGGTAGAATAACAAAGGGTCTCTCTCCGGATTTTGATTCCGTTTTGCATCGAGGGTAATAAATCTACAGCCAGAGCGATTTTTACTTATCTCTTGCGCGATTTTAATAGTAATGAGGATCATCAATTTTCCCAAACCTCTTCTTTGAAATCGATTATCAACACAGAGCCTCCCAATTTTTAGTGCAGGTAAAGATTTGTAATGGATCCCTTTTTCTTTAAAGAATTCTTTCAAATTACCTTCCAAGTTTATCTTGTCATTGAGTAGAGTAATATATGACACTAATTTCTCTTCGTAAAACCATAAGAATGTGACCGACAGCTTTTGTTTTTGATTTTCAAGGGCATCTTCTCGAAGAAAGTCAACCAGTTCTTTTTCATAGGAAGTAAAACTGTGGAGATCATATTCTTCACTAATGATCTTAATTTTTGCTTCTTCAGGGATTATCTTTGTTGGCTCTGTGTCCATCTACCCACACTCTTCCACCACCCTATCGAGCCTCACTGTAAATTCAATATCAGGTATCGCAGGATGCGTAATAATCTGGCTGGTCTCACCTTCACGCAAGGTCAGCGCATGCTCTCCAAGTATTCGACCATAATTTTTCGCAATGATGCGCATGGGAACCACGACCTTCTCCATCGGGCAGTAATTGGGTACAGAAAGCAATTTCCATTCCAGCGCTCCTGCCGCCGTATAACTTCCCTGTCCTTTGCCCAAAGTATACGTTTCCCCATCACTGGTGGAGATAATAACTTCTTCAAAATTACAGGTATTGGCACAATCGGTGGTATAGAGCGCTTCAATAGTCCCGCACTCCCCGTCAATACATTGTTGACCTGCCTCGCAGTCAGCGGTAAGCACACAAGAGAGATTGACAGCCATAGGAACTACTTCAAGGTCGGGAACTGGTTCCTCTATTGGTACCTCCACAACTGGCTGGGCA
>CAYOKQ010000031.1:1046-3104 GCA_964404595.1 uncultured Methanosarcinales archaeon | reverse complement strand
CTGGGCAACTGGTTCTATCGCCACTTGTTGTTCAAGAGGAGTTTCTGCTGAGCAACCAAGAAGCAAAAACACACTTACAATTGCAATCAATAATTTCATAACCATCTCTTTACGTCCAGAAAAGATGATTATTTATATATTTTTTGCAATTTGTACAAAACTGCTGATAAAACAGATTCTTTCTATCGTACACGGATGATACGATATTCGCTGTCCAATTCTTCGATTTTTCCCATAAGCTTTTTAAACTCATTGCCCAAAATAAGAGATATTCGAGAGGCGCATCGGTGAACGCTTATGCGCACTGGAGAGGAACATTCTTCTCAATCGAAAAAACAACATAGGTGAATATATCATGGCACGCATGCATAGTAGAAAACGAGGAAAAAGCGGAAGTAAAAAACCCGTTAAGAAAATTCCGTCCTGGGCACCATTTAAGGAGAAAGAAGTTGAAAAATTGATCGTTAAATACAGCAAAGCCGGAAAAACAACTTCGGAAGTAGGTATGATTTTACGCGATAGCTACGGCATCCATAACGTAAAAGCCTTGACCGGAAAAAGTATTAGTGCAGTGACGCACGAAAACAAACTGGGCAAAGCACTTCCTGAAGATATCCTTAGCCTCATTTCCCGCATGATTGCTATAAAGCAGCATCTGGAAAAAAATAAACAGGATAAGACTGCTCTGCGTGGATTGCAATTGACTGAAGCAAAAATCAGGCGGCTGGTCAAGTATTACAAACGCTCAGGAAAATTAGCTTTGGACTGGCAGTTTGATACCGACAGATTAAAGATGTACTTAGAATAAGCCGAAAGGTTTTTATTCTTTCATTTCTTTCTTTTCTTTTATGAATCATACCACTAAAACCATTTTTACTATTACTTTCTTGCTTTCGATGACACTTTTTCTGGGAATAGTACTTAGTGGGAAAAGTTTCAATGCCTTTGCTGGATCAGCCGGCATCACCGGCAACGTCATTGCAGAAAATTGCCAAGGGGAAGAATGCGCGATATCTGTTATAGGCTGCGGCAGTGATCATAGCGGTTACGCCTGTAGAATTGCCTGCTATTCTGCCCAAGATTGTGATGATACCATTGCCCAAACGAGTGATATCTGCCGAAATCCGGGGACAGAATATTCTGTATGTATTAACAAACCAAAAAGATTAACTTAAAAAAGTAAAAAATCCCAATTACAATAATCCTTTGATCGTCTCAATGTTGCCAGCCACATCTTTTCCTTTCTTGGTCAATTCCAGCAATTTTAAACGGCCTTCTTTCTTAAAGTTGATTAAATCGGCTTTATGCATCTCTTGAAGAATTTTAACCACGTGACTATAAGTGCAGTCAATTTGTTTTGCAAGCACCGAGGCGTAAACATTGGCATTGGCATTCTTTAACTCAACCAACATTAATGCTGGTTTCTCCCGAAAAAAGACATCGAAGATAACTTTGGTATTATTCTTGCTCACGATAGACACCCCGCTGTGTATACCATCCACACCCCTACCGCGTAGGGTTTGCGACTTATATTTAAACATTTATCCATTGGAAGCTAGATATTGCATGCCATATTTAAAGGTTTCTACAATCCTAGAGTTTTCGTGGTTGTGGAAAAATAGGAGGATTATGATTGGGGACTCTCCTGATATACTCTCTCGTCAATTGCTCCAGAAAATTCACCGCAGAATTCCATACTGTAATCACGTCGTCAGAATGGCGGTATAATGCATCTAATTTTTCGGGATGATGATATAACTCTTTAATTATAATTAAAGGCTGGATATCAACGTTGGGAAATTCTTCTGAAATCTTCTCCAGTGCGGAAAAACGATTCTTGGTCAATTTATCATCAAACATAAATAGTAATTGCTTCGAGCCCCTGCTGACGGCATCAAGTGTTTTCCCAAATTTTCTCAAAAAATCTCCATAATCATGCTCTTTATCATAATCTGCAAAAAATAATCCTTGTCTTGATTTTCTTAAATTAAATGTTAGAGGGTTTTGTTCCGGATGAAAGGGCATTTCAAATCTAAATTGAGATCGATAGTCAGGGCC
>CAYOKQ010000031.1:0-1036 GCA_964404595.1 uncultured Methanosarcinales archaeon | reverse complement strand
GAGGGGTTGTAGGAATTAAACCGGCCATCATGCATAGTCGCAATATCCGTCACCGTCACTTGAAAGGTGATAGGATTTCCTCTCATTGCTTGGGTTAAAACTTGGGAGCTAAGAGCAAGTTTTTTCTTGTTGATAACCACCTCATCTGGGAAAATGAGTATGGCATCTATGTCACTTCTACCAGCAATATAATCTCCTCTGACATAAGAACCATATACCATGAAGCTTATACCGCTATCCCCCAGTCTTTCTAAACCCCTTACGAATTGGGTCATGAAATCCTGATAATTTTCTTGAGTTGGCCTTGGTTGGTTATATCCGGGGATCAGGGTCATCGTTAACCGGGGAATCTACGTACGTAATTTATAAACATTTACTTTTTTAAAGTAGGCACAACAAAAGAGCCCAGGTAGAACGTGCCCGAAAATCTCTCAAATTTTTAAGAATCTTTTTAAAACATCCATCTTTCTTCACATCATGTCTTCTCTTACCCTCTCTGAATTCTTTCCTCACGAACTGATCCGCACCGGCCAAGATAAATTAGTACAAGACCTAGACCAAGCTTTTGCAGGAAAAAAAATTCTGCTTGCTCATGCACCAACCGGCTTGGGGAAAACGGCCAGCGCTTTATCTGTCGCGTTATATCACGCGCTCAAAGACAAAAAGAAAGTATTGTTTCTCACCAACCGGCACACCCAGCACCAGATTGCCATCGAAACCCTCAAACTCATCCAGCAAAAGACCACACAGGAGATTAAATGTGCAGACCTGATCGGCAAACGCTGGATGTGCTCACAGGAAATCGCAAATCTGTTCGGCAATGACTTTAATGAATTCTGCAAGTCCATCGTAGAAAAAGGAGAATGTGAATTTTACAATAATGTAAGGGAAAAGAAAGCTTTAACAGTAGAAGCAAAAGTGCTGCTCAGTGAAATCACCAGCCCCTTACACAATGAACAGGTCATGGCCAGAAGCAAAGAAAAAAGAATGTGCGGATATGAAGTGTCGCTGGCATTAGCCAAAAAAGCTACTGTCA
>CAYOKQ010000030.1:0-18544 GCA_964404595.1 uncultured Methanosarcinales archaeon | reverse complement strand
TTGCAGATATGGCTGACTATGTGAGAGGATCATAAGATGAAAAAATTACTTTTTATGGGGATTATGTTGATTTCATTATTTGCAAGCATGGCGGCAGCCGCAGAGAGGCCAGCAGCATTTTCATTTGTAATTCCTTCGCCGGTTGTATATGATGTTCCTTTTTCCGTGCAGCTTCAAGTCGACACAGACGGATTCAATTTTATTGACTATGATCTTTCCACTGGAACCAGTGATGGGTCGGCTACATTCAGTGGTGTTACTCGTGCTGATCAATTTCAGTTAGTATCAGTATTGTCTGGATTGCAAGATGGCGGAGCTTATTATAGGGTAAGAACTGAAACTAACGGTGGGGTGTTTTCCGCTTCTTCTGCTCGGACTTTACTTACTTATAATGATGTTAAAATTTCAGGAATTGGTGAGGGCGGTACAACTTTTGTGCTGCAAACAGTGCCGCTGCGAACGGTAACTTCTGATACGGCTGGTGATACTTTTGCAATTTCAAGTAATTCCGCTAGTGTAACAGCACTGCTTTCAAGGTGTGGTGATAGTGTTGTGGGTTACGAAGATATAAATAGTGATGGGATAAAGCAGCAGACAGAATCTCAAGAAGCATGCGATGATGGAAATACGGTTGGGGGCGATGGATGTGCTGCTGATTGTCGATACATTGATCTTGGATACAGCTGTACTTTTACTAATTTTGGTGGGAGGGATGGCAGGTGTACTCCCTTGAATCCTGTTGACTATGCACTTGTTCGTATTACTGCTATATTAAAGCAGCAATGCTATCCTTTAATGTCACAAGCACCAACATTTCCCAATAATCTACGCTACAACTGCGAAGATGACGGTGTCTCGGCCCGGGCGATAACATCGAGGCTGAAATATCAATTAATTGGCGGAGTTCTTTTAGAATTATTCCAATAATGGCACCAAAAGCTACTACACAAAAAGGAACTCTACCTTCAACTAGTAATAACAAAACGCTTGTAATTGGCGCCGTTACGGTTATTGCTATACTAATTCTTGGCGGACTTCTTTTTATTAATTTCCGAGCGGTTGGTAAAGCCATTGGCACTACCAGTGAGTCTGGTAATGCTAACATTATACTTGGAGACACGCCAGGACAGATCATAATTCAAGCAAATTCGGGAACAGAAGCCATCACTGGTGTAGAATTTGATTTGCAATCTACCGATGTTGATTTATGTGGTATGGGTGTGGTACTCACTAGCCAATTTAATGTAATGCCTGAACAGAATTGTGCAGGCGGTGTTTTTCATTATGCAGCTGCCGCACGGTTAGGTGAACAGCCAAGCGGTATTGTTGATCTGGCAATTATTACTCTTCCTATGCCTCCACCTTCAGCTCAATTTCACTTCAATACGCTGGAAGTGCAAGACTCTTACCTTGATAATATTGTCACTGGCGACATTAATAGCCCTATAACCATATCTTTTAGAGATGATAGTGAGCCTGTGGTTTCTATGACAGTTAGCAGCTCAGCGTTTACAGATGGAGGCACTATTCCCGCGCAATATGCTTGTGGTGATAATGGCATGTCTTCGGGGCTTAGTTTGCCGCTCACAATTTCTAATATCCCTTCCGATGTATCAAGCTTAACTATTATTATGGAAGATTTGGACTATCTCATAGATGGAATACGACCGGCAGTACATTGGGCTTTAGTTGACATCCCTGTAACATCTGATTTTTTCACATTAGAAGCTGGAGTTATCCCCGATGGAGCTGGCTCCGTACTAAATGATTTTGATACCTATGATTATTTTGGTCCTTGTCCGCCTGCGGAAGATGCTTCGCACCGATATCAAATTATAGTGTTTGCTTTACAAGATGCGGTTACTGTTAGTGATTCTGTGCTCGGTAGCTCTGATGTTGCGGCGCAATCTCCTTTGGCAACTGCGAGCCTCATTGCTTCGTACGATATTCCTACGACCAGTTTATGCGGTGATGGCGTGGTTGATGCGGGAGAAGAGTGCGATGGATCCAATGTGGGAGATTCTTCCTGTACAGTTCTTGGTTTTGCTGGCGGTGACTTGTCTTGTACTATGGGCTGCCGATTTGATGCCAGTGGTTGTACGTCGGAGATTCCTGAGCCATTGACCTGTACGGAGGATACTTGTAGGTCTACTTTTAATCTTATTGATCTTACTCAATGTCCTTTAGGAGATACCTGTCAAACTGTCGATGAATTATTTGCGGGATTAACACCTGAAGGTCGGACAGAAATGTGCGGATTGTATGGCATTGCGGCCACCACCTGTCCGGGAACCTCGACTTTTAATGCCAATATTAACGGTGATGATGTCATCGATGATCGAGATGCATTATTTATCTATCAAGCAATTGAAGCAAAACAATCTGCTTATAATTACTGCGGAGCAGTCAGACAGCCACCTTGTGTCTTTGGGGATAGAGTTATTTGTGAAGATGTCAGTTTCAGATGGACTTCTTTAACGACAATCGCCAGCCCGCCAGCATTGCCTAGTCCATTAACAAGTACAACGCTTCAAAATGCCGGAATAGTCTGTGGAAACTTAGGGGGAGAGTCATCATGAAATTTGTCATATTATTGATCGCATTGCTTGCCAGTTTCTCTCTGGTAACAGCTTTCCCAGTCGATATTAGTTATACTGACAGTTCAAGTGATGGAAAGCCCATTGTTGCCGATGTTCCCTTTGAGGTCACGGTGATGATGAATACGAATGATAATGATGTGCTCAGTTACAATCTTTATGTCACCAGTGATGATGCACGCATGCAATTTACATCTGCAACCAGGCGAATGTTATTTTCCAGCAATGATCTTTCACCCAATAGTGGATCACAATCAGCAGGCACTATTTATCGTTATCAAGTTCAGCCAAAAGTAGGATATGTGGGGCGAAGTTTTCTCGCGCAAAGCTTGTTTACGCTCAAAACTATACTTGAAGGGCCTGCACCAAGTTCAGTGCAACTTAAACGCGAAGGAGATTTAATTCATTCGGACAATATCATTACACCTGCAGCAACTGGTGCTCGTGTGGAAGCGATCAATGATGCGGTTATGATGATTACACCTGTTCTTTCAGTCTGTGGCGATGGCATTGTGGGATATTTTGATGCAGACACTGATGGGATTAAAGATGCAGAAGAAACAGAAGAAAAATGTGATGGCGGAATGGGCTGTAATCGTTGCCAATATATTGAAATAGGATATCGAGGAACAAATTGCGGCTTTGGTTCGCGAAACTGCCAGATAGAGCAATTAAGCCCGGTTGAATTGTTACGCGAGAAATTAAATGCATTATTGTCTGGGGAATGTTATCCTGCAGATCATCCCGATCCTCTTTATTGTGGCGAGAATAGCATCAATTATGGCGACTTTGTGCCTCGGGAGAAATCAAAATTTCTAGGCCATCTGGTCGCGGCACTTAATCAATTCTTTCGAGATTCAGTAATTGACTAAAAATGAAGACGAAAGAAAAAAAGCAAAGAAGTGGCAAACTTCCACCGCATACCTGGGAAGCTCATCCTATTTCTAAAACTGCGGAGACCAATAGAACGTTTGTCATTGCTATGGTGAGTATATTTGTCGTAATCCTCTTAATTATATTCCTCTTTGTGGGCAAACAGCTGGTGGGTAAAGCGTATTCTACTCCTGAAGGCAATGAAGTGGATATAGAGTACACCGATGATGGTGTGCTGATTATGAGGATGAATCTTCCCACTGCTTCTACGGGCAGCATTTATTTTGAACTCAGTTCATCGTCAGCAGACTTTGATTTGTGTGGGGGAAGGCCAATTACGAATGCTTTATGGGGCGAGTTTCAGGAAATGAGGTGTGTCGACAATAAATTAGTGTTCAGCGACGCTACTCTCAATAATGATGATTTTCGCAGCGGCGGATTTTTTATTGCTCAAATCTATCCACTCGTGAGTACAATTGGCGATGTTGAGTTGTCATTAGATGTAATCGATGTTTATGACAGCACCACTGGAAGTGATTTGTTTTTGGAAGAAGGGGACGGATATCTATTTACGGTTACAATTCCCGGTTGTGAAGACGGTACAACCCAAGCGTGTGGAATGGATGTGGGGCAGTGCCAAATGGGAACACAAACATGTGTGGATAATGCCTGGGGCGAATGTGTAGGTATCATTGAACCGATATCTGAATTATGTGATGCACTCGATAATGATTGTGACGGGGAAGTTGATGAAGGTATCATGTGCGACATTGCCTGTGTTCCTACAGCAGAAATTTGCGATACTATCGATAACGACTGCAATGGTCAAACTGATGAAAATGGCGTGTGCGATGCTATGTGTGTTCCTGCTAATGTGGAATTATGTACTGACCAGGCGACGTGTGAGGCTGCCTCTGGAGTTTGGTCGGTGGTGAGTGATAAAGATGGCGCAGTTACCGCATCGTGTGTGCAATGTGTTGACAGCACGCAGTGTTCTGCCGGCCAAGTATGTCAGCTAAATAGCTGTGTTTCTGGTGAGTGCAGTGCCGCTAATCTTGGCTTTTGTGCAACTGAGGATACCTGTGTGAGCGTAGGAGGAATTTGGGATGGGGTTAAGTGCGGCTCTTGTGGCAATGGAATTGTAGATGCTGGTGAGCAGTGTGATGATGGCAATACCAATGAACTGGATTTGTGTACTTCTTCCTGCGTTGCCCCCGGCTGCGGCGATGGTATCTTGCAAGCGGGCGAGCAATGCGACGATGGAAATAAAGCGGGAGAAGATGGATGTTCTGCTATCTGTCAAGCTGAATTACGATATACCTGCACGGGAGAACCTTCAACATGTGTCGAACGCAGGTTAACAGTTACAAGCTCGGCATTTTCAACTGGAGGCCCAATACCGGCAGCCTATACTTGCGATGGTCAAAATAGCAATCCACCGCTTACGATCAGCAATCTTCCGGCAGGTACGTTAAGTTTAATTATTATAATGGAAGACATAGACGTGGATCTTGAACCGATGGTGAACCCAGAACTTCCGCTGGTTCATTGGGCTGTTTGGGATATACCGGTGTCCACAGCCAGTTTAGCTTCTTCAAGGTTGGAGATTGCTTCTGGTTCTCTTCCTTCTTCAGCAATCGTGGGCGAGAATGAAGTGGATGGAGTTACGTCTTATGCCGGCCCTTGTCCTGATTCGGGCCAAACGCATCGATATCTCTTTAGAGTATATGCAATGAATCAAGAACTGGTGTATCCGGGGGACGATGATATAATCACTTTACAAGATCCGGTTATGCGCAGTTCTGCCATCGAAGATACTTATGATACTTTTATTTTAGCAGAAGGATCTATGAGTGGATTCTATTATCCTGCTCCCATTTCTGAGCCAGGTGGCGCATCTGGTAGTGCTGGCGGTGGCAGCGGCGGAGGGGGCGGTTACAGTTGCCGTCCTAACTGGAGTTGCCCTTCCCAATGGAGTTATTGTAATGCCACATTGGAGCAATCACGAACATGCAGTGATCTCAATAGATGTGATTCACGAAAACTCACCAAAGCAGAAGTACAATCATGTACTGCTTGTGAAGAATCATGGGTATGTACGTCATGGAGCGCGTGCCAGAATGGGCAGCAAACCAGAAATTGCGTTGATGAGCATACCTGTGGAACAATGAGTCAAAAGCCATCATTGCAAAAAAGTTGTACAGCTGCTGCCAGCGGCCCTGCTCCGGTACGGGTGCAGCCGCAATTACCGGTTGTTCAACAGCCCCAGCCTTTACCGGTTGCAGGCGCGTCGTTATGGGATACATATAAAGCATGGATTATTGCGGTTCCTTCTTTAGTTGTTGCAATGGTGCTTTTAACTTTGGGGGCCATGCATTTTTTGCGTCCTAAACCAATAGAATATAATGTCGAGGAACTGAAAGAATGGGTTCATAAAGAACAGCAGATGGGCACGTCCAATGAGGATATTGAAGAAATACTGGGGCAGCATACGGGATGGAGCAAAGAGGAGATGGAGAAGATGTTTGAGGAGCTGCGTGATAACGCAGACAAGAGTGCGGCGGCATAAGAAGGTAATTTGAACATTATCTTTAAATAGTTGTTTAATGTTTCTTTTTTATATGGTAGAGCAAAAAGAGGTGGAAGCAGTAATAAAAGCTCTGGCTGATCTTTCAGAACGTGAACGTCAGCTTATTATTGATTTACCGGATCATATTCGAAGAATGGTCCTCCATTTCGGTACTTTATCTGAACTGGTATCTCTCATTAGGAAATCAATAGGATTGCAGCAGTGGTACTCTCTGACGAAAGTGATGGCCTTGCTTCGAAAGTTGCTTCAAGAAGTGGATTTAAAACAAGGTATAATAACTCCTTTAGTCTATGAGCAGACAGAATTTTCTCAAGTCCAAAAAATTTTCGAAGACACTAGGAGTAGTGAAGAGAAAGTAACTTTTGCATTCTATGATCGATTGAATAAACTCATTCGCAGTCAGCGGCAGGATCTTAAAACAGTGGAAAAAACTAAAATTATTATAGACCGGTTGCAGCAAGCTATGCGTCAGGAAAAAATAACGCAATCCATCGATGAACATCTTGACGCTTTAATCAATACATTCAGAAATACACTCAATTTATTTCGCGAGCACCTAGCACATGAACAAGATCTCCTCGATCAATTAGAAAAATTAGTTTCAAAGCCATTGGGCCATGATGTAGTGATTATCTTAAAAGAATTGTATACGCAATTGCAACAAGAATTATTGTACGGTCGACAGTTGCAGGTGCGTCTCGTAGATGGGTTTTATAAGCCGTTCAAGAAATTTACCGACCATCAATTGGAAGCAGAAGACGTGATAGGGAGTATTTTATCACACCGGGAAAAATGGTATCACCTTTGGCGCTTACAGCCAACAATTTCTCGCAAAGATTTTGTACTCGATTATTATACCATGACCAATCCTGAAGATGTCCTTTTGTACATAGAAGTGTTAGATGCGCTTGGCCCCCGATATGTGAGTAAAGATCTTCAGAACTTTATACGAAACAACAGACGTCGCCTTATTGCTCGTGTTCAGTCTCAAAAATATGCGTTAACACATAAATTGGCGGTCATGGGTCGTGATCCTCTCACCGGGGTGCCTGGAAAAGGGGCTTTGAAAGAAAAATTATCTGAATTGATTTCCACATCTAGTCGAACTCATCTGCCCTTTTCGGTGTTCATGCTTGATATTGATTATTTTAAAAGTATTAACGACCAATATGGTCATCCGGTGGGAGATTCAGTTCTTCAAAACGTGGCGCTAGCTATGAAATCAGCATTACGAAAATCTGATTTTCTGGCTCGCTATGGCGGTGAAGAATTTACGGTGCTGTTGCCTAACACGAATAAAGCTCAGGCACTGGCAGTCGCTGAAAAAATAAGACTCGCTGTTCCAGCAGCCAACCAAGAGCCTAAGAACCCTCGTACAAATGGCCCCATCACCATCAGTATTGGAGTTGCCACATATCCGCAAGATGCTTCTAATAGTAATCAACTTATAGCGATTGCAGATAAGGCTTTGTATAAAGCAAAGCAGTCGGGCAGGAATACGGCCATTGCAGCGTAAAAATTGAAGCAATAGCTTTATATAGTTGCATTAAAGACTACCCTTAAGTAGTCCTATGGTCCATCCCACGGTTGTTGAATATGTACATACTTTAGGGTTAAGAGCAGGAACTCCTTTAGCAGTGAGTCTCTCTTCAAGACCGGTTGCAGATGAACCTAATCTTGGTTTACCTACTAGTTATAGATTCTCTCTGTCTCTTTCAATAGATGGGAAAAGATATGAACGACAAATTGCGCAAGTATTGCGATCACCAGAATTAACTCCCTATAACTACAATCATAGAGAAATAACTTTCATAAGCAGCTTGCTCACGATGCAAGGGATTCATTCTTCAAATCATATTTTGGTTCCATTTATGGATGTTCCGGAATTAGGATTAGAACAACGAATGTCGGCTAGCAGCATTCTCTATGTATTTAGCGGCTTTGTTGAGTATTCGCTGGCATTGGCATCTGTAAATGGGTCGATTCAAGCAGCAACCCATCAATTTACTAGGCCGTTATTAGAATCAATTCATAAACGTGTTAGGGGGTTGTTTGAAGGATATAAAATTAGAACGTCAACAGATTTAGAATCTTTGGAGCAAATCCGTAAATTCATATGTTAATTATTTTTTAACAATTTTACTCGCCACCACTTCCTTCTTCCCCCGATAATCTTCCACTGTTCCTATAATCTCCACATAATCGCCTTCGTGCAGGTAGATATTTTCATCAGTAAATAATATTACGTCCATAGTCTCGATCCGCTCCCCTTGCAGCTCGATAAAGGCGACCTTATCCTGCTGGCTTAGGCGGCCGATTATTCCCTGGATGCGCACTTTTTCTTCGGGGGCTATATTTTCTAATTGCTGCGCGGTGGGCAGTTCTATTTCTTCTGCGAAAAAGTAGAGGAAAGCGAGGCCAATTATGGCCATTATAATAGAAATTTGGAGGATCGTGCGTTCTTTCATTGCTAAATGGGATTTTAGGTTCTATTCTTAATTTTTTCCCCAAATGTTTATATATTCAGCTGTTTCTAAGCATAACTATGTCTCAGGAACGAATGTCAGAATTACGAGAACTCCTATTTAACCTAGAGAAACGTATCGCCCCTTTGGAATGGGATGCCAATAGAAACCAAATTAATGAATTTAAAAAGGCAACCTTAGAGAAATTAAGACAGGAACATGCTACGCTGCAACGAGAATTTCAGGAACTTGAGCAGCAAATTAAAACAGTGTAATTTTTGTTATCCTATGTATCTCCTACTTTTTTCTCCGAAATGTTTTTAAATATACACACTTATACACATTGATATGTATACTATACTCACCAAGAAGGATGTCATTGCCATTAATCAAGAAATTGGTGAGAGCGGTGAATTTCATTTTTGAAGATATCTTTATAAAGAAATAGCCGGTTTAGGACGTTAGCTGAGACCGCCATTTGAGCGTGGATCATTAAAGGTCCTTTAGTCTCGGGATGGATAAACATGACAGAATTTAAATTGGTGCTGGGCACTAAGGATGGAAAAAGTTATCAAAAAGAAATTAAAAGTCCGCATGCGGATGAATTGTTAAAAAAGCGAATCAATGACACGGTTTCTGGCGACACTATCGGTTTTCCCGGATATGAATTTGTTATCAAAGGCGGATCTGATAAATGCGGATTTCCCATGCGCAAAGGAGTACAAGCTCCCCGAAAGAAAATCTTGATCGGCGGCAGCGTAGGATTCGATGGAAAAAATAGGCATGGTAAAAATCAGGAAGGGCTGGTTCAGCGAACCACAGTATGCGGAGAGATGATTACCAAGATCATTCATCAGATCAATATGAAAGTGATTAAGGAAGGTGCGGAGCCTTTGGTGGCGGCGGAGAAGAAAGAATAAGTTTTTATACTTCTTTTGTTTTTCTTTTGTTATGGCTGGTTTTAAGGAATCTCTGGATGTATTGAATCAAAAAATTAATAATTTCTTTTCTTTCATCGGCAATAAATTAAAGAATTTTAAGAATCTTACCTTGGGCGAGCAAATCAGTTATTGCTGCGTGGGTAGCGGATTATTGTTAGTATTGGTCTCGATGGTGCTGTTTATGATCTAATACAATGAAGTCTATTTTTGAAGTAAAAGATATCACAGGTAAACTCATTCATTTATCTGCTGAAAGGTGGTCGCACATAAATCAAGATCATCCAGAAATTAGTCCCTATATCCAGGAGTTACAAGAGACACTAAAAGCACCAGCAAAAGTAGTTAAATGGGAAAGGCTTTATTATAACATCTTACTTTGTAAAGCATACACTATGAAAGGTCCAATGAGAGTTCACTATGATGAAGAAGGAGATTTTTTAGAGATAGGTATAGGAAAACCAACTGCTTGTTACGCAGAACAGGTCCAACCAGGTGTTTTTTTGCGAATCGATGAAAAAACAAAAGAAGTAAAGAGTATTGGAATATTAAATTTTAAGAAAAGGACTAAAGATCCTCAAGATGTGACGTTGGATCTGCCGATAGAAATGAATTTTTCACCTATGGCTCACTCATAATCTAAATTTTTCTTCTCGATCTCCAGCCAGCGTCTTTTGATTGCCGCTTCCAGATATTCTTTCCAGGGCATTTCCGCAGGCAATTGCAGGCAAAGTTCTTTTAAAAACATTTATATCTTACAGTGTTGTGTATGCAGGAATGGATAAGAATATTGAGGTGGAGGTGCGTAGTTTTATTTCAAAGGAACAATACAAAGAATTAATACTTTATTTCACTACTCACGGAACTTTTTTAAGTGAGGATGAGCAAGTGACCTATTATTTTGACTGCACCGAAGATCTGCGTATCCAGAAAAATAAATTTTATGCGAAAGTATGGATGAAGAAAGGCAAACTTCATGATGATTCTCGCGAGGAGATTGAAATCAAGGTGCCGGTGGATAATTTTGAAAAACTGGAAAAATTATTTTTGTCATTAGGCTATGCTATTTCCATCAAATGGTTTCGCATGCGGCATTCTTTCAAATGGCAGGATATTGATGTGGCGGTTGATTATACCAAAGGCTATGGGTATATCCTGGAATTAGAACAGATGGCAGGTGAGCAGGATAAAGAAAAAGTGCTGGCGTATTTGAAAGATAAATTAGCGAAATTAGGAATCATGCCCACATCTAAGGAAGAGTTTGATGAGAAATATAAGTATTATAAAGAGAATTGGGAAGAGTTGGTTGTTGAAGAAGATTAACTTTCTAACTCGATTAAAATATGTTTTTTGTCAGGAATGGACAAATAGATTTCTTCTCCCCCTTTAAGGTCCAAACTACGAACCACATTATTATTTAAGTAAATTCCAAATCGATCCTGAGATAACTTTATCACTTTTTGTTTTATTTTTAATGGGGTTTCCCGTAGTTCTTCCAATACTTGTTGTGATGAAATCGGTTCGAATTCTACGTAGTCACACGAAGAGCATTGATAACTAATTGCCTTAGATTTAGCTCCATGGACAGCTACTTCTATTTTACGCATAGTTGCTTGGCATTCGGGGCATTTGGTCATGTTGATCACCTTTGGTGTTTTGCATTAATTACATATAATATGTTCTCTTTGATTTCAAATAATGATCCGTCGGCTTAATTTCTGTGAAGTATACCACAACTCTCACCACTTTAATGACTACATAAATGAAGTATAAAAGACTATATAAACTTTGTGGTATACTTCTATTCGAGCTTCATAATTTTTATATAATATAGGCAATCCTGCCCAAGAAGACATGGGGGTTATCATTATGGTTGAAGGAATCGATCAATTTGTGGAAGAGATTATGCCTGTCTATAAAAACTGGCTCACTAGTTTAGTTCAAATTCCAAGCATAAGTCAGACTCTCAAAATATCACAGAAACCTGAAGATGAAGCAATCAATGCACAAAACAGAGCTATTAATGAACAGCGACTCCATGATTTATGTCAAGTAGTAAGTAAAGTAGCAGAAACAGCACGATGGGCCGGTTTTACAACACATACAATTTCTTCAATCCCTAGCTTGCCTTCCCCAGTCTTAGTCACGAAAATGGAAGTTGATCCTAAGGCCCCTTGGCTGATGGTTTATAATCATCTGGATGTCCAGCCTGTTGATCCTTCAGAATGGAAGATACAAAATCCATTTGAGCCGGTAGATAATGGTGAATACCTGATAGGTCGAGGTTCTACCGATGATAAAGGGCCGATGCTCGCAACTCTTTTACCATTCAAACATCTTCGAGACACCGGACAATTAAAAGTAAATGTGGTGGGTGTCTATGAAACGCAGGAAGAAAATGGAAGCGGCGGATTTGAAGCTGCCCTTGTGTATGGGTTAGAGCATGGGCTTATTCCCGTTCCTGATTCCATTCTTGCCAGCGATACTATTTTCGATGGTGATAATCCCTCGTTAACATATAACCTGCGTGGCCTTATTACTGCCACCGCGCGATTGCACACTGCCAATCAAGTGGTTCATTCGGGCCTGGGTGGGGGAGTCGTTGCCAATCCTTTGAATGTTTTATTAGCAGCTTTAAGTACGTGTTATAATGCAGCGACTGGAGAAGCTATTTTTCCTGGCGTGGAAGAAGGAATTTTATTGCCGCAAGGAACAGGTTTAGATAAGTTACGTGAGGTTGCCGCAGATTTTGATACCAAAAAGTATCTTCAAGATTTGGGTGCACAGACGACGTATCCTCTGGGAGATAATGTTGAGGTCCTGACACGGCTGTGGTATAAGCCCACGTTTGAGCTTCATGAAGTACGACGAAAAGGTGATAAAGGAACCAAGATACCATACGAAGCGGAAGCGGATATAACCTTACGGTTAGTGGGAAAACAAGACCCTCGTACAATAATAGAATCTTTAGGAACTCATTTGAGAAAAATTCATCCGGATATTGAACTTGAAACCGGACACTTGCTTGGTCCCGTGGAAACCTCTGTTGATAATCCGTTTATGGATCTTGCAGCTCTTGCCTGTGAGTATGGATTTGGACGAAGGCCAGTGTATGTGGGTGGTTCTGGAACAATAGGGGCATTTTCGGCAATAGGAAAATTATTTCCCAACATTCCCACAGTCATGATTGCCATGAGCAAAGCATCTGATGGCTACCATGCGCCTAATGAGAAGTTTGAATGGGAACAAGCCAGACGAGGGATGAAAACCATGGCGGCATATGTGAAAGGGATTGGTGGATTGAGGATGAAGTAATTGGCAGAAAAACATTTGGATGGGTCTGGAAAAGGAGAATTTGTCTATGATTTTAATAATGATATCTTAATGTTTAAAGTAAAAGATAGGGATTATCAGAATTCAGTTGAATTTCAAAACTTTGTCGCAGATATTGATACCGAAGGCTTTGTTACTGGTATTCGAGTTTTTGATGCTTCTTATGTTTTTGGGATAGATAAATATACTTTAAAGCATATCATAAAATGGGAATTCAAAACTGTGGTTGAAAGTGGAATGATAACCATACGGTTAGCTTTTGTTGGGCAAGTGAGAAACAAAGAAATCCCTGTTGAAAATTTTACTCAACAATTGACAACTTCTCTTAGCGGATATGATTTAACTGATTCTTCAGTCGAGTGCGCAGTTGCTTAATTATATTGAAAAACCAAGAAACTTCAACCCTCAGGCTATTCTATATGCAGGAAGCAACTCTCTAATCTTGACTTCCACCCCTTCAGGAGGCACCATTCCTGTCAGATAATCTTTACCTCGTTGGGTAATCGATATAACTCCTTTTTCTCTTACAGCTATGTATTGGTAGGATACGTGCTCTTGAAGATCTCGGGCAATATCTTCCTGAAGAAAAGGGTCTTTGGGATTACCAGAAAGAGAATAGATATGGTGGCCACTTTTTTGAAGGTGTGCACATATATCTGCGAGACTATCGGTGATTGGTGTAGATCCTTGCATTTGTAGCTTATCAACTAAATATAATAATAGTGCTCTAGGTTTGGCTATTGTTGGCATAGGATATGGAAAGGGAATGTGATATAATAATTTATGGATTTTAGAGTGGATATGTCAAGGACAGATAGGTAAGATCAAAACTTTTGGTGGATTGAGAGAGGTAAAAACGCCAGCATAGATTTATAAATAAACAAGGATTAATGTCTATATGGAAAATAAGCTTTATGCTTTTTTAGAGAATTTCACTCGAGATTATTTTAAAAGTTTAAATTTTAGAGAATCGGCCGTTACAATCCAGAAAGTACGTTTTCCACTATTTTCTTCTGCCGATGGAAATGCTCATGTAATTACGGGTAATAGTGATGTTTCCTCTGATTATGCACCTTTGCTATTTGCATTTACTCCTAAATATGTAGCACAGGTAGAACTAAATTCGAGAGGTAAAATGATGATTTTTCAACCACGCTCCGTGCGAGAATATCTCACTCTTTTGGATTCACGCTTACCTCCAATAGGGGCGGAATTATATTTTATAAATGCTCGAACCGGCGGTCGCATTGAAGGAATATCTAATCTCTCCATGCTAGTAGAATATGGCGTTCAATCCAAATAAATTTTACCTCAACACTTTCTTCTCCCCGCCATACAATCCCATCTTGGTCATCTGCTCGTACTGTTTGCGGCTCAAAGGTAGGTAGGTCAAATCAAAACTTTTGTTTCTCACTCTCTGCATCGCTTCATCCAACCGGTTGCCATCCAGGTTCTCCCCAATGACTAACAAATTAGCACTTCCCTTTCTGGATTCATGTAATAATATACTCTGAATTCCCGGGATATCAGCAACTAAAGTTACGAATTCGTGTACTCCATCATACTCATTAGAAAATAACTCTTTGAGAAAATCTATTTTTTCATTTGCCTGACAGCTATACACTTTACTGGTTTTCCATTCGCGGCGATGAAGAAGATTTTGCGCCACCAATTCTTGAAGTATTCTAAATGTTGATGCGGAGGAAACTCCACTGCGAGCAGTAATTTCTTTCAATACTAACTCCTCATGGGAGTGCAGCAGAACCTGAAGCACTCGTCTTTTTTTATCATCAATCAGGCTTGCTAATACCTCGTTCTTGACCATCTTGCAAGGTAAACTGTTCTTCTTTATATTGCTTTCTTTTTTGAAATCAGGGTTCATTTATGAAATCTTCTTTCACTTTTGAAATGCTGGTTATCGTTAAGTATTTATACTTGTAAAAATTAGTACATGTAAAATGGGTGATATTTTAGATTTAATCAAAAGCCGAAGAACAGTGAAGTATTTTCTGCCTAAATTTGTCTCTTGGGAAAATATTGCCAGAATTATTGATGCAGCCAGACATGCGCCCAGTTCCGGCAACATTCAAAATTGGAAATTCATCGTCTGTATCGAAAGTTCAGTTAAACAGTCCGTGGCCGCAACCTGCAATGAGCAGTTTGAAGTGGTGCAGGCAGGAGCTTTAATTGTCGTCTGTAACGAGGTAGAGAAAGCAGAGCGATATTATGGGCTGCGTGGAGAGAGATTGTACAGCATTCAGAACTGTGCCGCGGCTATTCAAAATATGCTGCTCGAAGCCACTTCTTTGGGCTTGGGGTCACGCTGGATAGGGGCTTTTGATGAAGAAGATCTAAAAACAAAGTTAGGAATACCAGAAGAAGTGCGGCCGCAAGCTATTATTGCCGTTGGATATGCGAAGGATATCCCTCCTAAACCACCTAAATATCCTCTTGAAACAGTAGTTTACTTTCACAAATGGCGTAGAAAATTGCGCGATCCATCAAAGTACATGCATGATATCGCGGGAATTTTAGAACGTAAGGCAGAGGCAATCAAAGAAAAAATCGGTGAAGGCGCACAATTTATCGTCGACAAGACAAAGGAAAAGCTGTTGCCGAACAAAGTAGCGCAGAAATCACCGGAGCCTAAAGAAATAAGATCAGCAGAAGAATGAGCGGTTTACTATCAATTTTTTTATTAAGCTCATTTTTATCTTCTTCTAATTTTTTTCAGTACTGAATATTATTTTTAAGAATAGAAATGTTTAAATAGAAGTTCTACATTACTAGAACCTTATCAAGGTTGGTTTTTGCTCAGCTCAAAAGTCTGGTAAACTTTTGTGGCCTCATCACGTTGGTACGTTTGTTCTGTGGTAGATAAGGTTTTTGGTTGGTAAGACCAGGTTTGTTCTAAGAAGATGATAAACAAAACTAATATATAATCTTTTGTGTGACGGAAGATATATTTACGAATATATGTTTCCTAAGAACATAAAGATTGAAAACATTGAGGTGGTGTAAAATGGATTTTATCGTGGAGAGGGCAATGGATAGCATGCCAGAGGATTTGGGAAATATCGGCCAGGCGAACATTAAAGTTATTGGTGTGGGCGGCGCTGGCAATAACATGGTTGGTTGGCTGTACAAGAAAGGAATCAAAGGTGCGGAAATCATCTCATGCAATACTGATCATCAGCATCTGGGCATTACTGGTTCAGATCGCAAGTTCTTGTTAGGAAAAGATTGCACCAGAGGACTTGGTTGTGGTGGATTCCCTAACAAAGGAGCAGAAGCTGCTCAAGAGAGCTTGAATCAAATTAAAGAAGCGCTCAAAGGATCGGACATGGTCTTTGTCTGCGCAGGGATGGGTGGCGGAACCGGAACAGGAGCTGCTCCTGTGGTTGCACAAGTTGCAAAAGATACCGGAGCAATTGTTATTGGGACGGTTACGATGCCTTTCAACATTGAGCGGGCTCGATGTGATAAAGCAGAATTTGGGTTGCAACAATTACGGCAAGTTTCAGATACAGTTATTGTCATTGACAACAATAGGCTGGTTCAAATTGCTGGTAACTTACCTATCCAACAAGCTTTTGCTGTTGCCAATGAATTGATTGCTACGATGATTAAAGGTATTGTCGAAACCATTGCCGTGCCAAGCTTAGTCAACTTAGATTATGCGGACGTTCGCGCAATCATGTACAATGGCGGAGTTGCTGCCATCGGGGTAGGCAGTTCGGATACCAACAACAGGGTAGAAGAAGCGGTCAAAGGGGCTTTATCGAATCCACTTTTGGATATCAATTATGAAGGTGCCACGGGAGCATTAATCCATGTGATCGGTGGACCGGATATGACCTTAGACGAAGTTAGTCGCATCGGTGAGCTGGTAACGGAAAGTTTGGATCAGGATGCCAATGTTATCTGGGGCGCTCGGGTGAGTGATGACATGAAAGGAAAGTTAACGGTCATGACTATCATCACCGGAGTCAATTCGCCTTGGATTTTAGGCAAGCTGGACCATAAGAAGTCAGAACAACGGGCACATGCTCTGAGCAGGGAGCTGGGCATTGAACTAGTCTAGGCAGAGATAGTGCGAAGCTCCAAGTGCTGAGCTTCGCTTCCATTTTCATGCTGAAATCTTGCCGCGGCTCTTTCTGAACACCACCCCCGAGTACGTTCAATCTTCTCCGGGGCAAGATTTTCTTTTTTTTCTTTTACTTCTCCTTCTTTCATAAGTTCTATAAAGGGATATTTTGTTATTCACCCAATGACTTATCGGCATATTGATTATCTTATGACAACTCCTGAGTTGGTGGCCCGCGATTCTTTTTTAGCCCGACTGCCTCAAATCGACTCTGCTCTTATCATGGGTAGAATTGCCAAATCTGTTCAAATTCATGCGCAAGAGTATCTTCAATCAGACGAGCTGAATCTGTGTGAAAGAGAATTTGAAGGCAAGGAAGCTTTCTTTGCAACCGGATAATTACAATCTGGGGCAGACTAAAGGAAAAGCATTGATTGAACTTCGTCATGCCGGATTGGGAGAACGTGCGGGTAAGAAAATTGATTTCCTCTATGTGCGGAGCATGAGAGAACATGCCGACCCTGACTTGCCTGGACCAGATGAGCGTTTTAAGAAAATTGACCCTAAGCGTGCATCACGGTATGTCTTTCATTCGGAAGCAGAATTTTGTGCGAAGATAGATGTCGATAAAAAAGGAAGGCCGCTTCCGAAATTACTTCTGTTCAGAGCACGAACAAATGATTTTCTGTTATTCTAGCAGCAGACTTTATCATTCGGGTGAGAAAAGGAATCAGGAAGATAATGGTTCCAGTAGAGAAAAATTTCATTTATCCTGTCTCTCTTTTTCTTTTTATGCTGGAAGAGCAAGTAAAATTATAATCTTTCAAAGTCTTCCCAAATCTTTAAATAACCCTTCCTTATTCTCTTGATAATGGGTAAAGAAAACATTCCTCACAAAGAAACCAAAGACATCAAAGGGATCACCGCCACCAAAGAAGGAGATTTCTCAGAATGGTTCACCCAGCTCATCCAAAAAGCAGAGTTGATCGAATATAGTCCAGTTTCAGGCTGTTATATCCTGCGCCCCAATGCTTATCATATCTGGGAGGTAATGCAACATTATTTCGATGCCCTCATTAAAGCAGATGGTGTTAAGAATGCGTATTTTCCTTTATTTATTCCAGAATCTCTGCTCACTAAAGAGAAGAAGCACGTGGAAGGCTTTGCACCGGAAGTCGCTTGGGTGGAAACGGGAGGAAATAGCAAACTGCCGGAACGGTTAGCGGTGAGGCCTACCTCCGAAACGATTATGTATGATTCGTATTCCAAGTGGATTCGTTCGCATAAAGATCTGCCATTAAGATTAAATCAATGGTGTAATGTGGTAAGGTGGGAGTTTAAACATCCCATGCCTTTTATGCGCAGCAGAGAATTTTTGTGGCAGGAAGGGCATACTGTGTTTGCATCACAGAAAGAGGCAGTAGCAGAATCTCATACAATCTTGGAATTCTATGAGAAAGTGTTCAAGGATTTATATGCTGTTCCAATCCTATGCGGCAGAAAATCAGATTCGGAAAAATTTGCCGGTGCCGATTTTACTCTTTCCATAGAAGCTGTTCTTCCTAATGGGAAAGCGGCACAGGGAGCTACGTCGCATCATTTGGGCCAGAATTTTTCTAAAGCTTTTGATATTTCATTTCTAGATGAGAAGCAGCAGAAAC
>CAYOKQ010000029.1:12978-18732 GCA_964404595.1 uncultured Methanosarcinales archaeon | reverse complement strand
GGGAGAGGGAGGCATGATCACCACCAATGATGATGAAGTTGCTGCCAAGATTAGAAAGAGCATTAACCATGGTTCAATTCAAAAATATTATCATGATATTATAGGATATAATTACCGCATGACGGACCTCGCCGCGGCTATCGGTATTGAGCAATTAAAGAAATTAAATTCATTTAATGAGAAGAGAAAAAAGAATGCCCACTATCTCAATAATAGCATACAAAAGATTCCCGGCATACATGTTCCGCAAGAAGAAAATCATGTGTTCCATCAATATACGATTCGAATCACAGCATCGGCTATAAAAAATCGTGAAGAAGTAAAGAATTTTCTGGCTCGGAATGAGATTGGCACTGCTGTTTTCTATCCGGTACCGATTCACAAACAAAATGCCTATCCTGAATATCATCATCTACAATTTCCCGTAACCGAAAGAGTATGCAACGAAGTGCTTTCTCTGCCCGTTCATCCTTTATTGACAACAGAAGAATTAGAATATATGTGCAGTGCTCTGCGCCAATGCCTGTCCCATGAAAAATGAATTTCGCATCCAAGAATTAATACAAAAAGAAAAGCAGCGCCAGCAAGATACCTTACAGATGATCCCTTCAGAGAATTATGCCAGCCCAGCAGTGCTCGCTGCCTGCGGTTCTGTGCTTAATAATAAATACGCAGAAGGATATGCGGGAAAAAGATATTACCAAGGGAATGTTTATAGTGATGAAATTGAAAATATTGCCATTGAGCGTGCAAAGCAATTATTTTCAGCTGAACATGCCAATGTGCAGCCGCTCTCTGGAGCTCCGGCAAATATTGCCGTCTATACGGCTTTGCTCAATCCAGGAGATACTATCCTGGCCATGGATTTATCACATGGAGGGCATTTGACTCATGGCTCACCAGTGAGTATTTCTGGAAAGACTTATCGATTCATTCATTATGGTGTTGATCCGCAAACCCAGGTATTAAACATGGAAAAAATAAGACAAACCGCGCTGCAAGAAAAACCAAAATTAATTGTCAGTGGCTTTACGGCATATCCGCGAAAAATTGATTTCAAGGCCTTCCATGATATCGCCCAAGAAATCGGAGCATATTCCATGGCCGACATTTCTCATGTAGCGGGACTTATTGCAGCAGGAGTACATCCTTCGCCTTTTCCATTTACGGATGTAGTAACCACAACAACACACAAAACTCTACGCGGGCCGAGATCAGCAATTATTCTCTGCAAACAAATTCTCGCGAAGCATATTGATAAAGCGGTATTTCCGGGGCTGCAAGGCGGCCCTCATATGCATACGATTGCCGCGAAAGCGATCTGTTTTCACGAAGCACTCCAGCCCGAATTTAAAGAATATGCAGAGCAGATTGTCAAAAATGCTCAGGTTTTAGCAAAAACATTATTACACCACGATATTGCCCTCATTTCAAATGGAACAGATACGCACTTAATTCTCATTGATCTTGTCAATACGCAAAGTATTGCCAGATCTGGAATGGGCAAAGCAATCGCAATACTATTAGAAGAAGCGGGTATCGTTACGAACGCCAATACTATTCCTTTTGATCCTTCTACTCCTTTTACCCCTTCCGGAATACGTCTGGGAACTCCTGCACTGACCACCAGGGGAATGAAAGAAAAAGAAATGAAAGAAATTGGAGAGATGATCGCTGCAGTAATTCACCAGAGCCAGGATCAGTCTATCCGAGAGTCAGTAAGACAACGGGTTCAAACACTTTGCCGAGACTTTCCCATCTACGGTGATTAATAATAATAATAATAATAATAATAATAATAACACAATGATAATGATACTAGACGGAAAAAAAACAGCGGAGAAAGTTCTTCAGGAAGTACAACATACCATAACACAGCTGGATCAAAAACCGTTTCTGTCCATTATTCGTGTAGGTGACGATCCTGCGTCCATTCTTTATACTTCAATGAAAAAAAAGAAAGCGGAAGAAATTGGTATGAAAGCCGAATTACGGGTTTTTGCGCAAGACGTAGCTGAAGAAGAGATTGTACATTACATTCTAAAGATGAATACAGTAGCCGATGGGATAATCGTCCAACTTCCCCTGCCGGCTCATCTTAAGCAGGAAAAAATTCTCACGGCCATTGCTCCAGAAAAAGATGTGGATGGATTAACCTCACACAGTTTATTAGAAGTAATGCAAGGAAATGAGCGGCATGCCCCTGCCACCCCCAAAGGGATTATGCGCTTGCTAGCAGAATATACGATATCGATGGCAGGAAAACATGTGGTTATCGTAGGAAGAAGTGCTCTTATTGGAAAACCAACTGCATTAATGGCTTTGCATCGTGATGCAACCGTAACCATATGCCATAGTCAAACAAAAGATTTGGCCAGGCACACTCAGCAAGCGGATATTTTAATCACTGCGATTGGAAAACCTCATTTCATCACTGCTGATATGGTGAAGGACAATGCGGTAGTTATTGATGTAGGGATTAGTCGGCAGCAGGGGCACATCAAAGGAGATCTTCATCCTGATGCGCTTCAAAAAGCATCCTATGTCGCTCCCGTGCCCGGCGGTGTAGGGCCTATGACTATCGCTATGCTATTAGAGGTAGTGACCCACGCGAAGATTTATAAAACTAAAAACAGTGAGGAAAAATTATGATCAAAGTAGGAGTTATCGGAGTAGGATCCATGGGGCAAAATCATGCCAGAATTTATTTTCATAGTGATAATGCCCAGCTGGTAGCCGTGTCAGATGCATACGAAGAACAGGCACAGAAAATTGCCCGTCATTATAACACTAAAGCGTATCGGAATTATCAGGAGATGCTGCAACAAGAGGATATTGATGCCGTTTCCATTGCCGTACCCACCAGTTTACATTATGAAATTGCTCTTGCTGCCCTTGAGGCTGGAAAACATATCTTGCTGGAAAAGCCAATTGCACCAACTGAAGAAGAAGCACAGCTCATCATTGATAAAGCGGTACAGAAAAATCTGAAATTGATGATTGGCCACATTGAGCGGTTCAATCCTGCCATTCAAGAATTAAAAATTCGACTGCAGCGTGGAGAGTTAGGAGAGATATATAAAATTGATGTACAGCGTATCGGTCCATTTCCAGCCCGAATTACGGATGTAGGCGTCATTGTTGATTTATCGGTGCATGATTTGGACATTATTAATTACCTTATTGAAGATGTGCCCATACGTATTTATGCTGAGACCCAGCAGCGTCTTCATCCTCATCATGAAGATTCGGTAACTGCCCTCCTGCGCTATAAACAAGGCGCACTGGTTATCCTCAATATTAATTATCTATCGCCAACGAAAGTAAGACAGCTGCGCATCTTTGGTAAGAAGGGAATGTTTTTGGTAAATTATTTAGATCAGGAATTATTCTTTTATGAAAATAAAGGATTTACCACCGATACTTGGGAAAGTGTCACGGAAGGGGATATGAAAAAGTTAATTATTTCTAAAAAAGAGCCATTACAGATAGAAATTGAAGCGTTCTTAAATTCTATAAGAGAAAACACCACAGTTCCTGTATCGGGCACGCAAGGAATTGAAGTGCTTAAGATAGCCCACGCAATCATGAAATCGGCGCAAGAAAAAAAAAATATTGGAATGGTGAACACGATGCCTAAGATCATTATTACAATTCCCGCCTACAACGAAGAAAGAACCCTTCCCCTGGTTTTGGACGAAATTAGGTCTATCATGCATAGTACATCATATACATATGAAATACTCATTGTGGATGATGGATCCAGGGACAAAACCCTTGAGGTTGCACAGAAACATGGCGCCGTGGTGGTGTCAAAAAAGCATCAAGGACTTGCCGAAACATTTAAAGTAGAGATGCACGAATGCTTGAAACGAAAAGCCAGCATCATTGTCCATACCGATGCCGATGGCCAATATCATCCGCAGCACATCCCTCAATTGATCAAGAAAGTAGAAGAAGGATACGATTTAGTCCTAGGAAGCCGATTCCGTGGGAAAATTGAAGAAATGCCCTGGCTCAAGTGGCTGGGCAATAAAGCTTTTTCACGGGTACTCACCAAACTCACCGGAGTAAAACTCACGGACACGACCACTGGATTTAGGGCCTTTACTGCGGATGTCGCCAGAGATATTAATTATATTAATACGTTTACGTATACTCAAGAGCAAATCATTAAAGCAGCCAAACAAGGATTTAAAATTACGGAAATTCCCATCATTGCCCGCAAAACCAGGGAAAGTAGGTTATTTAAGAATCCTCTTCAATATGCTCTACGAGCATGGATCAACATTTTCAGGATTTACCGTGATTATGAGCCATTGACCTTTTTTGGCAGAATTGGAGTAGTAGGGCTTATCGGAGGATTTGCCATCGGATTGTATTTTGTGTACTTGCATTTTACCAGCGGTATTAGCGGACATTTGGGATTGTTGTTTTTAATGATGATTCTGCTGGTATTTGGATTGCAGACGGTGCTGTTTGGATTTCTGGCGGATATGATGAGGAAATAGAAAAGAGAAAATAGAAAAAATCCAAAGAAATAGAAAAATTACAGATATTCCCGTAACACATCCACACTTACCGTCAATTCTTTATCCAATTTTTTGGGATCAGCATTATTTCTTCGCAATTGCGCTCCCGTTATTTTTCCATCCGTTTCATAGATGCGCAATTCCAATCCGCCGCCCATGCCATACCCGCCGCCAGCGATATCCCACAGCTCATTGGCATCTTTTCCTAGATTTCCAATCAAAGCTGCGGTAATCACTTCCAAATTAGGCTGATGGGAAGCGGAAAGAACCACATCGTATTGCAGCAATGAAGGCACTAATTGTTTCAGGGCTCTGTCTGCAAGCTGCTGAGGATGTTCGCTGCGAGGATCATTCTCAAATCCTTTTTGTACCATCCACTTGTAGCCCGCAAAATGAGGATTTATTCCTGGATGATACGCTTCCGCGACAAGTTCATTCCCATCATCAAATTTTCCCGCTGAATTTTTATATGTTGTTTCTACTAATCCTTCCGTGGGACGAAAAACCGCTTTCTTATGTAATCCTTTTTCACTCAATACTTTTTGTTGTTCTGGAGTTAATTTCTCTCCAACACCTAAGTTGCTTCTGGCGTATGCTCTGGCCATACCGACAAAGTTATAGGTGGCGGTTTCGACTGCTCGGGCAAGAGGTGAAGGAGCAATGAGAAGAGAGCTTACTTCTGATGGTACATACAAACTTTCGCCAATTTGTTCTGCGATGGCGTATTGATCTGCAGTCAGATGCGCTTGCGTATCAGGATGCACACCGTTACCAACCATTGCTTTATCAGAAGTTCCGGGAACGATGATTTCCTCTCCCACAAATAAAGGTTCTCGTGCGACTAAATGTCGACGCAGGTGTACGATGTGTTCTACCATAGTAATTCCTCAAAATTTCGAAACTAAAAGTAGTTTATAAATCTAATGCAAATAAAATCTAAACTTTTTTAAATAAGATATACAACCATTCAAAATCAATGAAAAAGATCCTCGCCATATTTGTTATGCTTATCCTGTTGGGAATGGGGAGTATCATATATCAATTTCTACCCCCCTATATCTTAGTAATATACATAATTCTTATTTTACTTTTAGAATTTGGCTCTTATTTCTTTATACATTATCTCCAGAAAGATTTCCAATGGCTAATAACTCCCAAAGATGAAAAACCAATTTTAAGCAAAGAAGGCCTTGATAAATTCATAAAAAGCGGATATGACGGG
>CAYOKQ010000029.1:0-12968 GCA_964404595.1 uncultured Methanosarcinales archaeon | reverse complement strand
AAATCGACTTCCCTTTTTTCTTTATCCCGAAGAAAGTTTAGATGAGATTGAAAGAAATTTAGTTGGTACTAAATTAGAAAAAAATTCTATTAAGCAAAAGATCCAGAAAAGCTTGAATGATTCAGAAGCATTTGGTTTTGATCCAGAATTGGGCTGGGTGCGCAAACCAAATACTGCTAAAGAGGAATATGGCCCTTACAATCCAACGGCCAAAAAACATGATAAAGTTATGTTCCACATTGATAGTAAAGGG
Source organism: uncultured Methanosarcinales archaeon (assembly GCA_964404595.1). Taxonomy (GTDB): domain Archaea; phylum Nanobdellota; class Nanobdellia; order Woesearchaeales; family GW2011-AR9; genus CAYJXA01. The sequence goes on along the minus strand of CAYOKQ010000029.1, from coordinate 12,715 downwards.
GCTAGAAACAATCCTGGTCACGAAAAGCTCCCCATAGCTCTATCATGTTACGGTGATTCTTTTACCATTGCCCGGCAAGTGGAAGATAAACAGACCTGGGCCTGGCATCTATCAGAATTAACCAAAAGCAATGTCCTCAATTTTGGTGTTGGTAACTATGGCCTAGATCAAGCTCTCCTTCGCCTTAAACGTGAATATCCCAAAAATAAAACCAGGATAGTGATTGTGGGCGTGGTACCCTCCACGATCGTACGCATTTTAGATGTCTGGAAGCATTATAATGAATACGGAAATACCTTCGGCTTTAAACCACGATTTGATATCAAAGATGGAAAATTAGAGTTGGTTCCTAATATTATTAACACAGAAGAAAAATATTATAATTACCAACAATTCTTACCTGAAATTCAAGAGAAAGATTATTTCTATACCCGAAAATTTAAACAAGATTTACTGCAATTTCCTTATTTCATTTCAATTCTGAATAATCCTACTCGTACTATTCCTTTGCTGTGGTTGGTCTTCTGGCATCAGAAAGTGCACAAAGAAGACGTCAAGAATATGCCCTATCCAACTGCTATGAAAATTATTATGAGAGAAAATTTAAAATTGCGATATAAATTATACACTAAAGATACATATGCAACTGCCCTCCTTGTAAAATTAGCCGAGGAATTCAAACGCTATGCCGAAGAACAAAGCTTTACGCCGGTATTTTTATTAATGCCACAAAAGGATGATATTCTGATGGTAAAAAAGAAAGGACACTATTACCAGCCGATATTAGATCAGATTCGCCAATTTTTGGAAGTAATCGACCTTACGGACACTTTGCTGGCCAGACCGGATCTCGATACATTATATTCTGACCCCAATAAATATGGAGGGCATTATAGCGCCAGGGGCAACGAAGTAGTAGGAGAAACAATCTATACAGAATTACAAGCTAAAAAGATAATCTAAACCCATATTCCTCTTTCATCACCTTTAAATACCCTTTTTCTAGTAAGCACCTTACTAGTGCCACTAGTGAGGTTAATTATGAAAAAGGTGGTTTGGAAAAACAAATCGAATAATCAGCTATGTGTTACTATCCCAAAAAATTCTGACCTTAAAGAAGGAGATGTGGTAGAAATACAAAAAAGCAATATCAAATGTATTGCGTATAGTGGTGTAGTCGCTGATTTATTCCATTATGGCCATCTCCATTCCTTGCAGTTTGCAAAATCACTCGCCGATTATAACATTATAGGTATAATTACCGATGAAGCGGTGGAAGAATACCGAGCAAGGCCTATTGCCAATCTGCAAGAACGAAAAGCAGTTCTAGAAGCTTTGTCATGCGTAGACAGGGTAATGATTCAGCATTCAAGAGACCATACCGAAAATTTAAAAAAAATACATGAAGAATTTCCCGATGCAGAAATTATCCTCGTCCATGGCGATGATTTAGAGGATGTTCCTGGCGCCGCCTATGTCAAAAGCATTAATGGCAGAGTCGTCAAGCATCCGTACTATGCCCGGCTCTCTAATTTTAAGATCATGAACGAATTAGCAGAGCGCAAAGGAAAACTAAAAGACATTACTGATTTCTCCTCACTAATCACCCAAAGCTCCTCAGAAATAAAAAATAAAATAATTGTGTCCTCGAAGGCAGATACCCTCAAAACTTTGCAGCCGCTGCTCACCAAATCCACTATTGAACCGCTATGCATTTTTACCATTTCTGACTGGAAAAACGATCAAACCGAGCTTATTCAAAAAATAAAGAAACAATTTGCAAAGCATAAAATAGTCATTCGCAGTTCCGCAGTTATCGAAGATACTTTGCAAAAGTCAATGGCGGGATATTTTGAAAGTGTCCTGAATATCAATGCCAATAATGAAGCAGAAATAGAAGCTGGCATTGACAAAGTGATCCATTCGTACCAAAAGAAAGGCGGAGAAAGTTCATTTAATCAGATATTGGTGCAGCAGCAGACTGAAAATATCGTCATGAGCGGCGTTGTATTTACCAGGACATTAGGCAGCAATGGGCCTTATTATGTTATCAATTATGATGACCAGACTGGAAGCTCAGAGAGTGTGACCAGCGGCAAAGAACATCAATGCATGTATATTTCACATGGTGCCCAGCCCATCCCAGAAAAAATGCAGAAAGTACTTGAGGCAGTGCAAGAACTCGAAAAGCTCATCCCCCATATCCCTTTAGATATTGAATTTGCCCTTACCAAGCAAAAAGACAATACGGAAATAGTCATTTTTCAAGTACGCCCTTTGGCAGCCAATCTTCATGCTGAAAATGTTCATCAGGAAGTGAACGAAAAAATAATACAGCTCAAACAGAAGTTTCAGCAGTTGGCAGTAAAGCCGGAACATCTGGAGGGAGAAACTACTTTTTTTGGGGATATGCCCGACTGGAATCCAGCTGAAATTATTGGAGATCACCCCAACCATTTAGATTACTCCTTATATGATTATCTTATTACCAATAGTGCCTGGCATGAAGCGAGAACTTCCCAGGGATATTATAATGTCAAACCCGCAAAACTAGTTGAACTTTTTGGCAATAAACCGTATGTAAATGTCCGAAATACATTTAATTCGTTTACTCCCGCTTCAATTTCATCTATCCTGCGTCAAAAATTACTCCGATTTTACTTGAATAAACTAAAGCAGCATCCCCATCTTCAAGACAAAGTAGAATTTGAAATTCTCTTAACCTGCTACGATCTTGATTTCAATGATCGGGCAGAAGAATTACGGAAAAATGGGATTCAAGATGCAGAGATAGAGGAATTAAGAGCCTCGCTCTTACAGCTTACCAACCAGCTGATCATGCAATTTCCACAGAGTTTAGAAGCTGATCTCAAGACAGTTCTGGGGTTGGAACAATTTCGCAGTGTTATCATCACCAAAATAAAAACAGAAGACCATTCCGCTAAAGAACTCCTCAATTATGCCAAAGTTATGTTAGATGAATGCAGAAAGAAAGGCACGGTGCAATTTTCCCGTCTAGCCAGGCTAGCATTTATAGGAAAATCGTTGATGAAGAGTTTAGTACACCAAAAAATAATCAGCCAGAGTGAGTTTGACCAATGTTACAACTCTATTCGCACCATCGCCACACAAATGAGTAATGATTTTAAGAGATTAATACGGGGAGAAATAAACAAAGATGAATTCTTGAAAGAGTATTCTCATCTTCGCCCCGGGACGTACGATATCACCAGTCTTCGTTACGAACAGAATGCCAATTTGATTAGCGATACAATTCATGATGCCCAGAGCGCCATCTCAGAAGAAAAAGAAAAATTTGAATTTTCCCAAGAGATACTGATAAAAATAACTGCAGCATTACAAAAAGAGGGACTACACTGTGATGCACCGCATTTGGTATCGTTCGTGGAGAAAGCAACGCAAGCACGAGAATTTTCTAAATTTGAATTTACCAAAAATGTAAGTGAAGCCATGGAACTAATTGCAGAAGCTGGTAAGAAGATGGGTTTTACCAGAAAAGAAATAGCTTTATTGGATATCAATGACATCTTTCGTATTAATGCCGCAGCTGATCTTCAAGAGATGACCCAGCAATGGAAACATCTTATAAAAGAAAAAGAAAGAGAATGTTCAATTAACCAGCGCATAGTATTGCCATCCCTTCTTTTTTCTCCAGAAGATTTTGATGTGGTGCAGCACTACCAGGCCAAGCCTAATTTTATCACCCAGAAAGATATCCAAAGTAAAACAGTATATTTAAATGGAGTTTCATCCGAACATATCCCCAACTTGGAAAATAGCATTGTCATACTTGAAAATGGCGATCCTGGCTATGATTGGATTTTCACTAGAAATATTGCCGGCCTCGTCACGAAATATGGAGGAGTGGCCTCGCATATGGCCATACGCTGCGCTGAATTTGGCCTGCCGGCGGCCATCGGATGCGGGGAGCTTATTTTTAATCAGATCAAGGATGTACAGAGTGTCTTGCTTGACTGTAAAGCGAACAGAATAATTCCGTTGGGAGGCCTGAAATGCTAGTTGCCATCTCGCAACGGCAGCAGTATAATAAAAATAATGTACCAATTGATGTCTTGGAACACAGCTATCTTTCATACTTAGAATCCTACAACATAAAAACTATCACTATTCCTAACTCATTTCAACAGGTTGATTATTATTTTAATCATTTTCCCATCGAAGGTATCATTTTAACTGGAGGAGAAGATATTGATCCAAAATTGTATGGGGAAAATATTGAGTGGCCCAACCTTTCTCCTTTACGAGACCAAACTGAGAGAAGAATACTCGAAATTGCTGTTCTAAAAAAACTCCCCGTCTTGGGTATCTGCCGAGGGATGCAGTTTATCAATGTTTTTTTTGGTGGAAAGATGGTGAAAAATATTCGAGAGGAAATAACCCCCAACCATACTCCTGGACAAGACCATTCGATCATGATTACAGATGCACGAATCATCTCGGCAATGGGAAAAAAAGAAATGAGGGTGAATTCCTTTCATAATCAAGCGATAACTGCACCAAATTTATCACCCCGGTTGAGAGCATTTGCAACTGCCGAGCCTGGAATTATCGAAGGATTGTATCATCCTTCCTTGCCAATTGCGGGAGTGCAGTGGCATCCAGAGAGGAAAGGTCCTGATGAGGAATTAAACACAAAGTTGATGGAAGCTTTTGTCAAAAGAGAATTTTTTTGGAAATGATTGAAAAAAAGGTGGTGGCACCATAATCAATCTCAAAGAGGAATCACCCCCAGCCCCCCTCACTAAATTTCCAGACACATACTTTATAAATGACCCCTACAAAGTAGTACTATGGGAAGCATAGAACAAAAGCCGGATACTATTGACAGAGTAGTTCTAGAAGGAAATGAAGAATCCTACCAATTTCTGCTAAGGCGCTTGCATGAGATAGGAAGTAAACCATTACTGGTCTTGGAGACGGAAGAGAAGCTAATTAAAGAATATGAGAGGAAAAGTAAAACTGAGCCGCAGAATTATTTGCGTAAATTACAAGCAAGAGATTACGTAGAAAATGATCTTGATTTGAGTATGGGCTTTGATGAAATCCTTCGGAAGACAGTGGGGCGTGCTTTACAAAGAAATATTCCTATTCCCCGAGAAAGGATGCAAGAATGCTACCACGCATACTATGCTCCCATGATAGAGCAATATATTAAGAGAGCAGAGAGATATGGAATAGAGGGAAAAGCTGATGATGCAGCAGGATACATAGAATCTGCCCTTAGACTGGCACAAGAAGCTGGCATATCTGTTGATTCAGTAAGACTAGATCAGCTGCGTGAAGAGATATATAAAAAAGGGGTAGAAATGGCGGTACAGGAGGCCAAAGCTGATTTAACATACCTCAATGTTGTTGATCTTAAAGTAGAAAAAACCAGACGTGGGCCACCACCAGAAGCTCCTCTGAAAGAGAAGTTATTAAATGTGGCTGAACTGCTGGTTGCAAGAACGCCCAGAGGTTTAGAAACAATTCTTGAATCAATTGAAAATGCGTACAGGTGGGCTGAAATCACAAGAACACCTGCCCCCGAAGAAGATTTAAATGTGGTATTTCAAGAATTATACAATAGAAAAAAAAAGGTAGAGAAAATAATCAGAAAAAATATTAAATATATTCATAGCGATGAAAGTGCTGAGAGACTATTGCATCTTGCTATTAAGATAGGCACTAGCGATTCGACAATCAAATCTATGAGGCAGGAAAGAGAAGATTGTCTAGCTGCTAGGAGTATTGATTACCTCAAAAGGGATTGGGAATATACTCATTTTATTAACAGGGCTGAGGAGGTACTCCAACCAGCAACGCTGGTGAAAAAATATATTGAAAAAAGTGGTGATGAGCGCATAGGCGAAGCCTTCGCGGCTATTTCTGACCGCCTCTATGAAGTAATCCAGTGCATGGCAAAAAACAGACTACATTACGCCGTATCCACCCGTCATCTCAAAGCAATTGATTGCAGCGTAGCTTTACTAGAACAAATAAAAATTGTTTTTGAAAGGAGTGATCCGGAATTAGAAAAAATTAAAATGGATGCGTATACTTCAGTGCTGAATTATGCTTTACGGATTGCTGAAAACTATGCCCGATTTGGAGACGAGATCGGAAGGCAGGAACAAATAGGTATTGTAGAAGCATGTACAGATAGAATTAAAAAACTCCACCCACTTGGTTAAATCTTTAACATTCTGGCAATTTCTTCCAAGTTTTTTTCAGTGTATAAGGGATAACTAGCAGCCTGGACCCCTCTTGCACCATTCAATGTCCCGTCAGGGTGGGTAGCACGATAAAATCCACGAAAAGAGGCATCACTTGGAAGCATTTGATAATGAATATGCTCCTGCGTTGAATGAACCCCCATATTCATGCCAAAGACCGGGGGACTATCTGGAAATACTTCTGTTAATCGCTTCTGACTTTGAGATAAGATCTCGTTAACAGCTCTCGATTCATCAGCGGTGAGTTCATCAAGACTAAGCACGTGCCGCCGAGGCAGAATCATCAGATGACCGGCATTGTAAGGGTTAGTTATCACGACAGAAACGGCCTTTTCATTACGAAATACGACACGGTAGTCTTCATCATATGCTACACAAAGGCCGCAGTTTGACATTTTTATTTCTCTAAGAATATTTTTTGCTCCAGCACCTGATAGCTTTTCCCTTCTTCCCTGTACCATCGTGCCTGCTGCGCAAATATGTCTAAAGATATCTCTCGGTCACACTGATGAATACAACGTTCACTGTCACATTCATAATCTTCTTTGAATGACAGGGAATATTTTTTGTCAGAAAAGTTTTTGGGAGTAATGACCAGGCCAGTTAATGGCTCCAGTGCCCCATCAGTTTGAGAAAAACGTTTCTCCATAGTATCTTTCTCTTCTCCTTTTTTTCCTTCGAGCATCTCTAAAGTCAAATACAGAAAAGGCTCAATATCTCCCGAATGCCCGATGGCGATGACCACATCTCCGGCATACATTTTCGGCAGGCGGTGATGCATATAGGTCCCTATCCGGCAGGCAACTTCCCGCAACGATATTCCGGGATCTTTAGGATTGTTTGCTTGCGGATTATCAAAGCCCTGCTCACACCAAGCGTACAAAGGTTTGTGTTCTCCTTGGAGATCTTTATACTTCTCAGCTTTTTTTGATTCAGCCCAGATTGTTGACATGGCTCCGGGAGATAAATTAACTGCTTTTTTAGTTACGGGATGTGAAGCATACGAGCCGATCATATCATCAATAGTTCGTTCAACAAAACGCCTTGGATGTGCTCGGGATAATTCTTCGCCAATAATGGTACCGGTCGCGATCGCCCTTTCCACCGGTGTGGTTTCAATATAGAATCGTGACTTAGGATTATCCCGCAACAATCGGGAGGCATATGCCCTTATTTCAGGAATTTTTTCTGGATCGAGCAATGCCTCCACTCCCGTTCCATGAACAGCAGGATCATTGTTTTTTGGTCCGTGGCGAATCAAATGCAGTTCCATCTTTTGTTATTTGAAAGTGGTATTTATAAACTTTGTGCATGCAAATGCAAGAAATAAGAAACGACCGTAAAATCTTTCATCCATAATTCTTTTAAATGACTGCTTCTAAAAAACCCTATGAAAGCAATCATCCTCGCCGCTGGCATGGGCACGCGCCTGGGTAAATATACAGAAAACCTGCCCAAATGCATGCTCCAATTCAACGACAAGTCTCTTATCCAGCAGCAGGTGGAAACACTGCAAAAAGCCGGCATCACTGATATTTCCATCGTTCGCGGCTATAATGCGGATAAAATACAAATTCCCGCAGTAAAATATTATCACAACCCCGATTATGCCATCACCAACATGGTGGAAACTTTATTTTGTGCTGAAAAAGAAATGGATGGAAGCCACGATATTCTTGTTTGTTATGCTGACATCCTCTATGAGCCGCGCATTTTGCAGAAGATACGAGAAAGCAGTGTTGACGTTGGTGTTACTGTTGATGAAGATTACTGGGAATATTGGCAGGCACGTTCAGATACACCGGAAGAAGATATGGAAAGCCTCATCATTGATAATGGAAAAATCATCGAATTAGGTGATACCAAGTGCACCAGAAATGAAGCTAAAGTTCGCTATGTCGGGTTGATTAAATTCTCGAAAAAAGGGATACAAAAATTAAAAGAAGTATATCACCAGAATAAACAGCAATATTACCATCTAGATCAACCCTGGCTAAAATCCAAATCTTTTAAGAAAGCATACATGACCTGCATGCTGCAGGCTCTTATTAACACGGGACAAGAAATAAATCCAGTTATTATCCGCAGGGGCTGGTTAGAATTTGATACCGTGGAGGATTATGACAAGTATACAAAATGGTTAAAAGAGAAGACCATTGCGCGATTTATTAATTTACCATAATCCACCTTTTGCTCCAGGCCCTATTTCTCTATCGGCATCATGAACCTTCTTAAATTGAAAAATAGTTCTTTTGACAAAATCAATAAAATACATTGCTGCATAGGCCACTACCATGATATTAGCAAAGCCTAAGAGTACGCCGAAAAAAAGAAAATTCAGCGGATATTCTATCTTCAAAGAGTCGTAAATCCAAATAAAGTGTTTACGCATCGCAAAATTGTCAAAATATTTTCCGAGCAGCGCACGATGCTCCTCACGAAACCATAAAGGATTCAAAGTAAGCAAACGTGTATGCCAAAAAGAAAGTACCCCGGCTATTCCTGCATATAAATACCAGATAGTGCCCGTATTCTTCCAAACCGCAATGCTCAGGCACAGCAAAAAAGCCGGATTGGTAATATTATGCACAAACTGATCTAAATATGTCCCCATCAAAGAACTAGTTTTTCGAAATCTGGCAACCTGTCCATCCACACAATCAATGATAATTGCAAATTGAAATAAGATTGTGCCGAGCAAAATTGACCAATACGTACCTTTGAGCACTAAAGGCAAAGCTGCCAACTGCATTATAAACCAAATAATCGTAATCTGATTCGGCGTTAAAGGAGTGTACAAAAAAAGTTTCGTGATATAAAATCCAGTTTCATGGAGAAATTGACGATGAAGACTGCTATAATGTTTCGTTGCTTCTCCTTTTATTTCTTTGATAGTAGGCATTTACTTAGTTCTTGGACCTTATTTTAAATACTTTTCTCACTAATTGCCAATCTTCTTTTTGTAATTCTCCAAATAAAAACAGCAGCAGAAGGTAAAGTACACCCAATATTGCATATTCGATCAGCAAGAACCATCCTGAAGCATTCCACCATCGAGCCAGGTAAAAGAGAAATATTGACACACTTATGACTCGAAAATAAGACATAAATCTTCCCAGTGTACCATATTTGCAATACACAATAATAGCAATACAGACACAGGCGAGCAGTGAAGTAATAAGAACTGCGTAACTCGAACCAATCAAACCATAGAGAGGAATAAAGATGAAATTAGTGATAGCCAAAATAACCATGAGAATGATACTTAATACCATTTCAATCCATGGTTTTCCGCCACCGGTGGTAATGGAGGTGAGTGTTGTAAACACTGTTAAAAATGCTGAACCAACGATAAGAATACTCAGTAACGGTGCTGCAGCGGTATAAGATGCTGAATACAAAAAATGAAGTAACGCTGAACTGCTTGCTGCGATCAACACGGTTGCGGGCATTAGAATAAGGAATAAAGAACGCAATGACTGGCTGATATATTTTTGCACTAAGACTTTATTGCCAGTAGACGTAGCATGGGAAATAGCTGGTGTTAAGGTGAGTGACAACGAAATTAAGACAAAATAAGGGATAGTGGAAATCGTAAAAGCTGCGGTGTACAACCCAACAACACTATTGTCAGCAAAAAAGTATTTAATGAAAAGTGTGTTGATATTACGAAGCAGGCTAAAAGAAAGCGCGCTCAGAGCCACCGGAAGAGCAAATAAAATAATTTTTTTCTGTAAATATGGAAGATAATCTTGGGTTTTATATTTCGATCCTCGAAGTAGATACATAGCCCATAGAAAACCGGCAATAATGGCTGCTAAATAGCCGATTAAAGCACCAAAAATTCCCCACCCCAGCATTATGAAAATAATCGTAAAAATGACTCTCAAGACCGGATAGGCAGCCTTTATGAGTGCCTGCTCTTTAAATAACCGCAATCCATTCATAAGGCCGCTGGTATAGAGAGAAAGAAGTGCTAAAGGAAGAATCATTACTCCAATGAGCATGATATAATATCGAAGCGATGAATCTTTAAGGAGGTTTGCGAGCAGCGGGGCCCCCAATATATATAAGAGCATAAACATTAAGGCTATCCAGAATTGTAATTTCCATGAGGTGCGAAAAACAGCACCGGCATTGGCGGGATTTTCCGCGATAAACTTGGATGTTGCCCGAGAAACTCCCGTATTGAGAAAAGCGCGATTAATCATGAATAATGATAACAATACCCCAAATATACCATACGCTTCTATCCCTAACAAACGGGCTATGATCACATGGATGACATAATTGGAAAGTATAAACGCGAACTCGGAAGCCATGATATATACTGTTCCTTGTGCTAATGAGCGCGACATAAGAATACTTGAAAAAAAAGCATTTATAAGGCTACTGAAAGAGAAATCTTACTGCTTGGGAGCCTCGTCAGTCTTAACCTTCATGAGTGGAATAACGGCAGCAGATTCAGTATGTACCTGCCGCACTCCCCGTATCTTTCCCAATTGGATAAGATCATTGCCCTGGTTCTGTGCCTGCGGATTCGGTTTGAGGATATTAATAGCCTCAGATTTCCCAAAGAAAGAGGCCACCATATTTTTCAGTACAAACGATGGTTTATACATGATATTAAAACGCTGGAAACATTCATGAGTGCAATAACATTTTGTATCTTTGATGAATTTACACGCTGCTTGATTTGCAGCGTTTGCCCATAATGTTTGAAAATTATAGTCATGTTCACGAACATTACCCAGTGGTTTTTTGTTGAGTAATTCGCAAGGATACACGTCTCCTTTCTCATACATAACCCCTAATAGAGTTCCAGCAGTGCAAGGAACGATCATCTTTTTCTGCTGCACCATTTGAATATTGGTTCCGGTGCGCAGTTTGTTTAAGTAATCTCTCACTTTGCTTTTTATACCTGATTTCCTTGATTTTGATTGCAACGCAAAAAATTTCTTGTAATTCTCCAAACTCACCCCAAAAAGATCCATGGTTTTAGCTTCTCCCCGGATAAGGTTCATCCCAAAAATATCCGGCTGCCACTCTTTTTTAATCTCGGTATGAAATTCTTCAACGGTATCTTGATTTAAAGAAGTTAATGTTGACACTACTGAAACTTGTAGCCGTGGATATTGTTGTTGCAGCTCTTTGAGCATCTCAAATGACTTTTTGGCAGTTTTAAAACAATCTTTGACCTGTCTGATTTCGTCATGAATTTTTTCGATTCCATCAAGTGAAACGACAATGTTAAGTTCCATTCCTTTACAATATTCAAGGATGTCAATACAATCTTTTCTCATTTTTTCGGTAAACGTGGCATTGGTGGGAACAGTAACCTCTTTCACAGGGGTATTTCGATAATAGGTCTTGATGACTTCTGCAAAATCCTGGCGAATAAACGGCTCGCCTCCGCTGATATTGAGAATAACCAAGTCAGAAAGATGTTTGGTAATCTTATCGATTTCATCAAGAGAGAGTTCACCCTTGGTATTGAGTTGGCTCCAATAGAAGCAATGCCCGCATTTAGCATTGCAGCGTGAAGTGACAAAATGAATGAGTTGCAAGGGCGTTTTTGGTTTTTTCACTATAAAATATTTCAGTAACCGAAGATAGGTGCGCCTCATTTTATACATAATTCCAGAAGGCGCCTTTAAAAAGGTTATGGGGGCCAGTTCAGAAATTACGGCATAATCTGTTTCCCTTGTGCATCGAATATCTTAATCACACCTACCGGACAATTTCTCGCCGCTTCTTTATTGATATGCACATCTTTTTCCTCTATCTCTAATTCAAAAAAACCATTCTTTTTGAGCGCGCCGATTAAGTCTGCTTTGGTATCTTCATTCATCTTCCAGAATTTGTCTGCAAGGATGGCGCAGGAACTTACCCCAATGCAATTTTGGCGGTCATAAATGATTTTGTATTTAGGCATTTTTCAGATTTACAACGAACTTTTTTTTTCTATAGGAGCAGATTGCAGCGTATAAAGACTTCGGATTGTAGTTATAAACTTACGGAAAAATTCAAGGGCAAATAACGTTGAGTATATTATTTGTGCCGCCAGAGGATAGTCAAAAATAATTAAAAAGAATAACAAGTTAAACGGCTGCCCCCGGCGAAATAATTCCACAATCCACGCGGTGCGCCGATGTGATCGAAATGAAGCTTCAGTGTACACTTGGGCGATGAGCACGGCTTTATCCTTGCCAAACCAGATCGGATTGACTCGAATAAGTTTTTCAAATACCCAGAAGAATACTCCAATTATTCCTATGATGAAGTACCACTGATTTTGAAAACGAATATAGTTGCCTATAGCAAGCCCTACAAAAAAAAGTGGTGTGCCAAAAAAAAGGCCAACTTGTTCTAGATATGGCCCTAAAAAACTGAACTTCTCTTTCATCCGTGCTAAATTTCCATCCATATGATCTCCGAGCAGGGCAATAAAATTGAAA